>CAIVSN010000162.1 GCA_903908595.1 uncultured bacterium
AATTCGCCAGTATTTTCCCCTACGGAAAATAGTTTTGCTTTTGTAGCAAAAAAGGATGGTAAATCCTTTATAATAAAGGATGGAAAACAAGGTAAAACTTATGATTTTGTCTATTACCCAGTTTTTTCAAAAAATGGCAAAAGCTTCGCGTATTCTGCGAAGAAAAATTGAAAGAACCTTATGGTAAAGGACGATATAGAAAGTAAGGAATATATTTCCGTAAATTCCCCTATTTATTCGCCAGACTGAAAAAGTATCGCTTTTCATACCAATATAAATGGAAAAGAGTTTATTATTTTATTTTCTTCTAAAGATGGAAATCCTCCATTATCGCCTCAAAAAGATAAACCTTCAGTTAATATTGGTACTGGAAGCACTAATGCTCCTTCTCGGGTAGCCATACCTGATAAAACAATGCAAGCTATCAATAGGCTTATGGATACCGGAAGCACTAACGCTCCTTCTCAGGTGGTTATACCCAAGAAAACAGTGCAAGCTATCAATAAGCTTGCCGGACAGATTAACAAGATGCCACTCAGCAAGAGACTGAAGTACCGGCTTCAGGTGGATACCCTTCTTAAAAATCAAAAGGAATGAACCCGTAATTTTAAGATTCTTGAGAGCTTGCTCAAAAAGATACGGACGAAATAGACAAGCTTAGGTGACTGCAATGAAGTTCTAACCTTCTCGAATCACCGCCCCAAAATTGTAAAACAGATGAACTTTTCTAGTAGCGTAAATCCCGTATGGCTAATTCCTTGGCTGAATAGTAGAAAAGATCACTAGTGACCGGTTAAAAACCCTTTTTTACAGACTTGGCATTATCAAATATTCTTGAAGTCGATAAACGGAGCAAGATAATACGGTATCACATGCTCGTTTCAATCGGATTTGAACGTGTTTTTGGAGAATACGATCGAATGCGGGGAAGCCCCGTAGCTTTCTTCGAAATTCCGGATTGCCAAGGGAATCTTATCGACTTTGTTTCGGTATTTCGCTTCTATCGGAATACATCAGGAAGAAGTCTCGACGATGAAATCGATCTCGGATTTCGAGATGGTGCGATAGTAGGCAATCTGCTCTTTTCGGAAACTTTCCAGAAGGACGCAATAAATGAAGTTCTCGACGACGTTGCCTTCGAGCGTATCCAAAGAGTACTGGCGTTTTTTTTGGAAAAAATGGAGAACCCCGAGATTTTCGAAATAGACCTTCGGCATTTTCGATATCTCCTTTCTCGGATTGCGAAAGTACGGTCGAACGAGATCGAGCACGTACGTGCCCTCCAAAATATCGATATAGTGCTCGATTTTCCGCAAGGGGATATCGAGCGTATTTGCCAGTTCTGACTTGTTCACGACGTTGCCAGACTGATGCGACAGCAGCCGAAGCAGGTTGTTGAAAGCGGAAACGGCATCGACCCGCATGAATCCCGAGATGTCCCTCGATATGTAGGTCGTGATGATGTCATCGAGGATGATGTCTTTTTTTCCGGGATCCAGCGTGGTGCATACTTCCGGATACGAACCGTAATTCAGATACGTGAGAAGATGGCGCCGTATTTCCTCCGTGTCGAACAATTCCGGGCGGATCGTGCCGAGCGGATATCTCGCATACGAATATTTCGAAACGGAATTGACGTATTCGAAAAAACTGAGGCCGCGAATTTCGAATTCGACTTTCCGGCCGGTGAGAAACTCCGTATTTTTCGTAATTTCCAGACTGCTGGATCCGGAGACCAGGATTTGGACCCGGTCTCCGATTTCGTCGAACACGCCCTTCAAAAACAGTCCGGCATTGGGGATGAATTGGAATTCGTCAATGAATACGAGAAGCTTTTTCCCATCGGGAATCTGGGTTCCGAGAAAAAACGCGAAATTTTTCGAGGATGCGAACAGGGGATTCCCGAGTTCCCGGTCAGCCGAAAAAAAGAGGGTCTTCGTCCCGTTCTCCTCTTGCTTCTCTTGCAAATACCGGAGGATGGTGGTCTTTCCCACCTGTCGCGATCCTTTGAGGACGAGAATTTTCCGCTCTCCGATCCAGGACTCTATCTTGGGGATAATTTCTCGATAAATCATAGAGTTTGTTATAAAACTCAGAGTATTATAACAAATAGTGTAAGAAAATCAATGTTTTTGTATCCCCGTTCAACGTAGCTGCGTACGTTGAACGGGGATACCCGAAATGGAATTCGGATTTCATCGTTTGCAGGGGTCTCTTGAAAATATGGTTCTCGATTTTCCGAGCGATTCTTCCTGTTCAAAAATCCTATATTTACTCACGAGCGGACGGTTAACAATGGCTTAAAATAGCGACGTTTGATCCAGTTCGTCTTCATTCCTGCAATCTTCGCCGGAGAAAAGGCTTGAAATGGGGGGTATCAAAAACTGAAACTCGTAAAACTTGTAAAATCTCGTAGAGGGTACTGGAGAGATTGAGTTCCTTTTTGAGAATCGCGGCGAGGACGTATACCGATAACGCTTCCATATCCGGGTCTTCACCGCGTTTTCCGAGAATCAGTAGAACCTTTGGATGCGGAGGCGTTGCCTGATCCGCTGGAAGAAGAGCTCGACGCTCCAGCGCCTTGTATACC
Source organism: uncultured bacterium (assembly GCA_903908595.1). Lineage (GTDB taxonomy): Bacteria > Patescibacteriota > Gracilibacteria > BD1-5 > UBA2023 > CAIVSN01. The sequence continues at coordinate 2,591 of CAIVSN010000162.1, forward strand.
CAATAGGAATTGGTTTCCCGGTTTTTCCAGTCACATATTCGGACATCTTTTATTTTTTTCTTCAGTCACTTATTGCCGATAAGCTCCCGAAAGAAGAAAAATAAAACCTGTTCCGAATCTGTAACCGTAAAATACCGAAAACCAATTCCTATTGGGTATAGAGTTCCGCGATAAGGAGCGGCGATACCGTCTTGTTGTCGATCATGAACAAGAAGTACCGTTTCGTTTCCCGGTCGCAGTACCGCACCCTCCGAATCCGATCCGGATAATCTTTCCTTGCCTGGGTGCCGGAGAATTTCATGATTTGGTCGGAGCGCACTCATGCCTGCCTGTCGGTTTCGGATACGGGATTCGACAGGATGCGTTTCCAGGCGGTATTCTCCGGCATATCTCTGGACGCACTGATCGAATTCGTAACGCGGAATCCATTCCATAAACTGGGCAAAGACGTATTTTCCATGATTCATATTGAAAGAAGAGAAATGATAGGTTTGCACTATCATCCCCCTTCCGCCTGAAATCGAAAAAAAATCGTACCCTTGTTTTGTTGCTTAAAACAGATATACCCAATAGGAATTGGTTTTCGGTATTTTACGGTTACGGATTCGGAACAGGTTGTATTTTTCTTCTTTCGGGAGCTTATCGGCAATAAGTGACCGAAGAAAAAAATAAAAGATGTCCGGATATGTGACTGGAAAAACCGGGAAACCAATTCCTATTGGGTATACAATGGGGTATCGGGTTTGATGTTAACCGCCCGCTAGTGATTTCTGATAGATTTTTTTCAGGAAAAGATAAAACATGAGAAATACTACCTTTATTCAATTATAATTTTTAATTTATTAATCTTTTTTTTATGTGAAAATTTGACTCAAAAAAAAGCAGTACACAGAATACTGCAGCGGAAGCTTTTGAATCAAGAGAAGAGGGATTGAGTCAAGCACTAGCAAATGCACTAGCAAATATTAATGATCCTATTGCAAGAGAGATTTCTTGGGATCCATTAGCCCAATGATGATCAAACTTCAAAACTAATAAATGGGTTTTAACTTGACACCACCTCCCATGATAAGTAGATTCCTATCATGATATATCCAAAAAATATGATAGAATTTCTGAATGATTTTTCTACGGAGGATCAGTGTCTTCTTGCGCTGGAAGAGATACGGTGGAATGGC
>CAIVSN010000163.1 GCA_903908595.1 uncultured bacterium
ATATCCGGACATCTTTTATTTTTTTCTTCGGTCTCGTATTGCCGATAAGCTCCCGAAAGAAGAAAAATACAACCTGTTCCGAATCCGTAACCGTAAAACACCGAAAACCAATTCCCGTTGGGTATAATTGTAGGACAGACTCGAATCCTCCGATCGGGACTATTTGGCGGAAAAGGCGATTTTCCGTATTTTCCCCTTGATTTTCCCGGAAATACCTCATACAATACCCCCGAGTCCTATCCCCTCATGTTCATCCCCATGAAAACCCCTTCGAGCCCGAGCCAGTACTTCCTCGCTTTCGGCCTTTTCGCCGTATCCGCCCTCGCCGTGTTCTGAGCCTCGTCCGGCACCGGCGCGCTCCTCGAATCCACCCCGTACCGGACCCGGGATTCCTCGGCCGACTCCGACCTTTCCCGCCTCACGGGCGGCGCCGGGGCCGGGATCCTCGACGGGGTCGTCGCCCGCGTCAAGGCCAAGGCCGAGTCCAAAGGGGGTAATCCCATGAACGCCGCTGCCTACAACGCCTACCTCGACAGCTACCTGGGGCTCGTCGACAAGCTCGACGACACCACCCAAGCCCAGGTCGGCCCGGAATACGCGTTCCTCTTCAAATATATCTATCCGCGCGTCCAAGAACTCAGGAAGCCCGATCCTGCCTCCCAGGCGGCGAACGGCGTCGTTCATGATCCGGCCTATCCCTCGATTACCAAATCGCTGCTTACTCCAGCCACGGCATGGAAAGAAATGCTTGAATGGTGAGTGAACACGCCGATGCCCTGGAGGGATAACACGAATGTTGATCCACGAAGAGATACGGCTTACCGAACTGAGGAGGAGAGAGCAGCGAATTGGGAAAAATACGGAGGGGGATACGCGTATCAGCACTTTTTCGGATGCCTTTCATCCACGAACGATCTTTGGAACGATATCGATCAAAACGGGTATACCGCTGCGAATACGGCTCAGCTTACCGACGCACAGCGACGATGCGGAAAAGATGGCCAACAGCATAGAAACAATTCCATTCGCGTATCCAAATACTACCAGTATAAGCTCAATGAGCCGAAACCGAATACGGTCGAGTCGCCCTATCCCGCATCGAATTTGATCATCAGCGTCTCAACAAACGCCTGGGATGTGATTTCTCCGGGCAACGAAGGGAAAGGACGCATATGGATCCCCGCATGATCCTCGGTACAGACATTGTATTATGATGCATATGTCCCGAGAAATACCGTATTTTACCGATGGAATTCGGCACCGGAACATGTAAAGGAGGCATTGGACGAAATTGACGCCACCACGGTTGAGACGTTCTGAAAAAAGGCAAGCGCGAGCGGATTTGCCGGAACGGTCCCGTTTAACGCCACGGAATTCTTCAAAGGTTCGCAAACGGCTTTTGGCAACGATATGTGTTACGACCAAACAAATTGCGGAGGGAATGTATTGGATACCACCCTCGGACCCATATCCTTTTCCGCAAAGGAGTCCGGCTGGCTGTATTTTGATCTCAACCGAACGGTAAGCCAAGCAAGATCCTATTTGCCCACTGGAGGCAAGCACAATCAATCTGGCTTCCAGGTGTCAATCACCATCTGAATGAACGAAGCCAAAAAGACGCTTGCGGACACGGTATGGGAATCGAACGGAGAACCGAATTATACCCAATAGGAATTGGTTTTCGGCTTTTTACGGTTACAGATTCGGAACAGATTTTATTTTTCTTCTTTCGGGAGCTTATCGGGAATAAGTGACCGAAGAAAAAAATAAAAGATGTCCGAATAAGTGGCTGGAAAAACCGGGAAACCAATTCCTGTTGGGTATAGTTGCCGATGGATTCAGATGACGCAACCGGGACACCCCCGGAATTTCCCAAAGCTGCCGGTAGTCTCGCTGATCACGAAGGAAAAGAAACGACTGTCGAGAGCGGCATGCCTATCGGGAAATGGAAGGCGGAGACATTTCCGCCATAAAAGCCAAAAAGGCTTGGTGAAATATCCAAAAGATTGTAACCGTAAAATACCGAAAACCGATTCCTATTGGGTATAATAAGCTGATTTCTTCGTCGAACACTTCTTTCTGCGCTTCGGACATCAGGGCAGAAGTCTTCTGAGATATCTTCCGCACCAGGAAGAACCGGCTCTTCCTCCCGGTTTCCGCATGGAAACGGTGGTTAGGATGTTTTGTAAATCTATCCTATCGTTTCATTTGGAGTGGCACTTCGTTATTGATTATACGATCCCAGATCTATCCGATTCGCCAGTCTTGGAAAAGATATTGAAAAAATAACTTGCAAACCGAACAACTATATCCTACAATTCTCGAAACCTGCTCCCCAGTTGCGTTTCAATATCTCATTTTTTTATATATATGAAAACTGAAAAAACGTCCTTGACCGATTCAGTTAAGGAAAACGAATCCACAGAAGTGACAACGAAAGGCTCCGAACACCCAGAAAGCTCCGAACGCGGGAAAAAAATTCTTGCCGGTATCGTGGTCGCGGTCATCGTGTTTGGCGGCATACTGTCGTCATTCGATTTCAAATACGGCTCCCTTTTTTCACAGTTTTCGGGTTCGACCGTGACACCGTCTACGGCTTCAAGCCTGTGGCAACCCAGCACGAACAATCCGAACCGAACGGCAGTTGCACAATATGCGCCCCGGCTCAATGCCATCATTGTCAACATTCTCGCTCGGGGAACGGGCTTGACGGCGGTAGGATTTACCACGTATCTCGAAAATCTTAACGTGGGGATATCGGCCTTGGCCAGAAGTTCAAAATACGTGAGCGATTCGGACGTGCAAAAAATGTCCGCGTATCTCGTCTATGAACTGAGCGACACGAAAACGGCCCTGTCCACCTGAAATATGTTCTTCGACGATTTAGTGCTCCTGGTAAACAAAACGAGCATCCTTGCGACCCTCACGGAAAACGTTACCGCTACTGGAGGATCGACCACGGGAACCACTACGGCGACCGGGACGACCGCGACCGTTACGACGAATTCTGGGGCGATCATCGCCGCGATTCTTGCGGCGCTCGGGGGAACCGATACCGCTACCGGGGGATCGACCACTGGGACTGCTACCACTACTACGACAACCACGACCGTTGCGTCGAACTCGGGGGCGGTCATCGCCGCGATCCTTGCGGCGCTCGGGGGAACCGATACCGCTACCACCGATACGACAACTACGGGGACTTCCACTGCCACTACTGCTACCGATACCACTACTGCCACCACGGCCGTTGCGTCGAACTCGGGGGCGGTCATCGCCGCGATTCTTGCGGCGCTCGGGGGAACCGATACGGAAGCCGCTGGGACCGCGACTGCTGGGACCGCGACTGCTGGGACCGCGACTGCTGGGACCGCGACTGCTGGGACCGCGACTGCTGGGACCGCGACTGCTGGGACCGCGACTGCTGGGACCGCGACTGCTGGGACC
>CAIVSN010000164.1 GCA_903908595.1 uncultured bacterium
ATCTCTTTCTTATTGATTTTCGCATCGATAACAATCACTCATTCTATATCTTGAAAAGCATAATCTCGCCATCGATACGGAAAACCGAGAGACTCTTCGAAGTCCTCCCCCACCATCTCGGCTTCTTCGTGTTGTCGGCATTCCTTCTCATCGAGAAGCCTCATGAACATCATCCAAGTAAGTTCCGGGATATATTCCATCGGTCATTTCGCCTTGTCTCGGCGCATAATATCCATAATCGTCTTGAGATACGAATTCATCTGCTCGACATTTGAAAGGGATTTGTTCATGGGTTTGCGGGAATGTAAAATACGATTATTAATCTTCAAAACCTCCGAAAACTCCGAAAAGGATGGCTTTTCTGAGCTCTTTGAGATTACCTTGCTGTTTTAGGACTTCTCTTCGGATGGTGTCAATTTGAGCGAATTGTGTTTCGATTTTTTGGACAATTTGTTTTTGCGTTTGTATATCTGGAAGAGGTAATTCATAATTTGAAATGAATTCTGCTGGAACTCTTTTATGTCAGGCAGCTCAGTTGAAATTAAGCTCGCAATCCTTTAAAAAAAGGTTTCATCTCAAAAAATAAAACAGATATTTATTGAGTACCAAAGGAGATGTACGGAAACTATGGAACTCCGTAGATCAGAATCAGAATCAATGAATTGTTTTATCCACAATACAAGATTTTTTATTCTCCATACAAGGCGTAATTTTTGCCATGAGAACATCTCACTCCCTAAAATAGGTATATCATTTCTTCAATTTTGAAAAAAATCAAGTTGTGTAATTTTGAATGTATCCATCTTCGGAAATCGATGACATTGGCAGGAAAGTTACCTCTTGATTATCTGAAATTTTAGATAACAAGTCTTTGTCATGTTCATTTTTTGAACTATTCATTGAAACTACTTCACCTAATTTTACTGTATCAAATCACTGAAATGCTGTATCAATGATTCAATTTTCCAATTCATCTAATTTTCCCAATTTTCTCTTATTCGTCTCATCTTTATCCTGCTTTCCTGCATATGCCTCAATTTCCCGTTCCATGGAATCGATAAAGGTGAATTGTTTATCGAGATAGGCAACGATTTTTTGCTGATCCGAGAGAGTTGGCACAAGGATACGTATTTTTTTCATTTCTCATTGATTGAGCTTTAATCTGGTCGAACCTGATACCTTATCCGAATAATCTACGGTATTTAAAAAAAAACAGAGCCATTTATTGGAGACTCAATTTTTTCATTTCAAAACATGAGCATGATTATTTACCCAGCTCTTTCAGGAAATCAAATAAGCTACATTAATTTTCTTATTGATAAAATCTCAGCCGTCCTCTGCCAAGAGCACAAGCTCTTCATTAAAAAGATAATCGTCAATTGTCCCTGCCAATCAATTCGCTCAATAATAGGGTATTTCTCAAATTCTCTCGCTTCTTTCAGAGGAATTTATAGGTTTTCTCTGATTATCAAGTATTTCGACACATTTTTCAAAATCTTCATATTTCCATCCCTCCGGTAATTTTCTCTGTGCCATATCGCAGTTATAAATAATTAATCAGCCAAAATGGAATTCTTAAAATCCTGAATGACTTCCTTCGGTTTCCCAAGTATCCCAAGTGCCAAGATTCATCCATGTTCCTTGATAATCGAGAGTTCAAAGAACTCTTTTTTCTCCAAGGCTTCCATTCCTCCTTTTCTGAACTGATCGATGAGCACTTCGTAGATTTGGCTTTGGACATCGGTCGGATGGTGGGCATTCCGAAATCTCTTCAGGCAATTGTTGGCTCGTTGATTCCGAGTGAGCTTCTCCTGCTTGAACACGAGTTCTTTGATGATATCGTAGAGTTCGTACTGTTCGGATTCATCGAGATGCAGAATTTCCACCAGTTTGCCAATACTTCCAATACCGCCATAGAGGCTGTTAACGAGGTGGGTACGTTTCTCCCGGTCTATCCATATTTCCCGGAGTAGCTCGACATCTTTGACGCTCTCGAGGATGGATTTCACGAGCGTATCCATGTATTGCTGTACGGGAATTTTCTTCTCATCGACCAAGATATATTTTGTCACTTCGCTATGCCCCTCTGGGAGAGAAACCGTGCTTTCATTGGTAGTTTTGGCTATAGGTCGCTTCGTTCAGGTGCCAGCCCCAGTATCGGTCTCTTCTCATTTTTTCTTCCATTTCGCGATGAAATCTTTGCCAAAGAGCCGGGTGGCGTTGGTGTAGTCGCAGATTTGAAAGACGTATTTTCCACTTTCCGGATGTATCCTGGTACCCCGACCAATCATTTGATAGAACAAAATAGGAGAAGCGATGTGCCGGAAGAACACGACATTCAGAAGCGGCTTGATGTCCACTCCCGTCGAAAGCAGATCAACGGTGGTGGCAATCATATAATCGTTCGATTTCGATTCGAAATCCGCCTTGAGCGTCTCTTGGGTATCATGATTCTTTCATTTCTCCAGGAAAACCTTCGAAGTGAACTTGAATGCGAAATGTTTTACCTGCTGGTCTTTCGGGCAGAGCTTTGCGTACATCGAATTCAGTTCGGCAGCAACATGGTCGGCATGGGTATCCGATGCGCAGAAGATTATGGTTTTCTGGTTGTATTCCCCACTATCTTCAAAATGTTTCATAAGGCTCTTTGAAAATTCCTTCGTCCGCTTGGGAATGATCAAGATTTTGTCCATATGTCTCGATTCGTATTGATCCTTGAGTTCAGACTCTTCCATTGGTTTCCCGGTCTTTGCGTTTATCGGTTCCAGCCTGAGGATTTCCGCCTTGGTGTATATCTCTTTGTCGATATTGAGCGTCAGCGAAGTGATTTCGCATTGTGCCAAGAAACCGTCTTTTTGCCCCTGGCCGATAGTATATTCGTAGACCGGCTCTCCGAAATACTTGAAATTGTCCCCGAGAATCTTCAGATCCGCAAGCCCTTCTTCGTCCTCTTCGGATATCTCGATTTTCTTCGGGGTCGCGGTCAATCAGATATGCACGGCATCGGGGTTGGAATGCATTGGCTCAAACCATTTCCCATAAGCGCTCCGGTGACACTCATCAATGATGATGTGGGTGAAATAGTTCGGCGGGAAATGAGTAGGGAAAAAGGCTTCATCAACGTCATCGCCTTCGAGTTTGAGGCTCTGATAGGTGGCAACGATGATTTTGGCATTTTTAAAGGATTTGTTCTTCCCTATGATAGCTACATTGCTGGCAAACACCTTGGAAAAGTCTCCAAAAGCCTGGCTCGAAAGGGTGGTTCGGTCACAGAGGAAGAGTACTTTCTTGGCGTTATTTGACTGGATGAGCCTATGAATAAGCTGGACTGCGAGAGTAGTTTTGCCTGATCATGTCGCTAGGGAAAGCAGTACGCGATTATTGTCGGTGGCTTTGCTTAAGACCTTTTCAATGGTTGCGCGAATTGCGGCATCTTGATAGTATCTCGGTTGACCGGTGGACGTGGAATATGGGACAAAAAGGGCATCCGTTCGGATATCTTCTAGGCTGATTCATTTTTTTTGTTCATAGAGTCCCTTCAAATATTCGGGACTCGGGAAGTTGCCAATTGGGAAATCAAAAATCGTTTCCTCTGAATGGTAATTGAACGCACTTACGAGGTGTCAGTTGGTCGCGAACGCGAACGGAACATTGAACCGCATTGCGTATTTTTTGGCCTGATCCAATCAAAGTGAAGAAAATTCGTCTTCTTTTTTTGCTTCAAGAATAGCGATGGGGAGCTTAACGCCGTTCTTATGTAAGCAAAGAAGATAGTCAACCCTGCCGGTTTTTCCTATTTTTACCTGCTTGCCGTTGATGACTTCCACTCATTCATAGGGCTCTTCTTCGATAATCTGGGTTTCAAAATCCCAACCTTTCTCCTTAAGGATGGGGTCTATGAGTGTTTTTCTTGTATATTCTTCCGGGCGTTGCATAACGAAAAAGTCATAAAAACGGGTTTGGTTTTATTAGAGAAACCATTGAACGTACCGTACTTGAGGGAAGTATATACTATTTGTCATATACTCCAAAAGGGAATATTTGGGAAGGTTGCTAGATGGGATGGAGTGTTTTTTTAATGGAAGCCACCCCAATGAAAATGCATGTACTAAGCATGTTACCTAGCTAATGCAATCTGGATTGAGACTCGAAATATTAAGGTCACAAAGATAATATTCTGGTCTTGAACAAAACTAATTTACCGGCATTCTTCATAAATCGACCTCCGAACCGATTTGATATTTCAATGGAAATGGCATTTTTCTTCTCCAATCAGCAATCATTCACTGTCAAATGCTCTCTTGATTATAATTCTTTCTCATCCTTTCTCATTGAAATATCACTCCAAAATCTGATTTGAATTCTCATCAAATTCTTCAAATATTATAGAAAAGGCATCTTTGTTTTCCAGAATTCCACTTTTCTTAATTATTCAATCTTTGGAGTATCTTATGACTTTCGAGTATCGCCGATTGAGATTATCGCTCTTTCAACGCTCGATTACCCACTTTTGAAATCACCAAATATTATCTATCGGCTTTCAATCCTTTCCATATAGAGTTTCCTCTATCTGTTTTCATTCCCCATCAAATTTTGCTTTTATAATACTGACTCAATATTCATTTATGGCTAGGCGATTTCATATTCCTAAAAAAACGGTTTGAATTTCATTTCACTTAGAGTCATGATCATAATTGATTTTAGTGATTCAATCTGTGATGAGCTGGTCTCAGTTTTTTGACAAATATATCATTTCGGCAACCTGTGATCAGGATCAATAGTGCTGATACGATTTTCAACTATATTTTATGCCGTTTCCGTCAGCTTCCAATATCGTAGAGAATCCATCGGTACCGAAAAATCTTTCGGCTACGACCCTGTCGTTCTTGTCGAAATATGTCATTTTTTCAGAGTAAGTTCAATCGTCAGGGGTAGCATTCACTTTTTCTCCATTCACTCACAAATACGTTTCATTTATAGATTTGACATATTCTGAGTCTTCGATCGACCCCTCCGTAAAAGTAACAACCGAACGTTTTTCCGAATATCCGTCATTGTTGATTTTTTTCATATTGTTTTTTCACAGGCATTCGTACGAAATTTCTATATCGGAATTATCGAAAACCCTGCGAATCCTAGCACATCCTTCGTTGTAAGTCTCAGCTGGAGTGACCGAAAACACTTTTTTGTTTTTGATCAAATCCATGAAGGCAATCTTGAACGAAGATAATATGTCTCGATTTGAGATCGAATTGTTTTTGATTCACAATAATTCATCCGCGTCGACTTGCCTGTACGAATAATATCTCACGTCCTCGACTCAATTCTTCTTCTTTTGCTTCACGATGGAATAACCCTGCGTAGGATCGACAACCCATTGTCTGTTTCGCAATGTGTAAAATACACTTTCATAGCTATCTAAAGGAACTCATGAATAAAAATCGGAGTCAGCATAGACTGTTCTTACCAAGGTTAATTTTCCATCTTTACAATTTCCTACGCTGGTTTTTCCGCTACAATGGAGTTTAAATATTTCCTTTCAATTTAATAAAAAAATAACTGACTTGTTTTCTTCCATTGCTATTCCGCAATCGAAATTTAAAATATTTCAAGGTATACCTATCAATTGCCACTTGTAGTTTCCACATATCTGTTTGAGTTCATCGTCATTCTCAAGTCAAGCAGCATGTCTTTTCATGAAATCCGCCATTTCGGAAAAAAATCTGGTATTTGCATATTTGTCGCCCTCATAATACGTAACAAACACGTCTTTTGCATTGGAAATAAAAGATATATCAACTCAATAGGTCTTGCTTAACATCTCGACGCTGACGATTTCGGAAAAATCTATTATTTTGAAATACGAAAAAACCATCAACACTACCGCTAAGGCAAAAATATAATGCCTTTTCAATAGAGACGCCATTATAAAAGGGGACTTGAATATCAAACCGACTAGCTTTGCCATAGCCGAACTTCGGTTCGCATTCAATTGGTCAGTATAGCGCGACCAACCTGTTTGTGTAAGCTCATGGCTATCAAATTTTATCAAGCCACTCAATATCAAATCATATACAACATTCTTTACGTCTTCCTTTGAGATTCATTTCAATTCCATTTTCAGAATATCATTCGCGATGGTTTTCATTTTTTTCACTCCTCGCTTCTCATATAAATAGGCAAGGATTATATATTCCAATTCACGCCTATTCCTTGATGATAAATGTCTTTTTCATTTGGATTTCATGACCATGAATTTTAGGCTATTTATAATGAGTAATTAAAATTATGAATAAGCTACTATACATGCCTCAATTTTGACACTAAATAATATTGACAATGATTTATTTTAGTATTTTGGATACTAACGAACAGAATAGATATGTCATAATCCCCCGTATGCTGTGCCAAATCCAAAGAGGCTTTCCCCATGAACGAACAGAATAGATATGTCAAATCTCCCGTACGCGCATATTCCAAAAACAAATCCCATGGCTGTGAAAAAACATTCTTTCCCAATCTCGCGGAAAACCGGCGACGAAAAAACCGACGACGTATTCTACTACGTCGCCAAAGAAATCGAATTCAACCACCTCAAAAAAAACACAAAAGAAACACCTCAACTTCCTCTTTCCGAGTCGACACCGAAGAATAAGTCCCCATTCCGACAAAGAACTTGATCGATACACCAAAGCAACCCTACCCCAACACCACCCCCACCCCCAATACCCCACCCTCCTCAAAACGCACGTTCCTCGACTTAGAAACTCCCCCGATATCCTCGGCAACCTCTTCGAGCAGCTCGATATCCTCCGCAGATCCCCTGATTTCTACCGCTTCCACCGGTTCGGAAAGCTTCAATTGGTTCGTGGTCTTGAATTTCCGAACCCCTTCGATTACGGCAAACATCCTCTCCATGACCCGATCGCAATGCTCGGCCGTCCGGCTGAGCCCTTGCACTTCGCCGACCGAATACGTCAGGAGGTGAATGCTCGATGCGCCTTCGGTTTTCGCGAAAAGGCGCTGGTACATTTCTTCCGTGACATGCGGGATGAACGGCGCCAAAAGCTTGAGCATCGAAAAAAGCGTATGGCGGAGCGCGTATTGCCCGGAAACCTTCGCCGCGTCGGCGCGTTGGTAATTCTGCGGATTGTACATCCGGTCCTTGATGATTTCGAGATAGTTATCGCAGAACACCTGCCAGAAAAACTTCTCGAACTCGTTGAGCGCGAGTCCGAATTCGAATTCGTCCAGATGTTTTTTCATGTCGCGTTCGAGCTTTGAGACGCCGTGGAGCACGTGCTGGTCGACGAGTTCGAGTTGCTCGGGAATCGCCGTCGTCCCGATGGAGAATCCTTCGAGGAGCGGCTCGATAAAATTGCCCACGTTCCAGAGCTTGGTGATGAGCTTTCTCCCGTTGACGATTTCCCGTTCGTCCAGGATGGCATTTTTTCCCAACGAGGCCCCGCACGCCCAGAGCCGGAGCGCGTCGGCGGAGTGCGCCGCGATGAGTTCCTCGGGCGATTTTCCGGCATTCCCCTTCGATTTGCTGATTTTTTCCCCGCCCTTCGCGAGCACGTGCCCGGAAATCATGATTTCGCGGAACGGAATCCGCCCATGGTGCAGGACGCTCTTCGCGATCGTGTAGAACGCCCAGGTCCGGATAATGTCGTGCGCCTGCGGACGCAGGTCCATCGGTTGGATTTTTTGCGTGAAATCGTCCGGTTCCATCCAGTGCCCGTTGATTTCCGGACTGAGCGAAGAAGTCGCCCAGGTGTCGAACACGTTGAGGTCGGGGATCAGGTCATCGGCCGAGTGTCCCGCCGGCATGGTTCGCGGCAAATCGCGGATCGGATCCACCGGGAGCTGATCATAGTCCGGAAGCACGGTTTCCCCGGTAATCTTCGAGTACCAGACGGGCGTGGGAATCCCGAAGAACCGCTGCCGGGAAATGCACCAGTTCCACTTGAGATTTTCCACCCAGTCGTCGTAGCGTTTTTGCATGTACTCCGGTCGCCAAACGATTTCGTTGCCGGCGGCCAGGAGTTTTTCGCGAATCGGCATGATATCCACGAACCACTGCTGGGCCGGGAGGAGTTCCATCGGGGTCCCGCAGCGCTCGTGGGCCTTCACGGCATGGCGGATCTGCTTCTCGCCGAGGAGGTCGCCGGAATCCCGCAGCATTTTCACGAGGATGCCCCGGGCCTTTTTGCTATATACGCCATCGAGCTCCGGGATTCCGGTCCCGTGGACCATCCCCTTCCGGTCGAGGATGATTTTTTCCGGCAGGTCGTATGTTTCTTTCCAATAGAGATCGGTCTCGTCCCCGTACGTACAGCACATCACGGCGCCGCTCCCCTTCGCCGGTTCGACTTTTTCGTCGGTCATCACGGGGATTTCGTGCCCGAGCGGGGTCCGCACCATCGTGCCGACGAGCGAGGCGAACCGAGGGTCTTCGGGGTGGACGAATACCGCCACGCAGGCGGGCAAAAGCTCCGGCCGGGTGGTGGCAATCGTGAGCGTCCCGGTTGGCGTGTGGAACGCGATATCGTAGAAAACCGCGTCGACCTCCTGGTCGTCGAGTTCCGCCTGGGCGATGGAAGTCGCGCATTCGGTACACCAGAGCGCGGGAATGTTCCGCCGTACGACCTGCTGGTTTTTGTAGAGTTCCAGGAAAGACTTCTGGGAAATACGCTGCGCCAGCGGGGAGATGGTCGAATATTCCAAGCTCCAATCCGCGCTGATACCGGCGGAAATCCACAGGCGCTTGAATTCGTCGCGGTACTTCCGGGTGATTTCCAAACAGGCCGCGTTGAAGGCTTCCCGGGGCATGTCCACGCCCTTTTTCCCGATTTCCTTCTCCACGAGCCGCTCGGTGGGCAGCCCGTTATCGTCGAAGCCGAACGGATAGAACACGTTGAAGCCCGACATGCGCTTGTACCGCGCGATGATTTCGGCCTGGGTATACGAAAAAATATGGCCGATGTGGATGTTTCCGGAAACGGTCGGGGGCGGGGTGTCGATGGAATACGTCGGCTTGGCGGAGTCCGGGTCGTACCGGTACGTTTCGTTTTTTTGCCAGAAATCCTGCCAGTGCTTTTCCGAAGTTTCGGGGGAGTATTTTCCGTTCATTGGTGGGGTGGGGTGAATGTGGGTGGGTGGATGTGAATTCGGGGCGAATTATAGGGGGAAGGCGGGGTTTTACAAGGTTTTGTTTTGGGGGTGGGAAGGGGTTAGAAGGGTTGTTCATGTCTAAATTTAAAGTAACTATCAACCCCTCCGCCACCACCAAAAACTTTTCCGCTTGACACGTTTTTCCATAAAAACCTGCCCCATTTAAATGCCCCTCCTTCGTTTTTTAACGCGTTCACGCCGGAAAAAA
>CAIVSN010000165.1 GCA_903908595.1 uncultured bacterium
CCTCTCCTTCCCTTCCCCCGCCCCTTCCCCGCCCTCCCACATGGCATCGAAAATGAATTCCTTGTACCGCCTCTGAAAATCCTTGTCCGAAGAAAATCTCCGGTAGATTTCCGTGTGGGTATGGAGATAATTTTGCATGAGCTCCGATAGCTTCTTGTCCGACGATATTTTCGCGTTCTGCTTGTCCGGGGAATTCGCGATATCCTTCATCGTTTCCGCGTCGGCCTTCATGTCTGCCGGAATCTGCTCGGTCAGGATTTTGTTCACCTTGTCCTTGTCGGTCCAGTCGATGTCCCCGAACCGCTGGTTGAATTCTTTCAAAATATTCTCCAGCGAGTCGAATTCGGATTCCGGCTTCCCGCCTCGCACGTCCACCGGAATCGGGGCAACCTCGCCGACCTCGGGACTCAGGGCGATATTTTGGGTTCATTGATTTTGTGGCCGGTAGCTTCCCATATCGATGGATTCGAGGATTCCGTCAGCCGGATCCCCGGTTTCGTCCAGCGGGAGTTTCGGAATGAGGAATTTGAGGTACCACCAGAGCTTTTCCCACTGGGGATTGTTGAAATCCAGAATTTTGGAGAGGTAGCCGTACGTCCGCAAAAAGGATTTCGCTTTCACCTTGAAATCGATTTTCTTGTCATCGTCCAAATCGTTCTTGAATAGGTGGGCGGAAGTGTCGACAATCGGGTCGAGTTTGGTTCTTTCTTCCCCGTTCACGTATCTTTCGAAAAACTCGTCCACTTGGAAATCACTATACACCTCGAATTTTTCCAAAGCGTCGGCGAGGTCGTTGAGCTTGTTCGGGTTCGTTTCCTCGCTCAGGATGGTCGAGGTAAAATAGGGGTCGAAAGCCTCACGTATGTCCTCTGCCTCATTGAAAAAATCCAGGACGAACGTGTCTTTTTTGAACGGCTTGCACGCCCGGTTCAATCGCGAAAGCGTCTGTATGGACTGTACGCCGTCCAATTTTTTGTCAACGTACATCGTGTGGAGGAGCGGCTGGTCGAAACCGGTCTGGTATTTGTTCGCCACGATGAGGAACCGGTATTCGGCTTTCTTGAAATTTTTCGGGATGTCGTTCTTGTATTCGGCGAAAGAATTGAGGTCCGACTCGGAATATTCGATGCCCTTGAATTTTTTGGTACCGGAAAACGCCACTATCGCCTTGAACGGGGATTTGATTTCTTTCAGGTATTCGTCGAAAGCATGCTGGTACTGGATGGCCGCATGGATGCTTTTCGTCACGACCATGGCTTTGGCCCGTCCGCCTATGAGATGGCGAACGTCGCTATGGAAATGGTCTATCATGATTTTCGCTTTTTCGGCAATGGCGAATTCGTGCCCTTCCACGTAGGCCCTGAGCTTTTTCTGGGCTTCTTTGGTATCGAATTCGGGATTTCATTCGACGGATTTGACGAGCTTGTAGAAAGAATCGTACGTGGTGTAATTCTTCAGTACGTCCAAGATGAATTCTTCCTCGATCGCCTGCTTCATCGAGTAGAGATGGAACGCGGAGAAACCGGTTTTCTCGCCGTCTTCGGAGCGGCTCACGTGCCGGACCCCGAAGGTTTCGAGCGTCTTGTTTTTGGGGGTGGCGGTAAAGGCGAAATACGAGCCGTTCTTGATCATTTTGCGGCTTTCGATCATGGCGTTGATTTTTTCGGTGATGCTCAACTCCTCTTCCGGTTCGGCCTCGCCGTCGTCTTCGGGATCTTCCTCGTGAGCCAATACGGCGTTCATTTTCGAGGACGTTTGCCCGCTTTGGCTGCTGTGGGCCTCATCGATGACGATGGCGAATTTCAGGGCCGGCATTTCCGACATTTCGCCGAGCAGGTGGGGAAAGGTCTGCACCGTGCAGATGATGATCTTTTTGCGGTTGGCGAGCGCGTCCCGGAGTTGGCTCGTTTTGCTTCATCCCGTGCCGGTAATCGCTTCGACGACGCCTTTGACCTGGGAAAACTGGATGATGGTGTCCCGGAGCTGCTTGTCCAACACCGTCCGGTCGGTGACCACGATTACGGAGTCGAACAAGTGGCTCTGTCATGTCGGATCGTGCAGGCCCGTGAGCTGGTGGGCAAGCCAGGCGATGGAGTTGGATTTGCCCGAACCGGCCGAATGCTCCACGAGGTACCTCTGTCCGACGCCGTGTTCTTTCGCGTGTTCGAGAATCTTCCGCACGCAGGTAATCTGATGGTACCTGGGGAAAATCATCTTCCGGGATTTTTTCCCCGTGTCTTCGTCCGTTTCCTCGACGATTTGGGAGAACTTCTCGATGATGTTGCAGAGCGAGTCACGATTGAGGATTTCTTCCCAAAGGTAATGGGTCTTGAGCCCGTTCGGATTGACCGGGTTTCCGGCGCCGAAGGGCGGATGGGGCGTGCCGTCGTTCAGCCCTTTGTTGAAGGGAAGAAACGCCGAATCCTTGCCCTTGAGATGGGAAGACATGCAGACCGATTCCGTATCGGCCGCGAAATGTACCAGGCACCGGGCGAAAGAAAACATTTTTTCCTTGGGGTCGCGATCCGATTGATACTGGCAGATTCCGTTCTGGACCGTCTGTCCGCTGAGCGGGTTTTTGAGTTCCAGCGTAATGATGGGCAAACCGTTGAGAAAGACCGTCAAATCGAGCCGATTGGCGTTTTCTAGGCTATAGACGAGTTCTTGGACGATGGAAAATTGGTTCGACTGATAATTCGCGAGGTCTTTGGGGTTGAGGGCGGAAGAAGGCTGCTTGTAGAACAATTCGATGGTCCGGTCAAAATGCTTGACTCCCTTCCGGAGGACTTCCACGATGCCGAGTTCTTTGATTTTTTCGTCCAAACGGAGCAAAAAAGCCCGCTCGCCCTTCTTTTGGATCATTTCGAAGGCCTGGGGCTGGGTGTGCTCGATAAAAGCGAGGAGTTGTTTGGGGTTCAGGCAAAACTCACGGTCGAAATCCGACGGGGGGATTTCGGAATATCCCTGATGCTCGGTCAGATACTGGACGATGTATTTTTGGAAGCCTTTTTCGGAGGTGTCGGTGAATGGCATATGGGTTTAGTGAAGTGGTAGGCCGGGTACCATCCTTCTGCCGAGAACCATGTCGGAGATGAGGGATTCGCGGTATTCTTTGATGGCGGAGATTTCGGATTGGGCTTTGGAGATTGCGGTGTCAATCGACAAACATTCGCTCTTAATAGCCTTAACTATCACTAATTGCTCTTTTAGGGAAGGTAATACTACTTTTAGAACTGAATATTTATCTGCTCAGATATTTTCAATTGTAGATTTGTCAAAAATTTTATTTTTCCATTCTTCAAATAAACTCGAACGAGTGTACAAATAAAGAAAGTCGCTTAAAATTTTCTTCTCATCTGGAGATGCTTTTATTAAATACCCAGCATAGCAAGCAAGGCCACAATAACCTTTAAATTGAAAAGTCTTGCCTACTGTTGCGCCACTTCTGGCAAACAATATATCACCCTCACTTAACAAATAATCTTTTGCTTTTTCTGGTGACAGCGATCTAAAAGACTCGTCATTCAAATTTCCATCAAATCCGAAATCAGTTATCCGAATATACCTAGGATGATTATTATTAGCATCTTTCGCTTCCTCGTTAGCACCATATTTTAATTTCTCTTTTAGGAGATATTTCAAATTAAAAACTGACCAATGCTTCGGAATTTTTCAAATCCAGTCAATCCCTGAATATACTAAGTCCTTATTGGTTCATCAAGTCACGTATTGGGTTATAGCTCTTTTCCTTCCCTCTTCCAACAACCCAATCAACCTCTCCTTATTCCTTATGAACTCATCAATCCGAGCATTTTTCTTATCCAAATACTTCACAATGACATCCTGGTCTTGAATCGGAGGAACCACGGTGTACATCCGCTTAAAATCAACATAACGCAAGGGCATTTGTCCATCCGCGATTCCGTACGCAAATCTCTCTGCGTAATTCTTATACAGCTCCGTGCGAAACATGTAATAAAAATACTGGGGATGGTACTCTGAATTTTTCTTCGGCTTGAGAACGGTGCATGCCGGACTGACTATGCCTTGATAGTTGCTATATCACGATGCCCCCTGCCGAAAGCGCATGCTATAGACGAGATCGTTGGGGCGAACGAGCAGGTACTTTGATTTGTCCAAAGTGGATGAATCTTTTTTATCAAGTTCCGATTGCTTAATAACCCCTCTTCCTATTGTCACCGAAAGAAGCTCTTCGTTTTCATACCCCCGCTCGATCCGTTCCTGAAAAATCGCGATATTCGGCAACAATTGCCAATCTTTCGGCAGTTCGTGCACGTAATCATACGATACGTTCCGATATTCTCGGTATTTTTGAAGTGGTATTGCCATATCCCTAACTGTTTACGATATCGCTCAAAATCCCATCCGTTTCTTTTTCCAAAGCCAATATCTCGGCCGTGATTTCCTCCAGGCTCCTCGGCGGCACGTACGTATAGAAATACCGGGTGAACGAGATTTCGTACCCCTTCACGGTTTTCGTCTCGTCCATCCACGCGTCCGGCACGTGCGCCAGGACTTCGCGTTCGAAATACTCCCCGATATCCTGGCTCAGCGGCACGTTTTCATAGTCCCGCAAATCCGCATCGGCTTCATACGCGACCGTTCCGTCTTTCCCAATCTTTTTGATAACCCTTTCCGCATCCTCGTTCTTGAATCTCACCGCCTCCAATACGGTTTTCCATTCCTTCGGAGAGAATTCCAATTTGAGGTCTTTGACGGCCTTTTGGACGAGGGGTTCGAATTCGTTGTAATCGTCGAATGGCCCGTCCCCGAGTTTTTCCCGAAGTTGCTCGGCCTTCTGCATCAAGCCCAATTGTTCGAGCCAGAATTCCTGACTCAGAAGATTGCTTTTATCCGAGAGTTTCAGTTTGATATCCTGTTTGCTCAAATGGCTTTCTATCCGTTCCTTGTGCTTTTCGAGACCCGAATATACCTCTTCTCCGCAATGTTCGAAAACCCATTCCATCTCATCCCGGATACCGCTGTCGAATCTCAGCGTACCAACGGATTCCGGACTGAACCGCGCCGACCATCTCAACGGCCGTTCGACCGTGATTTTGTTGTAGCCGAAAAACTCGTTGTCGTATATCTTGGAAATGTCCGTTTCCTTGAAATCGAGGTAGAGCCGGGTAATTTCCTCAATGTGTTTCGGGTTCATCTCGCAATTCTTCTGCCCTAGGTTCTTGCGCAATTTCACGTAGAGTTCCATCGCGTTGATAAGCTGGACTTTTCCTTTCCGTTTCGGGTCTTTCCGATTGGAAACGATCCAAACGTAGGTCGGGATTCCCGTGTTGTAGAAAATATTCTTGGGCAGCGCGATGATGCATTCGAGCCAATCGTTCTCGATGATATGCCGCCGGATCTCGCTCGCGCCCCCTCCGGCATCCCCGGTGAACAGGGCGGAACCGTTATGGACGGTCGCGATTCGGCTGCCGAGTTTCGTATCGTGTTTCATCTTGCTCACCATGTTCGACAGGAACAAAAGCTGCCCGTCGTCGATGGACGGGAGCCCGACCTGGAAACGCGCATCTTTGATCACCTCCTTGCCCTTCTTTCCCCGTTCGTCCACTATGGCGTCCTCGTCGATTTTCCACGATTTCCCATAGGGGGGATTGGAAAGCATGAAATCGAAATGCAGATGGCCGAAACCGTCTTTCGAGAGCGTCGAACCGTAGGAAATATTGCTCGTTTCCTCGCCCTTGATCAGCATGTCCGACGTACAAATCGCGTAGGTCTCGGGATTCACTTCCTGCCCGTACAGATGGAAATTCGCCTTGCCTTCGGTGATGCCCAAGGCGAACTGTTCGGCCTCGGTAAGCATTCCGCCGCTCCCGCAAGCCGGGTCGTAGATGAGATAGGTTCCTTTGCCGATTTTGTCTTTTACCGGCTCGAACAAAATATGGGTCATCAGCTTGATGATTTCCCTCGGCGTGAAATGTTCCCCGGCCTCCTCGTTGTTTTCTTCGTTGAATTTGCGGATGAGCTCTTCGAAAACGTATCCCATTCCGAGATTCGTGAGGGGCGGGAGCGTTTCTCCCCTGCTGTTTTTGGCTTCGTTGGTACCAAGATTGATTTCCTTGTTGCAGAGTTTTTCTATCAAAAGGAATGTGACTCCGGCTTCCTTCATGGTTTGCAACTGGTTTCGGAGCTTGAATTTGCCGATGATTTCCTGGACGTTCCGGCTGAATCCGTCGAGATACGCTTCCAGGTTCGCATCGATGCTCCCCGGACTGTTGAGCAGGGTTTCGAACGTAAAATTCGAAACGTTCCAAAATTTGTAGCCCGAAGCGGACTCCAGCGCGGTCTTTTCGTCGATATTCTGTTCGATGAGGAATTGGTTCGTGCTCAGGACTTGTTCTTTCGTGGGAACCAAGAGTACGTCCAATCGGCGCAAAACCGTGAACGGAAGGATGATGTCCCGGTATTTTCCCCGTACGAAAACGTCCCGGAGCACGTCGTCCGCGATGCTCCAGATGTAGCTGATGGTTTGGTTGTGTACTTTCTGATCCATGGTTCGGAATGGGTTAGCCGGTGGGAAACGGCATTTTATAGCATTATCTGGGCTTTGCAAGGTGCGAACGCGACTATGTCGGCGGGGGGCTTGAGGAAGGTACGACCGATGATCCGCCCGAAGCAAAACGGATACATTACGCCTCTACATCTTCGATTTCTCTTTTTAATTCCTCTTTCGTTGGCAAATACAAAGCATATTTACTGGCAAATATATTACTGTTTTCCGGCAAGGTAATTTCAACGAGCGTATCTTTTTTATCTTTGCAAAGAATGATTCAGATTGTTTTGTTTTCCTCGTCGGTTTTTACGAATCTGTCATAATAATTCACGTACATTTGCATCTGTCACAGATCCTGATGTTTGAGTTTTCAGATTTTTAAATCTATTAAGACAAAACATCTTAAAAGCCGGTTATAAAACACCAGATCAACAAAAAAATGCTCTTCGTCAAAACTGAATCTTTGTTGCCTTCAAACGAAAGCGAATCACTTTCCCAGCTCCAGTAAAAAATGTTCGAGCTTGTTGATAATGGACTGTTCCAGATCGTTTTCACTATATTTGCTTGACTCATCCAATCATAAGAATTCTAAAACATACGGATCTTTCAAGATATCTTTCGGATCTTGCGGATGATGGTATTTCTCCAAATTATCTTGCAGAACTCATGTTTTATCAGTACTCAAGGCCACTCTTTCATACAAGGCACTGTCGAATTGCCTTTGCAATTCCCGTATGGACCAATGGTTCATTATGGCTTCCCTTTCGTAAAAAGCCCTTTCCTTTCCTTCGAGTCTCATCAAGAGCAAATAGTGGGACCAGGAAAGCTCGAATTTCGTCAACGGGGTTGTCGTTTTTTGATCTTCTCAAGATTTGGCAGACAGTGTTTGCGATTTTGAATACTCTAGAAAAAATTTTCTCATATATTCAAGATTTCTCACGGAAAAACCTCTTCAGAACTCTTTTGTCAGTTCCTGACTGAGGCTGCTGAGGGTTTCTTTGCCGTATAAAGCCCTTTCGCTTCATCATTGTTCGTGTTCTACAATTATTTTTCATATTTCAAAATACGCATACACCATGGTGGTATTTATGCTTTTTACTAGTTGGCTTTTGGCTTGGAGTAGAATGTTTTTTATGGTCGTATAGATGGTATTTGCGAGCATAACTATTTATCGAAAATGAATTGTTTTTTATAGCTTTTGTTTAAAAGAAATCTATTCTAAAAATAGACCAGTATCTCA
>CAIVSN010000166.1 GCA_903908595.1 uncultured bacterium
GGAGATACGGAGAGTGGTCGATTATATCAACAGCCGGCCCAGGAAAATACTCGGGTACCGGACGCCGAAGGAAGTATTCGACGAAGAAATCGGTCTATTGTCTATCGGGAATTAAAATTGCACTTGGTAATTGATGACAGCGGTATATAAATCCCCAAGATGCTTCCGAATCCGCCGGCACCGGGACTCCATAGCCGACCTATCGTATCTCCCCTCGAAGAATCCGAAGAACAGCGCGACGTCCTTGCCGTCCTTGAGGCGGAGGTCCACGTGGTACGAAATGCTGCCGCCTTCCCGGTCGCCGAGCTGTCAAACGCTCGCGTCGGCGATATCGTCGAAGGGGATTTCGCGCCGCTTCCCGCCCAGAATCGAAATGGATTCCAGAATAACGGTACGCTTGCCCGGATCGATGGAAACCATCTGCTTCACATTGAGGATCAGCGTAATCAGGCTTATCGAAAAAATCAAAATCCCCAGCGCCAAAACCGCCAGGCTTTCGGTCGGTTCCATGCCGCCGAGTCATGAACCGTACAAAAAAACGCTGCCGACCGCCAGGCCCAGCATCCCGTACGAGAACTGCGTCGTACGGCTGCTTTCGGTAACCCAAACGGGCGGAACGGAAGTTTTTTCCATAAAATGAGGAGGAAATGCCGGGAGGATTACCGGAATTTTCCCGGTGAAATACTTATAAAAAAATCCCCATGCTTGTATTTGTCAATTCAATATAATTACGCCCGCAATTCCAGCCGGACCACCGTTTCGATATGGTGCGTATGGGGGAACATGTCCACCGGCACCACGTCCGTCAGCGCGTATTTCCCTTCCGCGAGGAAAAAATCCAAATCCCGGACCAGCGTCGACGGATTGCAGCTCACGTAGATGATTTCCCGGGCCCGGAACGCGAGGATATCCGCCGGAGTGCCAGGATACATCCCGTCTCTCGGCGGATCGATAACGAGCGTATCGGCGGTTTCGCCGCGGCCGAGATAGTCCTTGAGGAATTTTTCCACCGGGGCCTGAATGGCCTCGAAATTGGTTACCCCGTTGAGCCCGGCATTGACGATCGCGTCGGCACTAGAATCCGCCACGAGTTCCACGGAACGTACCCGGTCGAAGAGGTGCGCGAGGAGAATCCCGATAGTGCCCGTTCCCGCGTACAAATCCAGGAGCGTCCCACCGGAAGACTTGACGAGGGAAATCGCCGTGGAATACAGGACTTCCGCCCCGGTGGAATTGGTTTGGAAAAAACTCTTCGGCCGGATCTCGAACGACTTGCCGAGGAGGGTTTCCCGGATCGTTCCGGGCCCCTGGAGGATTTCCGCTTCTCCGGCCACGATGTCCGCGAGACCGGTATTATGGAAGAGGATTTGTGTTGCAATGTCGGACCGCTCGGACATTTTTTGCCAAACTTTTCCGAACGCGGCCGCATCGTAGTCCGGATCCTTGGTATTGAGGCTGTACACGAGCATTTTCTGTCCGTTAGCCTTCGCCTCGCGAACGACCAAGTGTCGCCAAACGCCCTTATTGGTCCGGGGATCGTACGTCGGAATGCCGCTCGCCCGGGAAAGCACGTTGACCTCCTGAAAAATCTCGTTCACGGAATCGCTCGCGAGAACGCAGAAATCGCAGTCGATGATGCGGTCGAATTCCCCCTGTTTGTGGAACCCGAAGCGGAATTCGTCGTGGATTTCCTCCTTCGCGGAGATGTATTTGCCGAAAGAAAATTCGAGCTTGTTTCGGTACCCGTAAATTTCGGGACTCGCGAGGATGGGATGCCAGACAGTTTGGGCCAGGAGTCCCCGGGCTTTGAGCCCGCTGAAACACTCGAGGACCTGTTCGTTCTTGATGCGGAGCTGTTCCGGATACCGGATGGGAAGCCATTTGCAGCCACCGTATACTTGGAAATGCGCGGGGAGCGGCTGCTCCAGCGGGGAAGGTTCGAGCACGTCGAGGACCTGGCCTTCGATATGGCCCTTCCGGGTCTTGATGACGCGAACGGAAACCGTCTGTCCGGGGATCACGCCGCCTGCGATCATGATGGCGCGGCCGTCTTCGGCCCGGGCGAGTCATTTCCCGCTGAACACGAGCTTTTCCACGAAAACGGGAGAGAGGATTTGGTTTTTGTTCATATTCGAGAGGATTTTTCGGAATTTTACGCCAGGTCGGGAGAAAACTTACTCTTCTTTTCCGGAATTCCAAATGAATGTGGGGGGATTGTGGGAAAAAGCGAGCTTTGGAAGGCATATTTCCTTATCCTCCCGAAATCCCTCAAAAAACGATGAAATCCGAAGTCAATTTTGAGCGCCGTAGCGAGGCGTGCTGGCAAGCACGCCCGCAAGGAGCACATATATTGACAAGGAGTTCGCGTTTTGTAGAGATTTCGGCTACTGTACCTGTGTCCCTTTGCTCGTCAATTCATACACCCCGTCCGTCGTCGTAGCCCGAGGCGCGGAAATATTGATAACCGCCGGTGCTTCTTTCTTCAACTTGAACGCGAGCGTCGCCACGATGCTGCCGGCGGGGATGTCCGTAGGCTGCGCGAAGAGCACTTTGACGAGAGTGACTCCCGGAATATTTGAAGTCACGACGGTGTCTTGGGACGGGATGGCCAACGCCTTGTCGACTTCCCCGAACGCGATCGCGTCGGGGTTGGCGATGATGGTGAGTTCGATTTCTTTGACTTTCTGCATGCTTCGGTCCAAGCGGATATTGGCCCTGTCGGT
The DNA here is from genome assembly GCA_903908595.1 of uncultured bacterium. Classification (GTDB taxonomy): domain Bacteria; phylum Patescibacteriota; class Gracilibacteria; order BD1-5; family UBA2023; genus CAIVSN01. The sequence goes on from CAIVSN010000166.1 coordinate 2,724, forward strand.
GCCTGGCAAGCTCTGGGAAATGCTCATGTCGGCGGTAACGGGGGCCTTCGTTCCGACAGCCTCGATGGCGGACGCCTGCATCTTGACTCCGATGTCGGTATTGAAGAGGAAAACGTTGACTCCGAGAGCGAAAGCGAACGCGGTGGCGCCGATGGCGAGGTGCTTGCGGAGGGTCGCCTGCTTGAATTCTTGAAAAATGTCTTTCATAAAACGAAGATTGATTAGTATGAGTGTATCCATAACGACCGATTCGGTCAAACATTCTCATCCAAAATGTCAACTATTGCCATCGGGGTCGACGAAGCGGGACGGGGCGCATGGGCGGGCCCCGTGGTCGCCTGAGCCTTTGCCATCGTCAAAAGCCGTTTCCGGAAAACGGAACTCCACGCGAAAATCAACGACTCGAAGCTCCTCTCGAAACGCCAAAGGAACGCTGTTTCCCAGGGATTGCGGGAAGCGATGGACCGGGGGGACGTATGTTTTTACGTTGCCGCCGTCGGATCGGATACGGTCGATGCCGTCGGAATCAAGGAGGCGAACCGGTTGGCGATGGATTCCGCGATAACCGAAGTCCTGAAACTCTTGGAATCGCGGAATCCGGGAAAAATGATCGGCAAGGAAATCCTCGTCGACGGGAACGACCACTACCGCTTCGATATCGCCGAATTCGAAACGGGCGGAAAAATCGAAATCGCCGAGCACATCCGCGGTGACAGTCGGTTCAAAGTAATCGGGGCCGCTTCCATATTGGCAAAAGTGACCCGGGACACCCTGATGGAATCCCTGGCTCTCCTATATCCGCAGTACGGATTCGAAAAACACAAGGGGTATGGAACCGCGCTTCACCGGAACGTCCTAAGCGAATTCGGCGTCCTCGAAATCCACAGAAAAACGTATTCTCCGATAAAACACTTGATTCTGCGGGCAAAAAAAATATAGTTTTGTCACATTTAATGCTATTTACCCGTGAAAAAACATATTGCCATTTTCTTATTAGTCAGCCTGATGATTTCGACTCCGCTCGCCGGAGCGGAAACCCCGGTTGCCACGACTCCGAACTCCGGAGATTCCACCACGGCCCAAAACGAAGTTTCCATCGCCCTGGGCAAGCTCATCCTGATTTATGAGAAACGGATTTCGGGACTTCAGGAAGAAATTATCCGGCTCCGCACGGAAAACGACTCGTTTCGGACCCAGCTGGGAAAAACCGGCACCGGCACCACCGTAGCTGTTCCGACGACACCGGTAATCCCGACCCCAACTCCCGCATTGAATTCCGCCGTAACCCCCGCCGTTCCCACGACGCCGGTGGCAAAAACGGAACTCGACAAGAAGTATGACCAGATCATGTCAGGCACTTCCACCAATCTCTCAGACGTCCTCAGGAAGAATAACATTTCCGCTACCGGAAGCATCGGGCTCTTCGAATTCATCGAACCGAAAAATTTTTTCATCTCCATCGACGACGGGAAAAATCCCGCCGGGGTCACCGCGTTCAAAACCAAAGTCCTTTTCGAATACGACACGGCCTTCAATCTCAAGGCTCTCGGGGTATTCGACCTGGATTACCCGAGCGGCAGGTACGTGACCGTATACGGGAACAATCCGTTTGCCAAAGTCGCTCGTACCCGAGTCAAAAATCCGTATTACGCGGGAAAACTCCTGGAAGAATCCGTAGTGGCGACTTCCCCGGCACTTTCTAGCGGAACCAGCAGTTCGACCGTGGCCCCAACGGCCCCGGCGGTCACTACCGGCGCGGGAAGTACGGTCTCGACCACTGTCACCCTCGAAGGCATCCGGAAATCCTACGAGAAGAACAAGCTCGGCGACGTCGTGCAGATGAGCACGGTCTACCTCGTCAGCAATCCGAACGACGTGGAAGTCCTCACGATGCGGGCCCGAAGCCAGTACATCTTCAGCAAATTCAACGAAGCGCTCAACGATATCGAAAGCATCTACAAGGTCCAATGAGAAAAAATCGACTGCGGCATCGTCAACGACGGAGCGCGCGCGGAAAAAGCCCTGAAAGGAGTCCGCGGTTCCGTCTTTGGAGGACTCCAGACCACGAAGTGCAAGAAATAAATAGATAGAAACCCTCTGAAAACGCGAACTCCTTGTTTATTTCTGCGCTCCTCGCTCAACGTACTATCGTACGCCTCGCTACGGTGCTCGAAATGAACTTCGGATTTCATCGTTTTCAACGGATCTTAGATGCACTTTTCGCATACTGAAGCCATCCCCGGGGGTTGGTTTTTTAAAATCGTGACTACTGTGCCAAGATTTTGGCATCGAGATGCAGGAGTTCGAGGATTTCCTCTTGTTTTTCGGTAAGGCGA
>CAIVSN010000167.1 GCA_903908595.1 uncultured bacterium
AAGGAAATCCAGCGACAGGTGAATGCTTTTCAAGACGTTATTAGAGCAAATAATATCGCACGAACCAACAACAAAGAGCACGATTAAAAAGCATCTACAAAGGAATACTTCGCAGGTGGTGTCAGGTTAAAACCCATTTAATTTTATTCAATAAATATATATCTAACCTTTGGGGAAAATCAAATTTTTTTCGCGCAAAGGAAGCATACCCAATCTATTTCCCGCCCCCCTCAGCCAAGAACTGATAGGCCAAAGCCGCCATCTTCGGGTTGATAACCTGCCCCTGCGACCGGCGCACGGCCAGGAACGCCGCGACCCGCTCAACCGGCACGCGGTTCACCACGATGCACTCGTCACGTTCCGGGCTTTCCGAACCGGCCTCGTACTCGCAATCGAGCGCGAGAAACGCCCGCGCGACTTCGTTCGTCGTGCCACCCGAAGACGCGTATTTTCCCATTTCGACGACGCTGCCGACCCGGTAGCCGACTTCTTCCCGGAGTTCCCGGATCGCGGCCGCCCGGAACGATTCGCCTGCTTCCGGCATCCCGGCGGGGCACTCCAATTCCCAGTCCATGAGCGGGTACCGGAATTGGTCGATCAGGATCATTTCTCACTTGCTGGTAATCGGCAAAATCACCGCCGGGGACGACTTTTCGAGCGTCTCGTATCCGTACAGCGTCCCGTCGGACCTTTTTAGGACCATCCGCTTGACTTGCAGGTATTTGCCCTCGGAACCGAGGGATTCGAGACGTTCCAGGGTTGCTGGGAAGTAGTTGGGCTTGGAAGCGTGAAAATTTTTCTTGGACATGGGATTTGAATTAACGTAGGGGTTTTTCCGCAGTTTGCGGCATCGGACGAACAAGTTATGAAAACTTGGAATATACCCAATTCCTATTGGGTATATATACCGTTCTTCAAAATAAAATCAAGGACATTCGCGTGGAGCATTTTCTCCAGTTTCCCCCGGTCGATACGACCGCTCGGGGGACGCGATATCGCGTCCCGGATCTCCGTGCTGGAAAGTCCCGACGATTCGAAGTCCACCGTATCGAAATTGAGGATGCCGGCGGAATCGAGCGGATACCCCGACCGGCTGACGAACACTTTGGGGAGTTCGCGGGCAACGTATCCGGTCGGGTCCCATTCGAACATGTCCCGGACGGTATCCGAACCGAACACCTGTGGAATGTCTCGACCGTACTTCCGTCGGAGATAGTCGGCCTGAATCCGGGTCGTGGTTTCGCCCGAACCGTAGAGAAATTCCGTGTCGATTTCAACCGCGTCGCCGAAATCTTCCGTCGCGAGCCGGAGCATGAGTTCGCGATCGACGTCGGCGACCCCGGGATATCGCTTGTCGTTCCTGCGGCCGGTCGGAATTATCAGGACCTTGTCCGTGAGATTTCCGAGCAGCTCGGCGACGATGCGGCCGTGATCGAGGTGGGGCGGATTGAACGCGCCCCCGTACATGACGAGTGGGTATTTCATGGGAAAATTTTAAAAGGAAAAACCAATCTCCCGGAAAGTCTTCATATCCCAGCTTTCGCGGTAGCCGTGCTCGACCAGCAATCGGACAGCGCGGGCGGATCGCTCGATGACGAGCTCGAAAGGTCTCGTTTCCATCGAAACGATCCGGCGGTTGTCAACGAGAATGTCGATCGGGCTTTTCCGGGTAACGTCGTTCTTGATATGGATACGCCCCTTGTCGGGGATGACCGTGGCATGAAAATCCGCCGGGGACACTTTGCCAATCGGGGTGAGCGCGTTCAGGTTCGCGTTGTGCGGAAGAATGGTGCCTCAGTAGCTCCTGCTCCATCCGGTCGATCCCGCCGGGGTGGAGACCATCAGCCCGTCGCCCACGAACCGCTCGATGCTCCGGCCGCTCTGGGAAATCGAGAGTCGGATACAGCTCGCGTCCCCGGCCCGGGTGAGGTAGACTTCGTTGAACGCGTGCCCCCGAAATTCGCCGTCTTCGGTACGGATATCCGCGTGCAGCATCGGATATTCCCGCTCGTCGAACCGGAGCTGGCGGTTTTCAAAAATCTCCCGGTCGTGGAGCAAAAACCCCTTCGTCCCGAAATTCACCCCGAGAATCGGCACGCCGTCCTTGTGGGCGTCCTTCGCGATTTCCACGAACAGCCCGTCGCCTCCGAGCACGACGTAGGCCCGCTCCCGAATCGCTTCGCGGATGGCATCCGGTTTTTCCGACGCGAGGAATTCCCGGATTTCGGCGAGCTTGGCGGATCGGTCGTCGTAGAAAAATACGAGGTGGTCCGATTCGTACCGGACGATGTTGGCATGGGACATGGGAATGATGGATGATTATACCTAACCAAATTCGCTTAGGAATATTTTGACAGCAGATCGGACTTGAGTTTCACATATTCTCTCGTGTAATATACTCAATTCTGGGATTCTTCAAGGTCGTATCCGAAAGATCTCCGGCTGACCGTGAGAATCGGCGGAGCCTGTATCCGCTTGAAGTAGGACAGCTTGTAATTTTTCCAGATCCGCTCGACGTCCGCGACGAACGCTCGGACGGTCGGAAAATATCCTTCGGGGCCGATGACGGGCTTCGCGGTGCCGAGCGTTCTTTCGAGCTTCCCATCGCGGAGCGCGACGAGGATATCGGCGGGGTCGCGGCGCCCTTCGACGAATTGGTAGATGAGCTTGTCATGGTACTCGAAGACGAACGGGTCGCCCTTCCCCTCGTCGATAGACTGGTCGGCGGAGAGTTCGGCGGACGGCGGGATATCGCAGATTTCGGCGAGGACCGGGAGTCCGTGTTTCTCCGCGAGGAAGCGGGCGAGCGCGAACACCTGGGTCTTGTAGAGGTCGGCGATGGGCGCGACGGAGCCGTTCACGTCGCCGTAGAGCGTGGCATACCCCTGCGAAACCTCGGTCTTGTTGCCGTTGTTCGTGAAGACCGCGCCGAGCGAGGCCGCAACCCCCGCGAGCACCCGGGATCCGCGGTCGCGGGCCTGGATGTTCTCGGAAACGAGTCCGTCCGCGGATACGCCGAGGGTTTGTTCGATCTGCGACCGGGTATATTCGACGCTGGCCTGGATGGGCATGATTTCGTAGCGGATGCCGAGCTGGTCGGCGAGCCGTTTCGCGAATCCCTTGGTGGTTTCGGAATTGAATTCGGACGGCATGTTGATCGCGGTGACGTTTTCCCGGCCGACGGCGAGGACGGCGAGCGTGGCGACCACGGCGGAATCGATGCCGCCGGAGAGCCCGATGACGATGTTTTTCTGCCCGATGTTCTTCATGAAGTCTCGGAGGCCGACGGTGAGCGCCGCGGCGATTTGGGAGATTTCGGAAGCGGGATTTCGAGCGGAATGGGAGAAATAGTCAGTCATTTGGACATTCGTTTCGGAAGCGGGAGATACAAGGCGATCGGGAAATCTGACGATCGGGGTTTCGGCTTCCCCTGCGTTCCCGGTTTCGGGCATCCGACTTGAAATTGCCCATGGTTCTCAAACTTCCGATTTTTTTTCACCCAACCCCGTCACCCCGAACGTCCCGCTCTCGAATTCCGGCGCCTGGAATACTTTTTTCCCGTCCCGGTAGGCCGTGCTCGCCCCGTCGAACACAAAGGCATTTTTGCCGTTGTTTTGGACGCCCGCGTGATTGACATATACGATATCCAACCCCTCGCTCTGCCGGGCCAACAGCCGGTCTCGCTTCGCCTGCTTGCCGATGCCGAACGGAGAGGCGGAAATGTTCACGATCATATCGGCACCGTTTTCCCGGAGCATCCGGACCGGTTTCATGGCATAGTCGTCGTCCCACAGATCCTCGCAGATAATCACCCCGACTTTCCGCTTTACCCCGGCGATGACGAGCTGGAACGGACGGTAGTATTCCGACATTTCGCCGATGGTTTTCCCGGCTTCGAACGCGACCTGCTGGAGCGAAACGAAGTGCCGCTTGTCGCGGAATTCCCGATAGTTCGGCATGAGCGTCTTGACGACCGACCCGTCGCCGAGCCCGCCCGGCACGAAAATGCCATTTCGGGCCACGAATCCGGCGTTGTACTTGCGGATTCGGCCATCCTCGTTTTTCTTGGTCGGATCGGTTTTGACGTTGCCCCAGATGGCCGTTACCGAGGCATTTTTCGTGGCGGCGACGATTTCCTCGTTCATCGATTCGCACTCGCGGACGAAGGCTTCGTTCTCCCATTCGTCCCCGAGCAGGTAGCCCGGGACGGCGAGTTCCGGAAATACCACGACGTCGCTTCCGGCCTCCCCCGCTTCGGCAATCCCGTCGACGATGGTCCGGAGGTTTTTTTCCGGTTGGCCAGCCTGGACGTCCATCTGGGAAATGGAAATACTGGGGACCTCAGCAAAATGCGAACTCCTTGCCAATTTTTCCGCTCTTCGTTCACCGTACGGGGGTACGGTTCACGGCAGTGCTCAAAATTGGCTGGGAACCTCAGCAAAATGCGAACTCCTTGCCAATTTTTCCGCTCTTCGTTCACCGTACGGGGGTACGGTTCACGGCAGTGCTCAAAATTGGCTTCGAACTTCATCATTTTTCTGAGGTTCCTGGGGTTTTGTAGGAGTTTCCATGGGAAGTTCGGGTAACTGACTTTATAAGTGTTATATATACACTTATAATGAATTGCAAAACGGTGTCAAAAGATTTTGTGTGAAAAATACACTTAATTATTGCAAAACGGTGGCCTTGGGGAATTCCGGATATCCCTAAAAAGACGACGTATCCGGCCACGATCCGTCCGGCGTCGGGTATTTTCGCATTTCCCCCTTCGTGTATTCCATGATGAATCGCTCCCCGGGGACGTCCAAATACGGGCAATCTTTCGAGCCCGTGCGAATTTCCAGGTTTTCATCCCCCGGTGCTATCCAACCGACCGCAAGGCCCGGCTTATCCAACCAGGGCCTGAGCTCGAAATCCCAAACGTCGATGCCCGTATGGAACCTTCTCACGAATTCCTTCGGATCCTTGTGCCAAAGGGCCTGGCTGGAAGCGGACTGGTATCCGTCCTCCGAAGCTACGTAGTCCCGATAAAAATAAGCGGAAAAATAGGCCGTATACCGACCGTCGGCGATGGGAACCGCATTCAGTATCGCGCGTCTCCCCTCTCAATCGAGCAAATTCGGTACGACATAGGGGACTTCCGGCCCGAATTTGATTTCGTTGAACCACCCCGTTTCTTTCGCGGAAGGCACTTGGCCATGATAATGGAGCGATCCGTGCATGGAAACGTGGTGTTCGCAAGACCGGGTGACGGGACCGCCTCCGTTCAGGGGGTTCCAATACGGACTGCCGATGCCGTAGGTATCGATACGGACTTTTAACGGAGCCTGACACCAGGGACAACGGGCCACCCCGATTTCGGGAAGTTCGAGCTTGAACTGCTTGCGAAAATTATCGTAATCCGCCGACATGTTCCGCTGTTGTTCCATGGGAAAATCACGTTGCGCGATTTTCAAATCCGGATAGAGGTTCGCAATATCCGTCCGTTCCCCTGGGGAAAAGTCTTTGAATTGGTCATTGATATTGAGGTCGGCGCCCAACTGCCCCATCCGCGAGATCATCTCGTCGCGTCGCGACTTGGTTCCAAGCGCTCAAACGAGGGGATGGTTGACGTACCCCGTCGCTTGTTTCTTGGCTTCTGGCCGATTTTTGGCCTCGGGTTGCTTATTGAAAAGATCGAAGACGGACATGGTGGAATCGTAAAACTATTGGGATATTGCCCCGGAAGAAATTCCGTAGCATTTTAGACAAATCCTCATTGGGTTCAATGGCCGATTTCGGTATCGTCGATTTCAACGTCCCCATTCGCGGTCTTTCAGATGGAAATATCGATATCGACCGCTGCGAAGAACACTTCGCGAAAAATCCTCGCGGATTCCTCGTCAGGAAGCGCGAACGACACGGAGATGCGGTTGCTGAATTTTTCATCGGAAAAAATTCCGGAATCGTCGAATCCGGCCTTCATCGCCTTCGCGCTCTCCAAAAACGGTATTTTTCCGGATCAGGTACCGAACGCGGGAAACGCCACGGAGAGGAATCCTTTGGACACGGCCAATTCGATGCTCGACCTCGCCGCTTGCCGGATGGAGTCCAGCGTGACTTTCCCCCGGATGGGCTTGACGATGGCATGGATGACTTTTTGCCTGAGGTCTCACCCTCCGGTCAATACGGCCCCTCCCAGCATGCAGCGGCCGAACCGTTCCCGGTATTCGTCACAGGCCGCTTGCGCTTTCGTTCATCCGAGCCTGCGAATCTGCCCCGCGACTCACGATCCCAGGATCAGCGCGTCGTTGGCGGAATTCACGATGGCTTCGACCGGCTGGCCGCAGAGATCTCATTGGCGGATTTCGATCATGATTAATTGGTTAGAGACTTAGGACGCTGAGTATCTCCCCAACCCGTTTTTTCTGTGCCAAAGTAACGGTCATTTCCTTCTCCATTTCATTGAGCATATCTTCGAGCTCTTTGATCGTGAATTCGTTATCCAGGTAATTCGATACCTCGTTTCCCGTGATTTCCCGTTCGAGAAAATAAAAATACTCGAGCAGCCGGTTCCGGAGCTCCCCCTTGCGGAAAATCTGGTAATTCTGACGGTACATCCGCAAGAGTTCCGTTTTGTAATCTTGTTGATTCGGCGCGGGAACGATGCTGATTGGCGGTGTTTCCATATGGTAATTGGGTTATGCGGCCAAGCGGTCGAGCAGGGCTTTGTATCTGGAATTCCTTCGTACGATATTTCCCATGGCGCCGTCCTTTCCCTGGAGTTCGTTCATGAATCCCCGAAGCTCACCTTGGGAAATTCATTTCTGCTTCAGGAGTTCCGGCAGGGAGGCGTATCCTTCGAGTACGGCCGACAGCTCTTTCGTCGGCATTTCGGACAGGTTCCGGTATTTCGACTCGATGAGAAAATCAAAATAGGCCCGCTGTTCCCGCGTATGATTGCCATGGGACGAGTAATTCTGCCATTCTCCGCCCACGATGCCTCACCGGGAAAGTCCGTCTCGGGTCGCGACTTCATTGTACGCATCGAGATGCTGTTCGAAAGTCAGTTTGGAATCCGCTTTGATCGCGCCCGTGGATTTGAGATGCTTGATTGCGGCATCCTCCAAAGAAAGTCCCGGGTACGTTTTTGAAAGCTCAGCGCGGATGGCATCCGCATACGCTCCTTTGTTGCTCCTTCCGCCACCAACCACGTTCAGGATGCTGCCGCCGGAATAATTCAAAATGGAAGGAGAAGTCTGGGCTTCGACAATCCGTATTCCCCGGCTTTCGAGTCCGGCCTTGATCTGGGCGTAGTTCGGATAGTTCTTGGCATGCGACGGAAGTATGACGGCTTCGATCAAACCGGCATCGACTTCATGCGCGAATTTTCCCCCCTGCTCGCCGACCATAAGGTACGGATCGTTGATATGGGGATTTTCTCACCTTGCGACGCGGCTGCCTGAAAAATCTCAGAATTTTTGGGTATATTCATCCAGTCTCATCCCGTTGCCCTTTGACTGATTTCAGAAAAAATACGTCATATTATCGGTACCGGGGACTTTTTGACCAGACACGTCAAGGGCCGCACTGACGCGTTCGACGTCCCGTTTCATCACGAGGCTGATATCCCCATATCCGGCCCCGAGCCCTCCCCAAAAGTTCACTCCGCGATCGGCATTGGCGCCGATTTTTCCGGATTGAAGTATTCGTTCGAGTATGTCCGCCGTAGTTCGGTGCGTCCACTTCATGGTGGGGATCTCGCCGAGGACGCTTTCTCACGCGTGGATTTTCCCGAGCGTTCGGTTGTCGGTTTCCCGCATGAACGGAGTCTTGGCCGTTTTGTCATACACGAACCTTTCGCCGTTCGATGCAGTCACCGTCCCTTTTTGAAGCTCTCATCCGACGAACGTGCCTTCGTGAAAACTTCCGTCGGGACGGCGGATTTTCGCTTCTCCGTTGCCCATGGCATCCACATGCCCTTTTCCGCTTTCGATCCGTCTTTGAACGCGAAAGTTCCCATGGATTCGTTCGCGGCTTCGGCGCGCGGTTGGGCGCGCGGTTGGGCGCTGGCTTGGGCATGCGGTTCGGCATGCGTTTGGGCATGCGGTTCAGGACCGGCTCCCATGTGCGGTTCCGATTTTGGCGCTTCCGCCGATTTCGCCGTGAAAGACTCCCGGATTTCCTTGATTTTTTGTGAAATTTTCGCTTTGAGTTCGGCTCCGAGATTCTGGTTGATTTTTATGGAATTGAGAAGCGCGTCAATTTTTCATACGATATCATTGAAATTCTTCTGCATATTCCCCTTCATCAGCTTCATGATTTCCTGGATTTGCTTCTGGATAGCCATGGCTTTGACGCCAAGCGCCTGGATGACGCTCTCGAATTCTTCCATGAGCTTCTGGAATTTCTCGAAAGAGCTCGGCGGGAGGTCGGGATTGGCCTTTTGCCAGTTGGCATGAAAATCCGCTTTTTCTTTGGCAGCGGCATCGCGCATTTCCCTGAGGTACGCTTCGGGGTCTTTGGCGACTTTGGCAAACCTTCAACGGTCGCCCGATTCGTGCGCGTCTTTCAATTCCTTGAATATGGCTTCCGCGTCGGGATTTGGACTTCCATCGGGCAGTCTGTTCCGGTCGGGATGGAAGTACATTGCCGCCTTCCTGTAGGCCTTTTTGAAACCGGCTTCCGAAGCGATATCGCCGATGTCTATTGGTTTCAGCGGTTCTTTGTTGCCAGAGGGAGCTTCCGGCTTGGCCTGGGATTCCGCCTGTGGTTGGCTGTCTTTCGGCTTGGGGCTTTCCGTCCCTTTGGCGTTAGCATTTGAACGGGATTCCATATGCGGTTCTGACTTTGGGGCTTCCGTTGGTTTCACCTTGGCAGCTTCATTCTTTTCCCTAAGGAACGCTTCGGGGTCTTTGGCGACTTTGGCAAACCTTTCACGAGAACTCAACGGATAGGCGTGTCTCGATTCGAATGCGTCTTTCAATTCCCTGAATATGGCTCCCGCGTCGGGATTTGGACTTCCATCGGGCAGTCTGTTCCGGTCGGGATGGAAGTACATTGCCGCCCTCCGGTAGGCCAATTTGAACCCATCTTCCGAAGCGATGTCGCTGACGTCTATGGGTTTTAGGGAATCCTTGTTGCCGGCAGGGGCTTCCGGTTTGGATTTGGCTTTTGCCTGCGGTTGGCCGTCCTTCGGATTCGGTCTTTCCGTACCTTTGGGAGCGGTTCCGGATTCTGGAGACACTTTTGGTTTTTGCTCAGCGACTTGTTTTTCCAATGCGGCGATATCCTTCTCCAATCTGGCTTCGTTCGCGAGGAGCCTTTCGCTGACTTTGCCATTCGGCACTCGGGCCATTTCCGATGACTTCGCGAGTTCGGCCTTCTTGACGGCAAGATTGGATTCGAGTTGGAACAGTGGTATCTCCGATCGTTTCGGGGCATCAAATGCCCGTTTGGAAGCTTCGTTTCCGGAAGGGCCATTTTCGGCCTTCGATGCCGTACTTGGGGCCTCGAGGGATTTTTGCCCCGCTTTTGCAGATTTTATCTGTGCCGCTTCCTTCAAGAGAATATCCCGGTCCGCCTCGAGGGAATCTTTCGCCTGATGCAGCACGGTCAATTTCCCCGGGTCATTTTCTCGTTTCATGGCTTCCGCGAAATCGCCGAGGCTGGATTCCACGGTTTTGAGCTTCCGGCCTATGGATTCGCCTCATCGGATAGCATTGGTCGCGAGCCGGAAACTATTGGACAACCCGGCGCCGAGAGCACTCTCCGCTGGACCGTTGAGCACGAATCCCGCCACTTTGAGCGAAACGGCTTTGACGGATTCCCGGCTCGCGGAAGATGCCAGAGCCGCGGCCTGTTCCGATTTTCCGGCAAGTTGGGCAGCCTTCGAAGCCGCACCAAAGGCTTCTTTCGCGACGGAAGCTGATTTTTGGGCTTTGGAAATGCTTCACAAAGCACCGCCCGTCCCAACGGTCGCAATGACGGTGCCGAAGATTTTTCCGATAGCGCCGGCCATTTCGTCCTGGGGCAAATGACTAATCCTTTTTATTTCGTCTTCGAGGGCCTTTTTTACAACGACGGTCATTCCTCACTGTTTTTCCATTTCTTCATAGACTGCCTTTCATTGTTTTATAACTTGTGTCGCATATCCATCGGCAAAAAGCAATTTTCAAACGAATTTCGTCAAATCCGCCACGCTGGTCGCCATATCGAAAACGCCTTCCGCGATTCCGAGCGCGCCATGAACCGCCCGGCTCGCGACCGAAGATTCCGCCTTGCCGTCGACGCCGAACGAATTGGAAACGGCCGTTCCCCAGCTCACGTTGTTCAGCTTCGCTCCGGTGGTCTTTCCGAGCCGGGCGACGAGCGCAACGATTTGGGCCTGCTCCGCGGGAGAAGGAGAAGGGGCTTTGCCTTCGAATTCCGCGAGCAATTGGGCGTGGATTTCTTGCGAACGCGCTTGGGCCTGTTTGATTTGGCTTTCATAGGCGTCCTTCCCGGTCTCGAACCCGGAACCGCCGAAAAACCGCATCCCGCTACTGAGCGCGTCGCCGACTCCGCCGACGATTCCGGTATTTTCTTTCTTGAGTTCGTTGATGGTCCGTACTTGATCTTCTACTCCGGCGACCATTGACGTGAATTTTTTGATAGCCGGGGCGATGGAAAGCGTTTCCGGGGCATGGGACGTGCCAGGAAGGGCATCTTTCGTTTTCGACGCGTCGCGTTTCTCCGAAACGGCTACTCTTGATTTGGCTTTGCCTGACTTGACCGTGCCCAAAGGACCTTGGGGTTTGTCCGAAGCTCCTTGCGGTGCGGCCGTAGCCCCTCCCGGTGCGTCCGAAGCCCCCTGCCTTACGGCCGTAATTCCGAGGCTTTTCATGGTGTCGGGACCGGCGATTCCGTCGACCTTCAATTTTTCGCCATTCCGCGTCTGGTATTCCAAAATCGCGAAGAACGTCTCGCTTCCAAAAATGCCGTCCGTTTCGAGTTTGGGAGAAAGCGCGAGCGCGTCGTTGAGCTTTTCCTGCAAATTCCTAACGCCTTCTTGGCCCCCGAGGGAATTCTCGTTGGCGTAGCGGTAATCCCGCTCGATGAAGTCTCTTTTTTCTTGCTTGGCCGCGTTGACGATGGCGTCCTTATCGTTTTTATACGCATCGGAAATCATGTCGATTTCTTCCTTCGTGAGCCGGGAATCGGCGACGAGCTTGGAAAAATCGAAGGATCGCTTCGCCTTAGCATCAGCGGCCGGGGTTTCGGCATGGGAAACCGGGGTTTCTCTTCATCCTCCTGACATAGGCAAAATGGTAAAGAATATGGGTATTCGATGTGATGCTATCACATTCGGGGCAACCTCGCAAAAAATACGCGCAAATTAGCGTTAAGATAAAAAATATAGTACCATCATGGGAACGGTACCATAAACATCAATATGACTGATATCCAAACAAGCAAAAATACCACGGATCCGTCCCAATTGAAGAAATCTTTTGAAGACCTTGCGAATACCTCCAATCCCATTACGCTTTTCTTTAAGATTTGGGGATTGCTCGGAGTTATCAATGATGAACTCACCCAGGTTTCAAAAGAAATTTCTTGATCTCTTTCCGACACCATAGGCGATACCCGGCCTCACATTCACAAGGGATTGCTCTTTGACTTGCTTCCCGATGGCATCCCCATAGGGGAAATAGAAAAGGAGATAGAAGAGCTGAAAGCAGAAATAAGCAAACCCGATGCCAAATACCCCGTCCTCTCATTAGATTCATGGATACGAGACCGGCTGCGCTTTAAACGGTGAATATTGAGCGAATACCCCGACATTTTGGATCCGCTAAAAACGAACAGGCACGAGAAGATGTGCCAAATCCGAGATTTTTATTGAGAGAACGAAAAGACAACGAATCTGAAAAACCTGCAAATCGCAAATAACGAAAGAAATGAGATCGCCTATGATCTTTCGGTCGAGAGCAAGCGAGCCATTAGGGAAAAATTTGATATCGAAAAAACCAAAAGGTCAATCCTTGCATGCCCAGAAGATAAAATCCACGATTCCCGGCATCCGTTTATGGAACGCTTAAAAATCGAAGGCGATAAGAAAGCAAAGGAGGAAATCGTGAAGGAATACCTGGATATCAAAAGCAAATCCGAGATATCCGACGAGCTCAAAGATCTCGTGGATCGGTTTCTTTCAAAAGTTGCCGAGGTCGAATGAAAGGCCTATATCATGAACCGTTCCGCGAAGGATAGCATCGTATCCATTGCCGATTCCATCCTTTCTCCCATATTCCTTCCGTTCATCGTCAACAAACTCGCAAGGCGACTTCGATGAAGGATTACCGAAAATCAAATTTATCAATATTCCGTCCTGCTGTCAAATCTCCGATCGGACTCGTACGACGAATATCTCTCCATAAACAAATTTTTCTCCCAACTCACCGTCGCGATGGATGCCGGGGGAAATTTCTTCAAAAATCTCTCCCGATATGGCTTTTGGATTGCTTTTTGGCTTTTTTCACTGGTTTTTACGCCACTGGTATTCAGCGGGATTTTGACGGTCATTTTCATCGGCTTCTTCGTGAGCAACCTTGAAATCATGCGCCGGGCGTTCCTGCATACGAATATCTGATTCTCGGCGATTGCCATTTTTCTGCTCATTGCCGGCACCGTTTTTGGCACGCTCACGACCAAGGGGGATTTTTTTACGATACGGTATGACAAGTACCGTCACATCATCAATCAGGCGACTCTCAAAAATTTTCCCGATATGCTCTGATCCCTTAAGCCCTTCGATGGCGCATCTTTCAAATCTTCCGCGTTGGAAGCTTCGAAAAGCGGCTCGGTTTCCATGGTCATAACGGCGAGCGGGACCATTACGGATGAGAACTTCTATGAAATCTGCTACGATATGAACTATATTGCCGAAAACAAAAGCTGTTTCGAATATTTCAAGGGACGCTTAACCAAACAGGCACCGTTACTGGCAAAATCTTTGGATACGAAAGAGAAACAATGTTTAAGGAAGCTCTCGGATTCGATCGAAACGCTCGGCATTCGGGGAACCATATGGGGGAAAACGGAAAAGGTATTTTCATTATACGCCCATTCGTGTTTGCAAGACAGAAAAAATATCCTCGCGAAAAAAAATAGCATTGTCGACCGGGCGACTCGGGACTACGTACGGGCTCACATAGGAGATCTTCGCATGGAAGTGCGGAAACTTTGATTCAATCCCGATAATTTCCTCTCCAATCCCATGGAACTGGCAAGGAGGCTTCCATCGGATACCAAGGTAGAATTGGGAGTATTGTCTGGCATGCTCATTGGAGAAATAGATGACGAAAACAGCAGGTCTGGCCGATAGGATTTTTTAGGAAGAGATATCTCATTACTATAAAAAAATGTCAAATACGTTTACGATCAATTATGCCCATAAGTCGAACCCTTCTGGTGAACGCACGCCACCAAGGGTTATCTTTGCTCATGGTCTCTGTACGAAGACAGAATGAGATATGCTATTTTACACAAAAAACCAAAAGGATTATTTGGAATATTTCGCATGGCATACGGAGCGAACCAACGAGGTAAAATCATTTAGAAAAACTAATTTCAAAAATACCATAAAGCCTTTGACTCAAGCCTATTTGAAAAGCTGAGACATATTGGTGGATTTTAGGTTTTTTGATCGGGATGATCATCTTGATTTGGCTTCGCATATCGATGCCAATAAGACTTTGAAAAAGGTTTCCGTAAAAATAAAGTCGGTATCGATCGTTAAAGAAAATACCAAGGACAATGTTCGATGTTTATCGATTTCAGGTTTTAAAACCCTGTCACAGGATAAAACGTATTTGGATTTCTTAAACAATTCCATTATTCACCTAGACATACTAAACGGAGAACCGGTACGTAACGAAAAATTTTTTACCGGTAAAATTTTTACAAATCCCAATGTTAAACCTGCCAATGTAAAAAAGTTTTTTGAGGGGAGAATAGCGGAAGACGAACTCTTTTACGAAGCGCCACAGCGTGATTTCCAATACG
>CAIVSN010000168.1 GCA_903908595.1 uncultured bacterium
TATTAATATTTTTACCACTGTATAGATAACGAGTAATCATAATACAAATGAAATGATATACAAATAAGCTAAGAAATCGCCTGTTTCCTTTAGAAGATGATGATATGCTTTTCAATAGGCAAAATTATTATCATATGCAGAAAAGGCTATCAAATAGAATAAAGAAATATATGTACTATTTGCAGCAATATACCAGCACGATCTTTTAAAAAATCACATATTTCCAACGGTTTGTTCCAATAGATAGCTCCTATTGTTCGTATTGATGTTATACGCATGCAAAACAATCGTTTTTCATTGTCTGAGTACCTTTAAAAGATAATTATGCATTTTCCATAATCAGTATGCTAGGGCATAGACAAGCAAAGCCATGAAAAGAAATATGAGAAACGTAGTCAATCGTATCTTTGAACTGATTATTCATAGAAAAAATATTGGTGCGAGCAATACGATCATATAAAAATTCATCTGATTGTCCGTAATTCTATTGCCATAAACTATGATTGACTTTTTATTATCGCTCATGACATACCTTTGATTATTCAAAAAATTGGCAGTTTTTTCCATGCTTCACCTAGGTAAACAAAGTAAAAAATACCTCTAATTTTTGGTAATAATTCTGGAAATTCACCTTGCTTAGATCATTTACATAACCAAGCCTCTGTTTGACGAGCATCTTTTGAGCTTCGTTTTCTCAAAAATCAAGAGTCTCGAGTTTTTCGAGCTGTCTTGTCGAATCGGCAATATTTCCGTACATTATGTATACCAGATAGACGTAATACAATACTACGGAATGGAGTATACGGTATTCTCAAGAGCTTTCAAAATCCAAAACGAAGGTTTTCTTTGAAAATTTCTTAAGAAACGCCTCAAAAAGACTTGTTCAATCCTCGTTTTCAAATCTATTCTGTATAATTTTCAAATCGGAAAATTGGTGTGATGGATATTTTTTCGAAAATAATCAATTTGAATGGCAAATGGTATTGTCCGCCTCCAAAAGATAGTCTTTTTCCGTCAATCCATCGAAGCACTCGTAGATGTTTTCCAGAAATCAAACCGCAGCTTTTGGGGTACTAAGAATTTTTGGTCATAAGAAAATATCCATTTTGAAAATCGGCATATAATAATTCCTTTGGAACTCCTTGATATAATAAAAATCAATGCACGAGGAGTTTCCCTCAAAAGTTAATCGAAATTTTTTATATTCGCCCAAATCGACTTGCGTCTCAATATAGCCTATTCATTCAAATCTCGTAACAAAATCCTTGATTTTTTCCTTGATTTGGATCAAAAAATCCTTTTCTTTCATTATGTCCAGAAAAGGCGTATTGAACCGGTATAAAGTGGAAACGTTTTGCATAATTCTCAGAAAGGCGCGAGCGGTAGGGTTCGAAAGTCTTGAAAAGAGTAGAAAATCAGAGTTTATCTTCTGTTGGCAGTTACACTCCATCCGTTTCATGTTTTATTCAGAACAATGGTCTCGTAGCCCAATATTGTTCCGTCATCCCGCATAATAGCCAGTTCGATCTCCGCGTTTCCAGCATCTCAACTTTCATTGATTTGAATGCTTCGCGTCGAAAAAGCAATTCCCGTTCAGAATAAAGGCTCTTCTTTTTTCTGTAAAAATTCCTTTGCCGTAAGTACCGCCGGATGTTGGTCAAGCAAATCCAGTAATTTCGGAATTATGAAAACTTTGATACAAATAAACCCGAGAACCATCAAAGCGATTAACGGCAACACGAATAAGGCCTTTTTGCCTGCCATATCCGTTGGCTCGAAGATCAGCTCGAGCGAAGGCCTTCGAAAGGCGAGGGACCACCAATTCAATTTTTCCTCGGGTTCTCACAATGCGCGATATCTTTTGGCTGAAAGGTTTTTGGTTATGAAAGAATACAAAACCACCGCAATAATTTGTCATATGAAGATCAATCAGAACTGGATCGGATCCATGCTTACTGATTCGGTACCGAAAAAATCAATGAAGAATCAGCGCCAAACGAAATATTCCGCAATCGCGAAAACGAGGAAAACCAGCAGAAAGGTGACGACAAACTGCTTCCGGGTTATGGTACCTGAATTTTTGAAAAGCAAATCGAGCAAATCCATACGATGCAATTGAATTGATAAAAAGTATCACCGCCGCTCAAGCCCCTACTTCCTCTTCTTCCGCCTCAACCCAATCAACTTATCCCGGATATCCGCCGCGAGCTCGAAATCCAGATTGCTCGCCGCGACGTCCATTTCGAGCTCAAACCGCCGGATGGTCGCGTCGAGCTTCTCGGAAGGCAATTCGTCCAAGTCCACGTCAACCCGCTTCCCCTTCAGCCCGATTTCCTTGATGCTCGAAATGATCGTCTGCGGGGTAATCCCGTGCTTCACGTTGTATTCGTGCTGGATTTCCCGACGGCGGTTCGTCTCGCCAATTGCTTGCTCCATAGCGGAAGAGAGGCGTTTCTTGTGGGAATACATGATGACTTTGCCGTTCACGTTCCGCGCGGCCCGTCCGACGATCTGCAGGAGGGCGCTCGTGGAACGGAGGAATCCGATTTTTTCCGCGTCCAAGATTCCGATGAACGAGACTTCCGGCAGGTCCAGGCCTTCCCGCAGGAGGTTGACCCCGACGATCACGTCGATCTTCCCGAGGCGCAGATCCCGCAGGATTTCCAGGCGTTCGATGGTTTCGATTTCGGAGTGGAGATACTTGACCTTGACGCCGTTCCCGGCCAAGTATTCCGCGAGTTCCTCGCTGGACTTCTTCGTGAGGGTCGTCACGAGGGCCCGTTCGTTCCGGGCACGGACCGCCGTGATTTCCCGCATCAGCGAATCCACCATGAATTCCATGTCCTCGATTTCTATCATCGGATCGAGCAGGCCCGTCGGCCGGATAATCTGTTCCCAAACCTCCTGCTGCACCAACGCCTCGTACTTGGAAGGCGTCGCCGAGACGAATACCGCCTGCCCGAGTTTTTTCTCGAATTCGTCGAACTTGAGGGGCCGGTTTTCCATAGCGGAAGGCAGGCGGAACCCATAGGAAACGAGATTTTCTTTCCTGGCCCGGTCACCCGCATACATCCCCCCGATTTGCGGGATGGAAATGTGCGACTCGTCGATGAATGCGAGGTAATCCTTCGGGAAAAAATTCATCAGGGTGGACGGCGTCATTCCCGGCTTCCGGCGCGACAGGTACATGGAATAGTTCTCGACCCCGTTCACGTACCCGACTTCCTGGAGCATCTCGATATCGTACTCCGTCTTCATCTTGATGCGCTCCGCCTCGAGCAATTTTCCCTGGGAAACGAAAAACGCGACCCGCTCGTCGAGCTCCGCCTTGATGAGCGGCAAGGCCTCCTCGATGACGTCCGGGGACGTGACGAAGTGCTTCGCCGGGAAGACCGTCACGGACGAGACGGTGTCAAGCCGCTCGTTCGTGAGCGATTCCTTCCAGTACAGCGCCTCGAGATCGTTCCCGAAAAAATCCATGACCAGGATATGCTCGCTGGAACTCGGGAAAATCTCCAACACGTCCCCGAGGATGCGGAACATTCCCGGCTTGAAATCCGCGGTCGCCCGCTTGAACTGGAGCGCGACCAGTTGCCCGATGATCGTTTCGATGTTGTACGGCTTTCCCACCTCGAACCCGAGGGTTTTCCCGTGGTAATCGTCCGCCTCCCCGATACCGTAGATGCACGACACGGAAGCCACGATGATGACGTCCCGGCGGGTCAACAAACTCTCCGTCGCCGCGTGCCGGAGCCGGTCGATTTCCTCGTTGATGGTGGCTTCCTTCTCGATATACGTCCCGGTCTTCACCACGAAGGCTTCCGGCTGGTAGTAGTCGTAATAGCTCACGAAATAATGAACCGCGTTGTTCGGGAAAAATTCCTTGAATTCCTGCGCGAGCTGGGCCGCGAGGGTCTTGTTGTGGGCCAATACCAGCGTGGGGCGCTGGAGCGTCTGGATGATGTTCGCCATCGTGAAGGTCTTCCCGGAACCCGTGACCCCGAGAAGGGTCTGGAACTTGTTACCCTTCCGCAGGGATTCGACCAGCCCGGCGATCGCGGTCGGCTGATCGCCCGTCGGCTGGTATTTGGAGTGGAGTTCGAAGGGTTGCATGGTTGATATAATTAGAAGTACCGAGACCTACTATGAGGAGCAGAAAATGGGAGAATCAATCGAGATAGGAATGGATGCAGACCTCTGAAAAACGATGAAATCCGAAGTCGATTTTGAGCACCGTAGGGAGGCGTGGCAGCGCCACGTTGAACGAGGAGCGGAAAAATCGACGAGGAGTTCGCGTTTTGCAGAAGTCCCTACCGGCCGAGCCGCTGGATAAGTCGCTTCCAATCATCCAGGGATATCGTCTCGGCCCGCGCGTCCGTCCGGATTCCCATTTCGGAAAAAATGGCTTCGAGCGCTTCCTTCGTAGCGATTCCGGCGTTCGCCAGATTGGAAACCGCCTTCTTTCTCGGCTGGGAAAACGCCCGGGAAATCAGGCTCAGGAACGCTTTTGCCGCTTCCGGATCCGGCGCTTCGGACCGGGCCCGGAAATGCACCACCGCGGAATCGACTTTCGGCGGCGGAACGAAGTTTTCGGCTTTGACCTCGAAAAGTTTTTCCATTGTATCGCATCCGTACTCCAAAGCGAGCGAAAGATAGGAATTCTGGTATCCTTTTTGTTTCGTAATCTTGTCGGCCACCTCCTTCTGCATCAGGATGATCATCTCGTCCGGCACCTGGCTCACCTCGTACAGGAAGCGGAACAGGATCGGCGAGGTGATGTAGTACGGGATATTCGCCACCAGCACGCTCGGCCGAGACGGGGAAAATTGCAGCACGTCGAGCGCTTCGATATCGAACTCCCCGGCAAATGCCAGTTCCCCGCGCTTTCTCCGGTCTTGCAGTATCGCCACCATCCGGGGATCGTATTCGACCAGCGTGAGCGAAGCCGGCGACGCGGAAATGAGCTGTTCCGTCAGGGCCCCGTATCCCGGCCCGACTTCGATGACGTGCTTCCCGGCGAGATCGACATGGTTCGCGATTTTTTCCAACAGCGCGTCCTGGGTCAGAAAATTCTGCCCGAGGGACTTCTTGGGCTCGATCGCGTACCGCCTGAGGATTTCCGAATGGTTGGTCATTATTCGTTATGGATTTTGGTTTTGATGTTCCACTTGCTCTTGATCCGGGAAAGTTCTCCGACGTAGATGGTCCACTGCATGAGGAAATTCTTGTATTCGTCGTTGAGATCGTCGGCGAATTTTTCCTTGTCCTCGATGAACGACTGGGCGGTATTTTTTACCCCGATGAGGTATCCGATCTGGCGGAAGGCCGCCATTTTGGTCGATACCAGGGCATTGCAGGAACTCGGGCCGTAGAGGAATTCGCTGATCTGGCCTTCGGTGGTCGTGCCGGAATACGCCTTGACGACTTCCGCGATGGGATTCCCTTCGGCCTGGACGTCCTGGCAAATTTTGCGGTACTTCGTGGAAAAGCTCTTTTCGGCATCCGGGCCGGTCTCGTCGAACCATTTCACGAGCTGGTCATTCACTTCCGTGCTCTTTTTGGTCTTCTTTCACTGGTAGTTCTGGAGTTCCTTTTTGATTTCCTTGTCGAGCTTCTGGAATTCGAGGTCGAGCACCACTTGGTAGGCGACGTCGAACTGCGAAACTACCAATCCTTCCGGACAGACGTAATCGGTAATGGATTTCGCCCCCGCCCCCTCGGCGGAACGGGCCTTGAGGCAGGCATCGATCTTTTGCCGGTATTCCCCGGAATTGTCGGCCGCTATCAGGAACACGAAGAATCCCCCGAACAACAGAATCGCCAGGGAGGCCGTTGCCATCGCGAAAAATTTCAGCAAAAGCTTTGCCGGGTTTTTCGGGAACCATGCCGCTTTCGGGGGTTTTGCTACCGGTTTCATCGGAAAAACGAAAGAAATTTCTCGTACAGGGTAGCCGGTTTCGGGGGCTTTGCCGCCGGGATGCCGAAAGCGAGCATCCTCAGGATGGCACCGAGGGAATGCTTGTCGTTTTCGGGATGCTCGGACGATTCCTGCGACCGGTGTTCCTCGTTTTTCTTAATCCCGTAGATCGAAGCCACGATCCCTCCGAGGATAATACCGGTAATCACGGCATCCATTTTTTTCAATCCCCGCTTCGGGAAAGATTTCCGATTGTTTTCGCCGGCCATTATGATTCGAGTTTATTGATCTTGATCGTCTTTGACGGAAAATTGAGCTTCGGGACGGCCACGGACAGGAGATTGTCCTCCATGGTCGCGCTCACCTTGTTGAAGGCGAGGTTTTCCGGCAGGATGATGCTGCGGGAAAACAGCCCGTAAAAGCACTCGTTGACGAGAATCCGCTGGGCGCCGCCGTATATCAGGGGCCGGACCCGCTCCCCCGATATCGTGAGGATGTTGCGGGTCACGGAAATATCGATATCCGCGATACCGATACCGGCAAGCGGCGCCACGATCACGATGGCATCCTCGGTGTCGAGGATATCCAAAGCCACCTGCCCGATATCGTGGGCCGGTTCCTCGTGTTCTGTATGTTCGATGTGAATGTTCCCATCGCCGTGGGCATGTTCTTCCTTGTGCCCACCCAATCCGAAAAATTTTAGCATAGACGCATCCGATAGTAACGAAAACCGGCTTTTTTGCAAAAGAAAGGGGAGTGTAGTACACTGGACAAAAACATTTTACCATGCCAGAACCGACCAGTACCAAAAAAATTTTCTGAGGGATGACCCTCTTGCCCGCTTGGTGGCCCAAAAAGTGAGCGGCCATGGAGCATTTTTCCGTACCCCGGAAGAATTCGGGCGAAATCAACGAAAACCGCAAGATATCGCTGAACCGCAAGCAGAAAATTTTCTTCCTCGACATGGTCGGATCGCTCGTGGAAGCCGGAATCCCGCTCGTGAAATCGCTCCAGCTCATCTATTTCCAATCCCGGGAACGCGCCGTCAAGGAAACCTGCCTGTACGTGAAAACCCAGATAGAGCGGGGAAACAACCTCGGATCCACCAGCCGGGAACTCCCCCGGGTGTTCGGCAATTTCGACTGCGCCATGTTCGAGATGGGCGAAGCGACCGGAAAGATGGGGTATGTCTTCGTCAGGCTGACCGAAAAGGAAGAGAAAATGCAGGAAATCGAACGCAAGGTCCTCGGGGCGATGATCTACCCGATGGCCGTCATTTTCGTCGCGCTCCTCATGATGACGGGACTCCTGGTGTTCGTCATCCCGAGAATCGAAAAAATCTACCTGGACGCCCACGCAACGCTCCCCGGACTGACGCAGGGGGTCATCGCGTTTTCGCATTTCCTCCGCGACTACGGCATCGTCACGGTCATCGGGCTGTTTTTCGCGGGCATCGGGTTCAAATTCCTGCTCCGCCAGGCGACCGTGCTGTTCGTGGTGGACCGGGCCATCCTCGGGCTCCCGATTTTTGGGAAGCTCATCCAGTACCGGATCCTGGTAAGTTTCTGCAGCTTCCTCTCGCTGCTGCTCGCCTCCGGGATCACCATCCACCGCGCCCTCGAAATCGTGTCGAGCGGGCTTGGGAACTCGTTCTACTCCAACCACATCCGCGGCATCATCGGGGACATCCGGGCAGGAAGGCACCTCTCCGACGCGGTCGGAGGGGAATACCTGGAGAAAAAAATGGCCGGCGAGCCCACGGACTCCCCGGAAATGATCATCAACAAGGAACGGCTCGAAACCTTCACCGTCGAGCTCTCCACCTCGATCAAGGTCGGGGAACAGACCGGATCGCTCTCCAATATGCTCGACAAGGCCGGCAAACGCTACGAGAAAGAAATCGACGTGCGGGTGAAGAATCTGAACGCGCTGTTGGAGCCGATTGTCATAATCGTAATTGGGGCGGGGGTGGGGGTTATCATATTGGCAATCATGATGCCGTTTTTCAACATGGCGAAAGTCGTCGGATAGAGTCCTGTCAAAACGCGAACTCCTCGCCGATTTTTCCGCTCCTCGCTCGACGTACTTGCCAGTACGCCTCACTACGGTGCTCGAAATCGGCTTCGGATTTCATCGTTTTTACCGGACTCTTGGGTTTTTTCGAAAATCTTATTTCCCCGCCGCCGCAAGCTTCGCGCTCTGGTCCGCAATCTGGAGCGCCTCGATAATATGCCCCATCCTCCCCTGCATGATCGCGGGAATATTGGAAAAATTCGCACCGATGCGGTGATCGGTCACCCGGTCCTGCGGAAAATTGTAGGTCCGGATTTTTTCGGAGCGGTCCCCCGTCCCCACCTGGGCGAGGCGGGCGGAACCGAGAGCGGAATTGCGCTTATCTTCTTCGAGCGCCCAAACCCGGGCCCGGAGGATTTCGAGGGCCTTCATCTTGTTCTGGAGCTGCGAGCGCTCGTCCTGGCACTCCACGGCGATCCCGGTCGGCAAGTGGACCATGCGGATGGCGGAATTCGTCTTGTTGACGTGCTGTCCCCCGGCACCGCTGGACCGACAGGTCATGATGTCGAGATCCTCGTCACGTATGACGATATCCAGGGCTTCCACTTCCGGCAATACCGCCACGGTAATCGTGCTGGTATGTACCCTCCCCTTCGCCTCGGTCTCGGGAATGCGCTGGACCCGGTGGGTTCCCCCTTCGAACTTGAACTGGGAATAGGCCCCGGTTCCGCTGATCTTGAATATTTTTTCCTTGATGCCGCCGATTTCGAGGGCGCTCTCTTCGAGGACTTCCACCTGGTACCCCGCTTCCCTCGCGTAGATTTCGTAAGCGTTGGCCAACTCCCGGGCAAACAGCGCCGCTTCGTCGCCTCCCGCTCCGGATCGGATTTCCAGGATGATGTTCTTGTCGTCGTTCTTGTCCTTGGGGAGCAGCGCGAGCTTGAGCGCTTCTTCGAGTTCCGGGATTTTGGTTTCCGACTCGATAAGCTGCATTTTGGCCAGCTCGATCATGTCGGGATCCTTCTCGTTCGAGAGGATTTCCTTGGCTTCGGCGAGGTTCTGGATCTGGGATTTGTACTGCTTGTACAGGATCACGGTATTTTCCAGGGACTTCTTCTTGAGCATCGTCTCCTTGAGGAGTTTTGGGTCGCCATAAATGTCCCCGTCCTGGAGCCGGAGTTCCACGGAGGCAAATTCTTCTACCAAATGATCGAGTTCGAATTTCATAATACGTAAGGTTTGAAGCGGGATTATAGGGAAAATGCCGAAAATATCCATAGATTTTGCATTTTCCGCAGGTTTCGATACTATCTCAGCGGTCGAGAGACCCATATACCTAAGCGAATTTGGTTTTCGGAATTTTATGGTCATAGATTTGGAATAGATTTTATTTTTCTTCTTATGGGAGCTTATCGGCAATAAGTGACCGAAGAAAAAAATAAAAGATATCCAAATATGTGACGAGAAAAACCGGAAAACCAGATTTGGTTAGGTATAAGCCCTGATGGCGGAATGGTAGACGCGGAGGACTCAAAATCCTCTTCCTCCGGGAGTGCGGGTTCAAGTCCCGCGTGGGGCACCAATCTAAAATACAAAGACCCATCGTCAGATGGGTCTTTTATTTTGTGATTGGTCCAAGCGGGACTTGAACCCGAGGCATTTTCGGAGCGGAGCGGAGAAAATAGAAAGCCAACGGTTTGGCTTTCGGCCGAGGGAGTTCCCCGAAGCGAGCGTCCGATCCCTGAAAGGGTCGGTGCGACACTGAGGGAAACAAGTCCCGCTTGGGGCACCAAAAAAATTAAGCCTCCGTTCGTGAGAACGGGGGATTATTTTTTTGTGCCTTCCAGGTGCGGGACTTGAACCCGAGGCATTTTCGGAGCGGAGCGGAGAAAATAGAAAGCCAACGGTTTGGCTTTCGGCCGAGGGCGGTCCGGAGGAAAGTCCCGCTTGGGGCAGGCGGCATTTGAAAAGGAACAACTAATGAATAGAATCAAGCAGAGTTACCGATTCAAAAAAACTAAAATCATGCCACTTCTCATTCCCGAAATTACCTTCGATTGACCAATGATTTTTTTCATCTTCGTGAGCTTGGGTCTGATTTACATTTCATATGGCATACTTTTTCAAAAAAGCAGGTGATGGAATTATTTGCAAAAAAATTATCCGGCAAAGGCAAAGATTCAAGGTGAAACTTTTTTTGGAACTCCGTACTATTTTTTATGAAACAAGTTATCGTCACTTTCTTTCCAAACATCCGGTTCTTTTCCATCTCAAACCATTTCCGTAACAGTAGGAATAGACGGGATATTCATGGAATTTCAGTCTCCCATGAATATTTTCGCTTCTCCAATCCTCTTGCCTTGGTCCGAAATTGAAAAAATAGAAGAAAAAGAAGAAAATATTCTCAGGGGCAAGAAGAGCATTGCTATCATAGTTTCCGATTTTTCCGAAATCATTAAACTGCACTGAGAAAACGTATCCCGCTCCATATCGGAAGCGTATATAAAATTTGGACGCTAGCGCTTTGTCGGAGAAAACTCGGAACGAAAAAATAGAAAGCGAACGGTTTGGCTTTCGTCCGAGGGGCGGTCCGAAGGAAAGTCCCGCTTGGGGCACCAGTCGAAATATCTGCAATAATATTCGCAATATTGCCTTGAACAAACCTTTAAAAACACTAAAATCCACAAAGCTGTTTTCTTGACGAAAATCTATCGTTTAAGCTTATTCCATTAAATATAACCATGATCGCACCCCAATTGGAAGATACGGATTTTAAAATCACGCACGATGACGATTGGACACTCTTTACTGCTGAAAATGGCGTAAAATTATACCAAAGCCCAACGAAAGATATTTGGGAATTTGTCGAAGGCGAATTTGCCGGGGAACAAAAATTCACCTGGGATGCCGCCATGCGAGAAACCAAAAAAGCAGGTAAAGAGATACCGGAAGATTGGAGCGTATACACGAATGACAGCGACTTTCCAGAAAAACTTGGCCTACGAAAATCCGGCATATACAATCGTTCTGGCACCACGTACAATCATGGCACGCTCGGTTATTATTGGAGTTCCGTTTTCGATGGAACGCACGCTTTCGGCATAAGCTTCAAGTCTGGTACTGAGGTGTGTGAAGCAGGAGGGAAATCTTTTACCGCTGGTTTTTCAGTACGATGCCTAAAACAATAGGCACAAGGAAGCATCTCTCTGAATTTTCATAAAAGATCCTTTTGGGAACTTTAAGCTTTTAATGAGTGATGAATTTTTCAAAACTTCCCCCAATATTTCGTTGTTATACCCAACACGAATTGGTTTCCCGGTTTTTCTTAAACTCCGATCATATGAAAATTACCCGTGATGAACGTTTTGAGTTTCTCGCGATATAGGTGGAAATCCTCGCTAAAGAATTTCCTTATGGCTTCCCTGAAGTCGGAAAAATGCTCGTAGTAGCGGCTGTAGAGGAGGTTCTTTTTCATGAAGAGCCATAACCGTTCGATGGGATTGAGGTTGGGCGAGTACGGCGGGAGTGGCATCTCCCTGATTCTTGACGTTTTGAGGTATTCCCGCACGTCTTTGTTCGAGTAGTACCTCGCGTTGTCCCGTACGACGTGGATCGTTTCCTTCTCCGGGTGCTTTTCCTCGAGCTTCCGGTAGAGTTCAATGGTGCTCTGGGCGTTTATGCTTTCCGATTCTACCGTCACTGCCTCCTGTTCCTCCAAACAGTACGCCCCATTGATATTTACCCGGTTCCGTCCGGTGTTCGCCTTGATTTCCTTTTCCGTTCCCTTTTCGATCCACCCGTACGAGGAAACCGCGTTGTGGAGGGGATGGACCCCGTCGACAAAGTACATGATTTCCTTTTCGGTCATGATGAGCCTGGCGATCCGGTACCTGAAGACGTGGAGCTTCTGGAAGAAAGCGTTGGCCTTGGAAGGCACGAGCTTCGTCTTCTTGTACGTGAAGTTCAGGGAACGCAGGAGGTCCGCCATCCCGGATCTCGTATAGGCGACGCCGAAGCTGGCTTTGGCGAACTCGATGACAATCATGGTGTCCAAAACCAGGTTCCCCCGTACGAAGGCGCGTACGAGTTCCTTTTGCTCGGCGGTGAGCTTTCCCGAATAGGGGACGTGCGAGTCCCTGAGGAGCCCGTCGGTACCGTCGGAGAGGAAGCGGTCGCGGATGATCGCGACCGTGCCCTCGTCGAGGAGGAGGATTTCCGCCGTTTCCTTCACGGAGAATCCCCTGTCGAGAAGGAGGACCGCTTTTATCCGGTCCGCCTTTTTCCGATCCTTCGTGCTTCGGTGCAGGTTACGGAGGGCGCTGGCCTGTTCGGGCGTGAGTCGGAGGTTTTCCATGAAGGGATTATACCCGGAAAATACCGAAGTAAAGGCTGTTTCAAGCGGAAACTATATCATACGATACGGAAAGACCGGTACTGGGAACGGATTTTTCAACGGCCGTCGGGAAGCAGTTCGCAAGTCCCTTCCCATCCTTGGCGGAAGGGCTTCTTTCGAAATTGGCAAGAAAATTCGAAAAAACGCCAATCTCGCGAAAGAAGGGCGTTTTTGTGGGGCGAGCGGGAATTCCGAAGCGATGTCAAGCGGAAATTCTATCCGGGACGAAAACCGGGAAACCAATTCCCGTTGGGTATATTTTTCTCTTTTGGAAACGTATAATCAATAACGAAGTGCAATTTCAATAGGAACGATAGGATAGATTTACAAAAAACCATACTTCATTATTTCTTGAAATCCAAGAAATTTCCCCTACAATATATCTTGAAAATACATGAACCATGAAAAACATATTCAAACAAATCATTTCCGATTTCCATACCAAACCGATCCGTGCCGTGCGAAGCCGGGAACTCCGAATCGAAACGGATTCGTCCAAAATCGTTTCGATCGTCGGACCGAGGCGATCGGGCAAGAGCTATTACCTTTTCGGGATAATGCAGGAACTCCTCCGAACCGGGGTGGAAAAAACCCGCATCGTCTACGTCAATTTCGAAGACGAGCGGATCGACATCGACGGCAGCGATTTGCAACTCCTCATAGACGCCTATTTTGAGCTCTACAACGAACACGATCTCCCCTCGACGTATTTCTTTTTCGACGAAATCCAAAATATCGACCACTGGGAAAAATTCGTTCGCCGGCTCCACGACGAAGGGAACACTCACATATTCGTCACGGGGAGCAACGCGAAACTCCTATCAAAAGAAATATCGACTTCGCTTCGCGGACGCAGCATATCCTACGAACTGCTTCCGCTTTCTTTCCGGGAATTCCTCTCGTTCAAAAGCGAAAAACTCAACGCGCACACCACGAAAGATAAGGCAAAAATCCTCTCCCTCCAAAAGGAATTCATCATGTGGGGAGGGTTCCCCGAAGTATCGGAAATGAACGAGGAGCTCAAAATAAAAACGCTCCAGGAATACTTCGACGTCATGCTCTATAACGATATCGTCGAGCGGTACAAAATAAAAGACGCGACGCTCCTCAAACAATTCACAAAACTGCTCCTACAAACGGCCACCAAGGATTTTTCCGTCAACAAAATCGGGAACGACTTGCAATCGATGGGATTTCGGTTCGACAAAAATATCCTCTACGATTTCCTCGATTATATCGATACCGTATATTTTGGAAAACCTGTTTCCAAATTCGATCATTCCTTCAAAAGACAAACCCTCAAGAAATTCTATCTGGTCGACAACGGCTTTCTCAATGCGCTGAGCTTCAAATTCAGCGACAACTATGGGAAACTTCTCGAAAATACGGTTTTTACCGAACTGTATCGAAAGTTCGGCGAGAATATTTTCTTCCTCAGAAACGGTTCCGAAACGGATTTCGTCGTCAATGGCGATCCCCTGCTCATATATCAGGCGTGCTATGACTTCAACGGCGAAAACCGCGACCGCGAAATACGGGGATGCCTCGATGCCATGGAAAAATTCTGAGTCGCGTCATCCACGATCGTCACCTTCGAACAGGAAGAGCGTATCGTGGCGGGAGGCAAAAATATCGAGGTGTTGCCTTTTTATAAGGCGTTTTTATAGAGGATTCAATCGGTTGGGTATCTGATTATCAAAATGCGGGTTTCTCGTAAATTTTTGACTCTTCCGCATAT
This sequence comes from uncultured bacterium, assembly GCA_903908595.1. Classification (GTDB taxonomy): domain Bacteria; phylum Patescibacteriota; class Gracilibacteria; order BD1-5; family UBA2023; genus CAIVSN01. Next base: position 14,062 of record CAIVSN010000168.1, read on the forward strand.
CCCTTTGATAACTACGTTTCTTGACAAATGGTGAAATCTCAAATAATTTTGTAAAACTTTAATTTTTATTTTTACAATTATGAATATAAAAGACAGAATTAAAAATCCAATTATGGAAACAACAACGCCAATCTATCCGGAAAATTTTGATCTCATTAGTATTGATGAAAAGGTAGCTCATCAACGTATTATTCATCTCCAAAAAATAGAAGAACAGATGAAAAAAGATGATGTATGGTCTCCAGTTCAAACAGAAGAAGATACACGGTTTATGTGTTTGCCTGAGTGGATTACTTTAGTCATGATTCCGAGAGATACAAAAAATTTAAAAAATCTCCTCCTCCCAAAAAACTTTGCAGTGGGCGGTATGGCCAGATATGAACAATCATGCGGAGTTCTTCCTAAACTATCTTTAGAATTCATTAAACTTCTTGAAGAGTATGATGAGATGCTCGATAACATAAATAAGTAAACTCAAACCAATCTATACCCACGCGGCAAAGATACAACGTATTTTTGCCTAGAGCCCAAGTATTTTCGCCATATACCAATACGGGACAAACTGGATATCGGCGCGCTCCTTGAAGAGCGATTCGGTGGAAACGTACCAGCCGTTCGTCTCAGGATACGCCTCGCGGAAAGAATGAAAGATACGCGGGACGGTATCTTTGTTTCCGCTCTTGGCTTCGATGGCGAGAACCTTTCCCGTCCGTATCTGTCGGACGATAAAATCGATCTCCGATCCGTTGGATTTTTTGTAAAACGAGAGGGAGTCCCCTTCCCGGAGGACCGAGACGAGCTCGTTTGCGAGGATATTTTCCGTAATTTTCCCATCCGCACGATTCTCTCCGGGAAAAATGCCACGAATAAAATTCAAGAGGCCGATATCGTGAAAATATATCTTTGGTCGATCCGAGTATTCCCGGGTCCGATCGGTGAAATAGGGATATATTTCATGGAGCAAAAATGAATCGACGAAGAAATCCAGAGCCCGGATTACCTTTCTGGAGCTCAGATGAAACCGCGTCGCGATATTTTCTATCTTTGCCTTGTTTCCAATATTTTCCGCGAGGAATGAAAAAATATGTCGCGCGTGGAGGGAATCTTCTCATTTGAGCACGAAAAGCAGATCCGTTTCAAATATGCGCGAAGCGATACGGGACAGGGTTTCTATCTTCGCTTCTCGACCATTCGCGAATACCACCGCCGGATATCCGCCGAACTGTCGATATTCCAGAAGCGTATCCCTGAGGAAAGACGATTCCACGATTCCTTCTTTTTGAAAAAAAAGATCGATGCCTCGTCCCTTGGCTTCGATGAATTCCTCAAAGGCAAATGGGAATACCCGCATCGTCCGACCACGCCCGACGAGCCCCGAACCGAGTCGCTTTTGCCCAAGGAATCTGGATCCCGTCGCAAATATGACGATATCGAGATTCTGATCGTCATAGAGCGACTTGAGAAATGAAACTGCATCGGGAACATACTGGACTTCATCGAAAAAGAGGAACGTTTTCCCTTGCGTGAGTTCTACTCCGTATTCCCGAGCGATATATCGGAGAAAACTCTCTTTTGATTCGAAAAAACTCTTCCCGCTGGACCAGAAATCCTCGAAATTCAGAAAAAGAGTTCGTTCTTTTCGGGCAATAAGATATGCTTCAACCTGTCGGAGCAAGGTAGTTTTTCCCACTTGCCGAGCCCCCGTCAACAAAACCAGCCGCTCCGAATCAAGCGATCAAAGCAGGGAATCCATATAGCGTCTTCGTACAAATTTTTCCATATATCTGTTATAACTTTGCATTTAAGTTGAGTTATTCTATGATAATTACACATAAAGTAAAAGAAATAACAGATATTACCCAACTACTCCCCTATTTAACATCCCTCACAATACACCTTCCCTGGTCTCTCAGTGGCATCTGTCGACGGTCCTTTGGCAGCTTCACATTGTTTCTCAGCCACTTCTTTGGCAAGAGGTTGTATGTATACCCAATAGGAATCGGTTTCCCGGTTTTTCTCGTCACATATTTGGATATCTTTTATTTTTTTCTTCGGTCACTTATTACCGATAAGCTCCCGAAAGAAGAAAAATACAACCTATTCCGA
>CAIVSN010000169.1 GCA_903908595.1 uncultured bacterium
CAAGGGTTTCCTGGGCAGAGCGCGAACTCCTCGTCGATTTCTGCGCTCCTTGCAGGCGTACCTATCGGTACGCCTCGCTACGGTGCTCGAAATGAACTTCGGATTTCATCGTTTTTTCAAGGGTTTCCTGGGCAGAGCGCGAACTCCTCGTCGATTTCTGCGTTCCTCGCTCTACGTACCTATCGGTACGCCTCGCTACGGTGCTCGAAATGAACTTCGGATTTCAACAGGCAAAACCCGAATGAATTGCCATTGCCAGGAAATGGCATATCATGTCAACGAAACGTGTACGTGCGTTATGAATTCTTAATTTTTTTAACTTATGGATTTCAAACATCCCCGATTCGGAACCAAGAAATTTGCCATCGGTTCCGCCATCCTAGCCGTAACGCTCGTGGGAATCCTGACATTTTCATGGTCGGGAACCGAAATGTTGCTGTCGAAGTTTTCCGGGGCTGACGTTACCCCTTCGAACGCTTCCAAACTTTGGACGCCTTCGGAAGGCAATACCTTTAGGTCGTCCGTGTCCGAAACCTATGTTGGGCGTACCAACGAAGTCGTGGTCAGAATCCTTGCCAGATGATCGGCATTGAGCCAGGCCAATTACGTCGATTATCTTTCCACAGTGAGCGACGGCATCGCCAAATTGGCCGCGAAACCCGTCTATGCCGGAAACAAGGACGTCGTAAACATCATTGGGTACGTGGCCTACGAATTGAAGGATGCCAAAGACGAACTTTCGTCCGGAAATATGCTCATCGACGATTTTGCGGATATCATGAACGATTCCCTCGCGAAATACCAAACCGGAACGAATACCGGAACCACGTCAATTGCGCTTGCCACAGTCGCGGGGGGCACTTCCGCCTGAACCTGAGGCACCCCGTCAACCGCCGTTGTCCCGGTGCCTGCCGATACGGCCAGTGTTCCGGTCGTATCCAGGACTACGACGATCTCCGTAGCCCCGGCAAATGCCAAATGGAGATGCGACGGAGACGGAACCCATCAGGTATTCTGCCATACGGAGGCCCGGGGGGTGGCATGCCCCAAAACCATGCCTTTTTCTTCGAGGAGCGGGGTCTCGTACAAGAATGCGCAAGTGGAAAGCTGTCTTCCATCCGGTGGCGTATGCCAATGCATTTACGATGCGAGAACCTCTTGGTATCGTTCTAACAAAGGGACAAGCGCATCCGATCCGCTCTTCACCAAAGAGCCTGATCACTTGGTCAATACGGCCTACATTTTCGACGAAAATTTGCCCATGCAACACCTGGATCCTATCGGAACCGGGAAAGCCGTGAAAACGTATGAATTCGTAGTACCTGCAGCCCGATCCCCTCAAGGGTTTCTTAGCCATGAACTCGCAGACGAATTCAGAAGAAAAAAAGACGAGGAGATATTGGAGTATCTGAAAACCAATCGGCTTACGGCGCTCAAGTGGTACGGATCGTCCATATGAGATATTTGCACGCCAGGAACAAGACAAACCTTATACGATATAGTTTCACCATATGACCGTCAGTATGCAACGGTAACGGATGGCAAACCCGAAAAGAAATATTTGTACAGCCACGACTTCTACTGTGCCTCGTGAAATTACCTGATACGGGGGACATCCGGTCAAAAGTGGGAATCGGGCAACTATATTGCTTTTACGCCCGGTCCGATTGCCATTGATACGACCATACCGAACGGTCCCAGCTATCCGAGCATATCCGCACAAATCAGCTATGAAAATTGAACGTACAAGGTGATAGGGGTGTCCGGAAACAATTGCTCGCTCGTTTCTTCGGATTCGACGCTTCGGGAAACGTTCAATGCCGATTTTTCGATTCCGGCCAAATTTCTGGAGCATTTGGAAAAACCGGAATCGTCGGTCGTCTTGAAATGCGGGAACTATGGCGATGAGAAATTGGCCCACATGTTCATGAGTAGCACCGTCTCTGCCTACTCTAGTGAAGCCTCCAATAGTAACCGGAAAAGCACGATTCGTTTTACGAATTTCGTTCGTTTCCATTGGGACAACTAAAACGGAATTTTCCACGTTCCCCAGAAATCCCATTGAATTCCCGGCATTTTTGAATACTATGCCGACTCGAAATTTCTTTCTTTCACTATGTCCAAATACGAAATCGTCATGGGTCTCGAAACCCACGTCCGGGTAAAATCCGCAACGAAGATGTTCTGCGGTTGCGCCAACGCCATCGAGCTCGCCGACGAGCCGAACCTCCACGTCTGCCCGGTCTGCATGGGGATGCCGGGAATGCTCCCGTCGCTTTCCGCAGGGGTCGTGGATCTCTCGGTTCGGGCCGCGCAGGTATTGCGAATGACGGTAAACGAAACTTCGATTTTCGACCGGAAGAGCTATTTCTATCCCGATTTGCCGCAGGGGTTCCAGATCACGCAGCTGTACCGGCCGATCGCGGAGCACGGCAACGTGAAAACCTACGTCGGCGGCCAGCTCAAGGAATTCCGCGTCAACCGGCTCCATATCGAGACCGATGCCGGGAAGCTCATCCACTCCGGTTCCCGGACGCTCTGCGACTACAACCGCGCCGGTTCCCCGCTCATGGAAATCGTCACGGAGCCGGATTTCCGGGCCAAGGACGAGGTTATCGCCTACTTGGAAGAGCTCCAGAAGCTCATGCGCTGGTGCGGCGCGTCCGATGCCGACATGGAAAAGGGGCAGCTCCGATGCGACGTGAACATTTCGCTCCGACCGATAGGCTCAACGGAACTCCGCAACCGGGTCGAGCTCAAGAACATCAACTCGTTCTCGTCCATCGGCCGGGCCATCGACGTGGAATTTGTCCGACAAGAGGAAATCTACGAATCCGGGGGGTACGTGACCCAGGAGACCCGGGGGTGGGACGACGAACACGGCGAGAGCCATTCCATGCGTTCCAAGGAGGATGCCATGGACTACCGGTATTTCCCCGAACCGGATCTCCCGCACCTCGTCGTCACTCCTGCATTCATCAAGGAACGCGAGATTTTCGAGCTCCCCATCGACCGTCGGAAAAAATACGTGGAAACGTTCGGCCTCGGCGCCGACGACTCGAGAATCCTCAGTAACGAGCGCGTGATTTCCGACTATTTCGAAGTATTGATCAGTTTCACGGACGACCCGAAAAAATCCTGTTCGTACATTACGACGATTTTGTTTTCGATGTTCGAGGAACAGGGCACAGTAGTGGATTTTTCGACGCTCAAATTCGACGTGCGGGAGCTCGGTGCCGTTATCGGGATGACCAATGCCGACGAGCTTTCCAGCACGAACGCCAAGGAAGTCTTGCGGGAGCTTTTCACGAACGGCGGCATCGCGAGCGAAATCGTGGCTCGCAAATGACTTAGACAGGTCAACGACGCCTCCGCCCTCGAAGCCATCGTCGACGGAGTCCTCGCGAACAGCCAGACTCAAGTAACCGAGTACCGATCCGGCAAATCCGGCCTTTTCTGATTTTTCGTCGGACAGTGCATGAAAGAATCCAAGGGTCAAGGCAATCCGAAGGTATTCACCGAAATGCTCAAAGCGAAGATCGGGTAGTCATCACCAACTTCGAATCCTCACCATATGCTGAACTACGGGATACTCTGACTCAACGCGCGGAATATTCTCTACATCAGAAAATTCAATGACAAGAAGTCCATCCGTTTGGCCGATGACAAGATCAAGACCAAGGAGTTTTTGCAAAGCCGGGACATCCCCGTGGGCAGGACCTTCGCGAAGATTTCCACGAGGGAACAGATGGAAGGTTTCGATTTCACGAAAATCCCTTCCGAACACTTCGTCATCAAACCGAACAAGGGAAGCCAGGGCAAGGGCATCCAGATCGTCACGAGAGTCGATTCCGACGAGGAAGGGGGCGTTGCGCGATACGTGATACAGGGCGAGTCCTTTTCCGACGTGTCGCTCCGGTACCTGATGCGGGATATCCTCGACGGGAAATTTTCCATCACCGGGAACAGCGACTCCGTCCTGATCGAGGAAAAACTCGTTCCGAACGCGGAATTTTCCAAATACTGCGAGCACGGGCTCGCGGATATCCGGATCATCGTATTCAACCTGGTACCGGTAGCCGCGATGCTGCGCATGCCGACCGAGGCTTCGTGAGGCAAAGCGAACCTGGCCCGGGGGGGCATCGGGCTCGGGCTCAACGTCGCGACCGGTACCGTAGAAAAATTTCTCCGGTACAAAAAAGTCTATCAGGAGAATTTTCCACCGTGATTCGAGGGGATGTCCGGGGATACCCTCCCCTACTGGGATCTCATCCTCCAGTATTCGTCAAAGATACAGTTTTATACGAATCTCGGGTATCTCGCGCTCGACTGGGTCATTACGACGGACGGGCCGAAATTGCTCGAGATGAACGCCCGAGCCGGGCTGGAAGTGCAAAATGCCAATATCCTCCCCTTGCGGAACCGCTTGGAACAGGTATCGGGCATCGTCGTCACCGATCCGGAGAAGGGAGTGGAAGTCGCGAAAACCCTCTTCGATAACAGCGTACGGGGAACGCTTCCCCAAAACAAGCTGTTCCTCCGGGAAATGGCTACCGTCCTATTTGATTCCGAAAGCGTGGAATTGGAACTCCGGGTCGACTTGAACCGGACCGGCAACGCGGTCTCCCCGGCACTCTCGAAAAAACTCAAACAGCCCGTCAGAATCGACATTCCCAAACGGGGCGTCAGCATCAAATGAATCCGCTTCGAAGCGGATGCCACAATAGTTGGCGAAGCGCTCGTGCTCGGGCGTACCGGCGTCCAGTGATACTCCATCGAACCCAGGGACAATCTCTCGCGACCCATTGCCACCGGGAGGATGACGAGGGAAGGATCGCTTCGGGAAATCGACTCCGAAATCCACGCCATCGGCAAGAAATTCAATCTCTCCCGAATGCTCCGGCCGAAAAACGTATTCGAGGAACTCGACGCGTTCATCGGCTTCCGCGGGGCGTACGATCCGGTTTTTTCGTATGATTTCCCGGCGGCCGCCAAGCTCGAAACGCTCTCGTGACAGATAGATTCGGTTCAGGAGCAGCTCATATCGCTCGGTATCAAAAAGGACATCTCCCATCTCCTTTCCGAAAAATTGGAGGAATTGCGGGTCAAGAAAGAACTCATCGGCGCGTACCTCCGGCAGGATCCGGCTGAGATTGACGAATACAATTCCCTCCTGTTCTGACGCATTGACGAAAAATTGCTCGCGAAAAGCAAAAAAACGCTCCAGGGGCAGTATTTGGAAAACTACGATCCGGGCGAACCCCTCGGAAACGATGCTATCGTGGAACGGATAGCCAGGTATTTCAACGATGTCGGGCTCGAACCGGTTCCCATTCGGTTCGACAGCGGCCTGCTTTCGAGGATCGCGGTCAAATTCGATTCGGGGTGAGCCTACGTATCCATTTCTCCGCAAACGAAAATATTCGATCGGGAAATCGTATCCGTCCTCGACCACGAAGTCGGGGTCCATCTCCGGAGGTACATCAACGGCAAGGATACGGGGTGGAAAATATTGGCTCACGGGACGTGATTCTATTTGGGAAACGAAGAATGATTGGCCATCTATCATTCGCTCGACGGACTCGATCCCAGTATCCGCAAGGACGGAATGTATAAGAAATACGTGATTTGCGACGCCGCGAAGGACCGAAAATTTTCCGAACTGGCGGAACTGGCGCAATCGTTCGAATCGAAAAGCCTGGAACGGATTTTCAATGCCTGCCTCCGCGCGAAAAAATGAATCGTCCGAACTTCCGAAACGCTCGGCTGTTGCTATCAGAAGGACATCGTATACCTCAACGGATACGAGGAAATTTCCAAATGGATAGCGGGCTGAGGGGACGAAATACGCCTCTATCGGGGGAAAATAAAAATATCCGACCTCCCCTACCTGCCGGAACTACTCGAAAAATAGCTTTTCCAGAATCCGTTTGCCGGAGTTCACGGAAGTCAGTTCCCGGTGTCATCCGATGCCCGGGGTATCGTTGATTTCGAGCACGATCCCGCCCGTTTCCGAGAGCGGCTTGGAAATGTCCTTGGTGATGATATCGACTCAGGCGATCTGGAGTCCGAGTTCGCGACAGGTGCGGATGCAGATTTCTTTCGTTTCGGCGTTCATCATTTGCGTCACTTCCCGCGCGGTCGCTCCGGTACCGAGATTCGAATTCGAACGCAGGATGACCTTCTGCCTCCGTGGCGGTATGGAATTCCTGGAATACCCGTATTGTTTGATGCAATGGTCCAGTTCGGAATCTACCCGAATGAACGAAAGCGGTTTTTCGTAGTCGTTTCCCCGCAGCGGATTGGAAATATTTTCGGTGTCGATTAATTCCGCAATGGTTTGTTTGCCATTCCCGATGACGAAAGGCGGAATCCGGTTGATGGCCACGATGACTTCGCCCCCCATGACGAGCACCCGGAACTCTTCTCAAAAAATCTGTTGTTGGATAATGATCGTATCGTATTTTTCCAGGGAATACTTGAGCTTCATCAACAGCTCGGGAAACGACGCGATATTCATCATTACCCCGTTCCCGTGAGCTTGGTCGTGCGGCTTGAGCACCATCGGATACCGGAGTCCGGCAACCGTGGATTCCTGGAAACCCGACAGTTTTTCCCGGTGCACGTACACGCTCGCGGGAATCGGTATTCCCGCCAACGCGAGCATCGTATACGCCATTTCCTTGTCGTCGGACAGTTTCATTCAAAGCGCGGTATTTCCCCCGAAATCGGTGCTCTTGAAGAGTCGGGAACGGCCGTTTCACGATATCCGGAACAGGTTCTTCTCGGCAATGACGATTTCTACTTCCAATCACAGGTTCCGCGCTTCCTCCGCCAATACGATGCTCGAAATGGACCAATAGTTCAACATGTTATTTCGCGTTTATAAAATACCCGGATTCAGTATACTCCCATAAAGAAGCATTTTCAAACCCAGTATGGCAAAAAAAACGATACTCGCGATACTTTCGCTTTCCTTCATGGCATTCCTGACTCCGTCCGCTTGGGCGGAAGCCGTTTCTCTCGAAACACCGCTCGCTTCCGAATGCGCGAATACCAATTTCGAAATCCTCGGATCCAGCCGGGTCATTGCCGGTACGAACCAGGAATATTCGCTGTACTCGCCATCGTATTTGGGTTCCTTGGATTCAGCGCAGTTTTCCCTGGTTCGGGAAGGGAAGATCATGGAGAGGAAAACCGGATCCAAGTACCTCCGATCGTTTTCCCAATGATGAACGGCGGAACTCCAAGTGGATTTCACTACCGAAGAAGGGTGTATCGTGAGCGTAAGGAAGAGCATCCAAAGCTTTACCACGGGAATCGCGTACCTGTCTGCTGCCTGAGACGCGTCCGTGATTTCCGACATCCGCGATTCGCTGATGAAAAAGGGGGTGCTCATAAGGAATCTCGACATCCCGAAATCCCAGACGTTCTGAATGTCTCTGACCCAGACGGAATTTTTCTACAAAAATCTCGAAACGCTGGAAGAAAGCAAGGTTATCGTCATCCAGTCGGACGATCCCGTCGGGCTTATCGGACTGCTCGCGAGAATCATCCGGCAGGATTCGAGCCTTTCCAACCTCTTGTCCGATAAGACCGTATACGTGGTTACCGACCAGAACCGCAACCTCATCTCGAAGCTGCTCGCTTCGCACGTACGCGGAACCGGGCTCAGGGAAATTTCCCTCGTGGAACCGAATTCGACCCCGCAGCTGCTTCTCCGCATGGACGACGTCATAAAAAAAACCTACGATCCGCCGGACATCTTCAAGATTTCCTATGACGCGAACGTACGGATTCTTTCATTGAGCCACTTGGTGGAATTCCTGCTCTACCAGGGGGTATCCCTTTCCTTCCTCTGACTCCTGCTGACGCTCTCTTTGGCGATTCTCGTTATCAACTTCCTCAAGCAGGTGGTCGGAATGTACGCCTTCGGCATCTACGCGCCGGTTTTTCTCGCGGTCGCTTTGCAATTTTTGGACGTCACGCTGCTCTCTATCCTGATTTTCTCGGCATTCCTTTCTACCATAGTCATGCACTTCGTCGTCAAGCGGCTGTATCTCCTCCACAATGCCAAGCATTCGCTCCTGATCACGCTGTACTTCATTATTTCCATGACGCTGTTGTATTTCGGCTTCATGATCAAGGGGATATCCCTGCAGAGCAACCTGCTCGACAATATATTTTCCATCTTCCCGTTCATCCTGATCATATTCGTCGTAGAAAAGGTATTCAACGAGGAATCGGCCATCCTGACCCGGGAAACCCTGTCCAATGTCCTGCAGTTCTGCATCATCGTCGGACTGTCGCATTTGATCATCCGTTCCACGAGCATCCAATATTTTCTCCTCTCGTATACCGACGTGATATTCGCCATGCTCCTGCTCAACCTGGCTATCGGGCGATATACCGGGCTCCAGGTCTTCGAATACGTGCGGTTCGAACCGATATTCAAAAGCCTGAAAGACGAAGAATAACAAAATCCGATTTCACATATGCGAAACAATAGTGTACGATATATCCGAGTCGTATACCTAACCCCCTTACATATGACGTACACCAAAAAAATCCTGCTCGCGTTCATGGCCATGGCCATCGCTTCCGGTAGCTCGTTTACCGCGTTTGCCGATAACGACGAGGAAAATCAGAAGGAAGATCCGGTTCAAAAAACCGTAGTCCGGAAAGTACAGAGGACGTATGACTACTCCCAGCTCATCGCGCCGATGGAAGCTCGGGAAGATGCCATCGCGAGTTCTTGGGTAGCGGAATTCGAGGCGAACGGAACGGCCCTGCTCCAGCGCCGCGAAGAATTGACCGCCGCCTATGCCCTGACGGAAACCAAAGCCGTGAAAGCGGCAGTGAAAGCAGCCCACAAAAAATTCCGCGAAGCCAAGAACGATTCCCGGAAACAGGGGATCGCCGAAAGGAAACTCGCGTGGGAAACCTTCAACAAGGCCGTCAAGTCCCTTCGGGTACCGGCTATCGTCAACGCGGAATGATCGGAAGAAAGTTCATGAGACCAAGAATAATCCCGTAATTCCCAAAAAAACGGCCATTAAACTTGATTTCCTACGGGAAAACATATAATTCACCCGTCTCGATGCACGGAAAATGTGCCATCGAGCGGGTTTTTTGGTTATACCTAAGCAAAGTTGGTTAGGTATATATACGGTATTCTTCCTCTGTTTCTCCCGCGAAGGAAATCAGCACGGAATACTGACCGATGCCCGGCCAAGGATTATTTTTTTACTATCATTCGCATGACACTTATCGCAGACATGCTCGAGCATTCCGTCCATATCGGAAGCAAACGGCAATATTGGTCACCCAAGATGCGCAATTACATTTACGGCGTCCAGAACGGCGTCCACGTATTCGATCTCAGCATCACCGAGAAGAAATTGGATGAAATGAAGGCCATCCTCAAGGATCTCTCCGTGAAGGGAAAAACCGTCCTCATCGTCGGTACCAAGATGCAGGCACGAGAACTCGTGGAAAACATCGGAAAGGAAACGAACAACTTTTATATCGACTCCAAATGGGTCCCCGGGCTTCTCACGAACTTCCCGACCATCAAGAAACGAATCGCCACCTACAACCAAATCGAAAAATCCGCCAGCGAATCCGGTTTCGCGGGACTCACCAAAAAAGAAATCTCCGGAAAGATCAAGGAATTGGACAAACTCCGCAAGGCATACGAGGGAATCAAGGATCTCAAGCGAATTCCCGACGCGCTCTTCGTCATCGACGGACACTTCGAGCAGCTCGCGCTCTCCGAAGCCCGATCGCTCAAGATGCCTACGTACGTGCTTCTTGGCTCTACCGGGGACGTCGATCATACCACGGAATTCGTTCCCTGCAACGTCAACTCCGTCAAATCCATCAAGTTCGTCCTCGAATACCTCAAGGACGCCCTCCGACGGGAAAAGAAGGTAGAAAACCCGCTCAAAATGAACCAGATCGCCCGGGAAGAGAATCAGGAAACCGGTGAGACGGCGAACGAGGAAGTTCCTGCATAACCCTACCTGAGCATGAATCCGAATCAGGATCCGTCCAAAGTCATCTACGAGGAAGAATTCGTCGGGCCGACGAAGGAACTCCGGGTACTGGGGCTTGCCGCCTACATTCCCGGAGGATTCATACTCCCCTACCTGCTCTGACTCTCGGACCGGCCGTTCGTGCTGTTCCATGTGAAGCAATGATTCGTCATGTTTTCCGTGGCACTGCTCTTGGGGTGGTTCGTATTCCCTTTCTGATTTGTTTTCTTCGTCTATCTCCTCGTCGGAGTCTGGCATGCGAACAAGGCATTCAATGGGGAAATGTACCGAATGGGCGTGGTCACTGCCCTGTTCGAATGGTACGACAAGCCTTCCGAACCCGCGCCGACCAGTACGCTTCAGCCTCCGGCAAATCCACAAGAACCGCCAAAATAACCTAACTTTACCAACATGATTACCGCACAACTCGTCAAAGAACTCCGAGAACGTACCGGAGTCGGAATGTCCGACTGCAAGAACGCCCTCGTGGAAACCGACGGAGATATCGAGCTCGCCATCGAGGCCCTGAGAAAAAAGGGAATCGCGAAGGCGGCTAAGCGTTCCGGAAACGAAACCAGCGAAGGACGAATCAAGATCGTAGCCGAAGGCGGCGACGCCTACGTCGTCAGCGTTTCCTGCGAAACCGACTTCGTATCCCGCAACGAGACGTTCGAAGCCATGCTCGACGCGTTCATTGCCATCCGCAAGAACAGTGCCGACGACGCGACTGCCATCGCGACCGCGGAATCGCTCAAGGCTTCGGAATACACGCTGAAGGTCGGAGAAAACATGAAAATCCTCGCCCTCACGAAGATTTCCGGACCGGTAATCGCGAGCTACGTGCATACCAACTTCAAGCAAGGAGCCGTTATCGTCGCGAAAGCGGGTACGGACGCCGACAAACTCAAGATGGTCGCGATGCACGTCGTGGCTACCCAGCCACAGGTGGTTTCCCCGAACGACGTCCCCCAGGCGTTCGTCGACAAGGAAATGGAAATCGCCCTCGAACTCATGAAGCAAGACCCGAAAAATACCGGAAAGCCCGCGGATATCCTCCTGAAGATCGTAGCCGGGAAAATGGCGAAGATCAAGGATGAGAACGCGCTCCTTTCCCAAGCGTTCGTCGTGAACCCAGATCAGAAGGTTGGGGAATTCATTGGGATGGATTCAGTGGTTTCGTTTGAAAAATACAATATCTAGGAAATACGGCAGGGATTGTCCTTGCCGGTTCGATGGAATAGGAAACGCAGAAAACCATATATTCGGCCTCCGGAAACGGAGGCATGTACAGCCCTATAGTTCATCGGTTAGAATTCAGGACTCCAAATCCTGCGAGGTCGGTTCGATTCCAACTGGGGCTGCCATAAAAATTCAATTTGTCAAGGGGTGTCAGAAATGGCATCCCTTTGCTGTTTCTCTTGGTTCTATCGATTTTTTTGAAGATTTTTGAAAATAGAACATTTTAATAGTTTTTTGAAGATTTTTGTATATTCACAAATTCAATTTTTGTTTCAGGTACAGCAAGAACGTTGGTTCTATTCCATTTTGGTTATCCAGTAGGAAATAGAACCAAAATAGGGATTGGTTTGAAGTGATTTTTCAGTGAATGTTTTAGGATTTTCCAGGGAAATTCATATACTCTTTTAAAATTTTAGTTCGTAACTTTTTTGGTATGAGAAAAAATGTAATCATGGTTTCGATTTCACTCATTGCAATGAGTGTTCTGAGTTCATGTGATATGTTTCAAAAAGAAACAGTACCTTCAGAGGTTGTAAAATCAAGTCC
>CAIVSN010000170.1 GCA_903908595.1 uncultured bacterium
AAGATGCAGGCGATGGCGTTTTTGGAGGACGGGAGAAAGGCTTCGGGAATCGGAATGGCCTGAGTGGAAACGGCGTGGGCGGGAGGGTCGAGCTATTCCGCGAGGACCCCGGTGTCTAAGGGGGACGCTTTGGGGATAGTATTGTCGAGCACGGGAGGGAATCTGAACCAGCCGGTGCAGGAGCTCTACGTTGCGGGGAGCTTCACGGGGCTGGATTTGGCGAAGACGACGAGCGGTTCGGGGTACGCGATGGTGTTCTCCGCGGGAGATAGTACGGCTACGGTTCCGACGAGCGGAACGGGGGCGTATACGGGGAGTCTGTTCACGTTCGCGTACAACAAGCGGGAGGATTTGATCAAGGACAAGGCTTTGGCGGTCAGCGATTCGAGTTTGGTGGGGTATTGGGACATGGAGACGCTGAACGGCGTATTATTGAAGGATTTGAGCGGTCATGGAAACGATGGAATTTGCCATGATACCAATTCCCTCAATTGCAATTCTCCATGAGCATGACCACAAATTGTGAATTGAAATGGAACCACTGGGAAAGCTATGCTGTTCGAAGGAAGTTCGGATATGGTTATAGTTCCGAACTCTTCTTCGCTCAAATTTTGATCGGGGGATTTTACCATTTTTGCAAAAATAAATCCGAGGAGTTTCTCCGGAATGCATACAGGAGGAAGTACTAGGCTAATTTATGAATGAGATTATCCGAATTGAACTTCCTGGTGAATAGATTTTTACAATTGGAATGCAAAATACGGATTATTTTTACTAGAATTGAACTGAGACAGTACTGATGGAAATCATGGAAATGGAGCCGTATACGATACCATGTCGATGCCACTGAATCAAGATACGACAATCTGAGTCGTGACACGTAGAGGTGCTTCGAAAACTAAATTTTTCAATAATTGAAAAATCAGTAGCGAACAGGATATCAACTCTAGCTTTGATTCTCCATTAAATCCAACATGATTGCTGTATATTTGATGAAATTGGAATCAATGGAACGGAACCATTGACGAAATCCGCATCTATAACCGTGCCCTTTCGGATGCTGAAATCTCTGCATTGCACAACGCCATGAAGTAGATACGCTTATACTTTTAACCTTGCCGCATATGGATGACACGCCAAAAGCAAAAACATCACTGCACTCGGACCTGAGATTCACTTCCCTTCCCGCATCCGTTCCTTCCCGTAAGAAGTTGCTCGGGTTTACCCTCGTGGAGCTCGTGGTCGTCATCGCGATACTTGCCATACTGGGCACTATAGGGTTCCTCTCCATACAGGGATACTCGGCTTCGGCACGGGACGGATCTCGCATTTCCAACTTGTCGAACCTGCAGAAGGGGCTGACGCTGTGGAAGGTAGTTGCGGGAACCTTTCCGATGCCGGAGAACGCGGTGACGCTGACGGCTTCGGGGGTAGCCATCGGGTACCAGGGGTTCGCGAGGGACCAGGTGGCGGGACTCGCGAAGCTGTCGCCGGGTTCGACCCGGGATCCCTTGGACGCTGGGATGCATACTACTTACGCGGTGAACGCGGGACAGACGAAAATGCAGGCGATGGCGTTCCTGGAGGACGGGAGCAAGGCTTCGGGGATCGGGATGGTTCCGGGGGTTGGCGAGGCTTGGGCAGGAGGTTCGAGTTACTCGTCGAGGGTTCCGGTGTCGAAGGGGGACGCTTTGGGGATAGTGCTTTCCAATACCGGGGGCAATGTCAACCAGCCGGTGCAGGAGCGGTATGACGCCCTGAGCTTCACGGGGCTGGATTTGGCTAGGACGACGAGCGGGTCGGGGTACGCGATGGTGTTCTCCGCGGGAGACAGCACGGTGCCGGCGAGCGGGACGGGGGCGTATACCGGGTCGCTGTTCACGTTCGCGTACCACAAGCGGGAGGAGTTGATAGGGAACAAGGCTTTGGCGGCGAGCGACAGTAGCCTGGTGGGGTACTGGGACATGGAGACGGTATGCGCGGCGGGAAGCTGCTGAGCGGGGAACGACGGGAAACTGAAGGATTTGAGCGGGTACGGGAACAACGGGACTTGCTTCAATTCCGGAACGACCGTCGTTTGCGGAGGGGGGAACGGATGACCACAGATCGTGAGCGGGAACGAGAAAAGCGGCATGGCGATGAGTTTCGACGGGGTGGACGACTGGATAAACATACCTGACAATGACGTTTTGGATTTGGATCAGATTACGATTTTCGTAAAAGTAAATGTACTGCGAGTGAGCGTCAGCGCTGAAATCCTGTCAAAAACCCCTCAGATATATGAACCATACAGGTTGTATATATCTTGATCTTGAGCAATAATAGGGCACTTCAGTAGTGGTTTTGCATACAGGGAATTCATAGGTACTGCAAACAATGCGATTATTACCGATACATTCAATAGTATTGCAACCTCATTTGATAAAAGTCAAAAATCCGTGTACAATAATTGAAATTTGATATCCAGATTCAGATCCACTATTTGAACATTGGGAATTACCAATTGAAATTTACAGATTTGATGAAATACCCACAGGAGCTACTATGCAAAATGACTCATCGATGAAATCCGTATCTACAACCGTGCTCTCTCTGACTCGGAGATTTCCGCGCTCTACATCGCCACAAAATAAACGAAATGTCATTCTTTAAAATTCAAACCCACTATGAATCCAACGATATTAACACATTCAGTCGAATCGCGCGAACGAAGCCCTTCCGAAACTCCGGTTCGAACCTCTCGCCCATTCGAATCACAATCCCGTAAGCATCTCCAAGGATTTACCCTCGTGGAGCTCGTGGTCGTCATAACGATTTTGGCAATCCTCGGCACCATAGGGTTCCTTTCCATACAGGGATACTAGGCTTCGGCACGGGACGGTTCGAGGATATCGAACCTGTCGAACCTGCAGAAGGGGCTCGTGCTGTGGAAGGTGGTCGCGGGGACGTTCCCGATGCCGGAGGACGCCGTTGTGCTGACGGCTTCGGGGACGGCGATCGGGTACCAGGGTTTCGCGAGGGACCGGACGGCTTCGTTGTCGAAGCTGTCGCCGGGGGCCACCCGCGATCCGCTGGACGCCGGGATGTACCTGACGTACGCGGTGGACTCGGGACAGGCGAAGATGCAGGTCATGGCGTTTCTGGAGGACGGGAGCAAGGCTTCGGGAATCGGGATGGGGACGCTCGGTGCGGACACCGCGTGGGCGGGAGGGTCGAGCTATTCCGCGAGGACGCCGGTGTCGAAGGGGGACGCGCTCGGGATAGTATTGTCGAGCACGGGAGGAAACGTGAACCAGCCGGTACAGGAGCTGTACGTTGCGGGGAGCTTCACGGGGCTGGATTTGGCGAAGACGACGAGCGGGTCGGGGTACGCGATGGTGTTCTCCGCGGGGGAAAGCACGGCGACGGTGCCGGCGAGCGGGACGGGGGCGTACACGGGGTCACTGTTCACGTTCGCGTACAACAAGCGGGAGGATTTGATCGCAAGGAAGGAGCTGGCGGTAAGCGACGCGAGCCTGGTGGGGTACTGGGACATGGAGACGACCTTTAGTTCCGGCGGCATGACGTATCTGAAGGATCTAAGCGGGTACGGAAACCACGGGACGTGCTACAATTCGGGGTCCATCGTGACCTGCGGCGACGCAGGCGGGTGACCGCAGTTCACGGAGGGGAACGGGAAGACCGGGAAAGCGATGAGGTTCGACGGGGTGGACGATCATGTCAGCATTGCAAGTACACCAAGCATTAATCCCAATTTCATTACGTTATCAGTAACGGTAAAAGTGAAAGACAATTCCGTTCAAACGAGTTTTTTATCGAAAGGGTGGAATTCAAGACGATTCATTATGTCAAGAGATAGTTCATTCTGATATTTCGAAGTTGACTCATCATAATGAAACCCACATGTACGCGGGTGAAACCTTGCGAACAATACATTGTATCACATCGTAGGAGTGTATGATTGATTTAATGAAAAACTCTATATAAACGGAAAATTAGAAGGAACTTTGCCTATTGTCTGAAACATAACTAACAATAATGTAAATTTTATCATTTGAGCATATATATGAGGAGTTGTCATCCACGATCCAATGAACGGGCTAATAGATGAGGTGAGGGCCTACAACCGCGCCCTTTCCGACTCGGAGATTTCCGCGCTGTACAACGCCACGAAGTAAGCACGTGTTTCCATTTTTTATAATTATCGCATATGAATTCACAATCCAATATGAAACATTCCAAAATACGCGGGGGTTTTCGAGCTTCCGCTTCTTCGCGGAAGGGGATCCGCGCCCGCTTCCTCGGTTTCACCCTCGTGGAGCTAATAGTAGTCATAACTATCCTTTCCATCCTCGGCACCATCGGGTTCCTTTCCATCCAGGGATACTCGGCTTCCGCCCGGGACGGGGCGCGGATATCGAGCCTCGCGGGGCTGCAGAAGGGGCTCGTGCTGTGGAAGGTGGTGGCGGGGACGTTCCCGATGCCGGAGGACGCGGTGACATTGACGGCTTCGGGGACGGCAATCGGGTACCAGGGGTTCGCGAGGGACCGGACGGCTTCGCTGGGGAAGCTGTCGGCGGGGGCGACGAGGGATCCCTTGGACGCCGGGATGTACCTGACGTACGCGGTGGACGCGGGACAGGCGAAAATGCAGGTAATGGCGTTTTTGGAGGACGGGAGCCGGGCTTCGGGGATCGGGATGGGGAGCGGGGGCGGTACCGGGGGGTTTCCCGGGGCGGAAACGGCGTGGGCGGGAGGTTCGAGCTATTCCACGAGGACCCCGGTATCGAAGGGCGATGCCTTGGGGATAGTGCTGGGGAACACCGGGGGGAACATGAACCAGCCGGTGCAGGAGCTGTATAGCGCGGGGAGCTTCACAGGGCTGGATTTGGCGAGGACGACGAGCGGGTCGGGGTATGCGCTCTCGTTCTCGGCGGGCGACACCACCGCGACGGCGGCTACAGGCGGGACGGGGGCATACACGGGGTCGCTGTTCACGTTCGCGTACAACAAGAGGGAGGATTTGATCAAAGACAAGGCTTTGGCGGTGAGCGACGCGAGTTTGGTGGGGTATTGGGACATGGAGACAGTGTGCGCCTTGGGATCCTGCTGAGCGGGGAACGACGGGAAACTGAAGGATCTTAGTAGGTACGGGAACAACGGGATTATTAGTTTCATCATGCCATGAAACATAAATGGAAAAAATTGAAAATGAATGCGATTGAGTGGATCCGGATGATTTGTCATCGTTCCGAATAGTATCTCAATTAACCCAGTTTCCATAACTGTTTGCGCTTGGGCGCAAAGGCTAGGTGATAATGAAAACCTTTGGGCTGAATTGGTTTACAAGCAAGATTGGGGAAATAAATTATGATATGGGCTATTTATTGGAGGCGGTTCTAAAATTACTTTTCGCCCATTGTGAAATAATGCAAATTACGATACTTATTGATCCGTAGATGTAAATTCTTTAAATTATTATTGTTGAAGCTTTTCCACTGGAAAAACCTCCGTTTATAAGAATGGCGTCATATTGGATGTTAAAAACTATACGTATCTTAATCAAGGTTCAACGGATTTAAGAATTTGATGAGCCTATGATTCCACGCTTAACTGAATCATCGACGAAGTCCGAATCTACAACCGCGTCCTTTCCGACTCCGAAATATCCGCACTGTACAACGCCACGAAGTAATATTTTCATATTTCTACGATTACAATCGTAATTGTTATTGATTTTTAAAAATAAACGATTGTGATATTCGATATGGGAAATCCTATGAATATCACAAGGAAAACGTACCTGGACCGGCGTATCGGGTACGCGGACGCCCCGGTGTCAAGATCATCACCGGAATGCGCCGGGTGAGGAAAACGTATTTTCTCGCCCAAATCATCGATCGCCACCTTTCGACGCACGTGCCGAAAGAATCCATTTAATTCGCGAGGATAATGTCCAGATAGTTTCCGATCGGCATCCTGTTTGGTAAATTTCCAGATAATTCTTCTTCCTTCGAATATGTTCCGCGTTCCCTGCCTTTTGTATTCATAATCGTATTTTCCGGATTTCATGGGAAAGGCGATTTGTTTTCCCCGAGGAGCCGTTTGCTTTTTTCATCGATGCATAGACCGGATTCTTCGGATCGTATGGCTTGGCGCAGAGTTCGAACAAGTCGTGCATCCGAACAAGGTATTCCGCCGTTATCTCCGCGATGCACCACATTTTCTTCAGCCAAGGCTTATACCCAACAAAGTTCTATCGCCATCTTTCTGTCGCATCGGTATTTTCCTCATATGATTATGATTATGGCTAATATCACCATTATTAATCATCGCGGACTAAGTTGTATGGACAATAGCCTGCCGGAAAACAACTGGCTTCCATCCCCGCTCTCCCATGGATGCTTCCATGTGCCACATTAACCCCGGTTCCAAGCCGAAAAGAAATAACTTGCATAGATAATCCCCGATCAAATGAGTGCTATGACGAGAATAGCCTCTTTCGTTATGGGGATTTCCAAAAATTTTTTAGTTCTCATATCCCAGCGGATACTCGATGCCACCATGACATATGCCATGGAAATCATCCAAGGCAAACAGAGTGAAAACCAGAAGATAATGACGAGCCAGAGGATATCTATTCTAAACTTTTCCCCGACATACGCCCCAATTATGAAATATATGGGGATGCAATTCAGTTTATCGCAAACGAAATACCGCAGATTCGAGAGGTACAATCCAAGCAGAGTATGGGGAATCGGCCTATCTACAAGCTTTTCCCGTATCGCGTCTTCCGAAGTCTTACTCTGTATTTCCTTCAGCAAAACCATTGCGGAAAGAGAGATTAACAATAATGGAATGCCGATAACCAGAAGCGTTGTAAAATATTTTTCGTCATCTTTTCCATATGCGAGAACCAACAAAAATGTAATCGACAAAAGTCATCCGATCGCACCTAATATGACTAACAAGGCAGAGAGAGACTGTTTCGAAAACTTCATGGGAGGATAGGTTATGCGTTATCGATTCTCATATTTCCTGATGAGAAAGTTATTTCTTCCCGGTTTTCTTTTTCGCTACGGCTTTTTTTGCCGGTTTTTCCATTTTTTCAGTTTTTTCCGGATTCACGACCACATCTGCCTTTACCATGGGCTTCCCCGCCAGCGCATCCCGGATTTCCGTCAGGAGCACGATGTCTTCCGGGATTTTCATTTCTTCCTTCAGCGGCTTCTTCAGCGCCTTGTTGATGAGGGAAATCATGAGGAATACCACCGCCGCGATAATGACGAAGTCAAACGTCACTTGGAGGAATTTGCCATACGGAACTACCACGCCGGGAGCTCCGGCAATGGAAGGGATGGTGTAGGAGAGCTTGGTGAGATCGACCATTTTGAGCAATCCCCCGATGAGCGGCATGATGACGTCCCCGACGAGCGAAGACACGATTTTTCCGAAGGCCGTACCGATAATGACTCATACCGCGAGATCGATGACGTTGCCCTTGAGGGCGAAATCCTTGAAATCTTTGAAAACCTGCATGGGGAAAAAATTAAATGCTACGGCGTTCAGAATAGTCCGACGAAAAGTTTTGTCAAACGGTTCGAGTGCGGTACACTGGCGGGGATACATCGTAACCCATGTTCCCATGCGTTGTCCCAAGTGCAAAAACCTCGATACCAAGGTTATCGATTCCCGTATCGCCGAAGACGGCAAATCCATCCGGCGGAGGCGCGAGTGCGAAAAGTGCGGCGCCCGGTTCACGACTTTCGAGCGCATGGAATTCATCAATTTTTTCGTGACGAAAACTTCCGGGGAACAGGAGATGTACGACCGGTCCAAGGTTCAGCAGAGCATCGGGAAGTCCATTTACAAGCGGAACGTCGATATGCAGCAGATCGAGTTCATCATCAACGAGCTGGAGAGCGAATGGGCCGCGAACAAGAAAGGGATCACCTCCAAACGGATCGGCAAGGACATCCTCCGACGGCTCAAGGACGTGGACCAAGTCGCCTACGTCCGGTTCGCGTCCATTTACCACAACTTCGACGACGTCGACCATTTCGCGGAATTTATCAAGAGCGAATTTGAGTAATGCTATCTCGGCAGAATTCCCGGAACCTCGGGAAAACGAAGAAATCCGAAGCTGATTTTGAGCACCGAAGCGAAACGTACGTAGGTACGTTGAGTGAGGAGCGGAAAAATCAGCAAGGAGTTCGCGTTTTGGAGAGGTTTCCAAAAATATCACCGTCATCGACCGGAACCTCGTTCCCTTGAACCGGGGAATGCTTTCGGTCGCGACGATGGAGCAGATCGCGCTAACCCTAGCCGAAACCCCGGACAACGTCCTGATTTATCTCAATCGTCGGGGCGCTTACAAGGCCTATATCTGCAAGGACTGCTCACATACGTGGAAGTGCGACCACTGCGACGTGGCCATGACGCTCCATACCAGCCCGAAAAACCTCTTGCTCTGCCACCATTGCCATGCGACCGAGCCCATGCCGGAAACCTGCCCGAAATGCCATGGGCACCAACTGAGCGGCATCGGCATCGCCGTGCAGAGCGTCGAGCAGTTCCTTCGCAAGGAATTTCCCGGAACGGAGATCTGCCGGCTCGACCGGGATCAGAAAAACCTCGTCAAGACGGCCCGGATTTTCATCGGTACCGAGTACGCGTTGCGGCATTGCATCGGAACCGTCGGCCTCGCGATTTCCCTGCTTCCGGAATCGGAGCTCAACATCCCCGAATTCGACATCGAGGAACGCGTGTACGCGAATATCCGGGCACTCGGGAGCATCGCCAGGGAATGCGTCGTCGAGACGCACGCGCCGAAGCTCCCGCTTATCCGGGACCTGCTGGACGGCAACTACAAATCGTTCCTCACCCGCACGCTCGCCGAACGGAAACGGTACCGGTACCCGCCGTATTCCGGGCTCGCCTACATCCGGGTAAAACACCGGAATACCGCGGTCTTGGAAGACCTCTGCGCCAAGCTCGACAACAAGCTCCGCATCGAAACCGACAAAATCGTCCCGCCCGTAAGCCAAGTGCTCTACGACCGGTCCGTCCGGCTCAAGCGCGCCGGAGAATACATCGACACCATCATGATCCGTTCCGATTCGCTCGCGCAGATACTCGCGCCGATTCGGAAGGAGATTCTGCGGAACCGCAGCATAGAGCTCCTCATCCGCTGAGAAAAAATCCTCTAGCGGAACCTTGGTAAAACGCGAACTCCTCGCCAAATTTTCCGTTCCTCGCTCAGCGTACTTGCCAGTACGCCTCGCTACGGTACTCGAATTTGGCTTCGGATTTCATCGTTTTTCCAAGGTTCCGGGGGGGGTGGGGTGGCGTGGTGGTAAAATTCGTATGCCATGGCTCAGCGTACTTGCCAGTACGCCTCGCTACGGTACTCGAATTTGGCTTCGGATTTCATCGTTTTTACGGGGTTCCGTGGGGTGGC
>CAIVSN010000171.1 GCA_903908595.1 uncultured bacterium
AATGACCGAATTGAGAAGATCTAGTAATTTCTTCATTATGGTGAAAATATAAGCTATGATGACACGAAACTATATGAATTGATACATCAAATGGAGGTTATTTAATAGATAAAGAAACTTGAGAAAT
Source organism: uncultured bacterium (assembly GCA_903908595.1). Classification (GTDB taxonomy): domain Bacteria; phylum Patescibacteriota; class Gracilibacteria; order BD1-5; family UBA2023; genus CAIVSN01. The sequence goes on from CAIVSN010000171.1 coordinate 128, forward strand.
TCTTAAAGTCAATGGAACAGGAGATGTTTTAGAAGGATTTATTAATAAATCTTATGTACGTTCCTGATGAACAATAGCTCAATGAGTTCTTGTTCATGGTAACAGAAGAAGCATTCTGATAGATATGAATACATTAGAAGAAGTAAATATTGATTAATATATACCTCCTTACTCAATTGCTTGAACATTGATACTTGAACATTGATTTCCTTGAAGGTCTCAAATAGGCATAAAAAAATCGGGGCGGACCCCGATTTTGAAAATATCCAAAAGAATTCGTGTGAGATTCCCCCCGGAACCCCGTCAAAACGATGAAATCCGAAGCCGATTTCGAGCACCGTAGCGAGGCGTGCTGGCAAGCACGTTGAGCGAGGAGCGCAGAAATCGACAAGGAGTTCGCGTTTTACCGGGGTTTTCCCTTCCCCTAATACATTCCCCCCATATCCCCTCCGCCATGGTCATGCCCGGCCGCTTCCGCCGGCTTCGGCACTTCGACGATGAGCGCTTCGGTCGTCAGGAACATTCCCGCGATGGAAATGGCGTTTTCGAGGGCGCACCGGGCCACCTTCTTGGGGTCGATGATTCCCGCCTTGAGCATATCGACGAATTCGTCGTTCGCCGCGTCGTACCCATAGTGGGCATCGGTCGAACGGACGATCATGTCGACGACGATCGCCCCTTCCTTCCCGGCATTTTCCGCGATTTGTCGGACCGGATAGCTGAGGGCCCGGGCGACGATATGCGCCCCGATTTCCTGGTCGCGGTTCGCGAGTTTGATATCCGAGAGCACTGCGGAAGCTTTGAGAAGCGCGACTCCGCCTCCGGCAACGATGCCTTCCTCGACGGCCGCGCGGGTCGCGTTGAGCGCGTCCTCGATGCGGAGCTTCTTTTCTTTCATTTCCACTTCGCTCGCGGCACCGACCTTAATCACGGCGATACCGCCGGCCAGTTTCGCGAGCCGCTCGTGGAGCTTTTCCTTGTCGTAGGTCGATTCGGTATTCTCGATCTGCCCCTGGATTTCCGCGACCCGGGCATGGATGAGGGTGAGATCTCCCAAGCCGCCGATAATCGTGGTGGAATCTTTCTTGGAAACCAAGGTTTTCGCCCGCCCGAGGTGATCGACCGTCGCCATGTCGAGTTTGAATCCGAGCTCGTCGGTAATGACCGTCGCCCCGGTCAGGATAGCGAGGTCCTTGAGGATTTCCTTCTTGCGGTCGCCGAATCCCGGCGCCTTGATCGCGAGCACGTTGAGGATGCCCTGGAGCTTGTTGAGGATAATGCCCGTGAGCGCGTCCCCGTCGACGTCGTCGGCGATGATGACGAGATCCCGTTTCCCCATGGAAGCGAGCTGTTCGAGCACGGGGAGGATATCCTTAAGATTGGAGATTTTCTTATCGGTGATAAGGATCTGTGCCTCGTCGAACCTCGATTCCATGTTCCGCTTGTCGGTCACCATATACGGGGAAATATACCCGTTGTCGAATTTCATCCCCTCCGTGAGTTCCACGGAAAGCCCGAACGTCTGTCCGGCTTCCACGGTGATGACCCCGTTCTTCCCGACCTTGTCCATCGCGTCCGAAATGATGCTTCCGACTTCCGGATCCTGCGCGGAGATGGTGGCGATCTGGGCGATTTCCTCCTTGGTGGAAATCATTTTTGCATTTCTGGCGAGTTCGGCTTCTATGAGGTCGCCCGCCTTCTTCATGCCGTTCTTGAGCTCGATGGCGTTGATGCCGGAGCGGATTTCCCGAAGGCCCTCCTTGACCATGGCGTACGTCAGGAGCGCAGCGGTGGTCGTGCCGTCGCCGGCCGCGTCGTTGGTCCGGGAAGCGGCTTCCTTGATGAGTTCCGCTCCCATGTTCTCGATTTTGTCCTCCAGCTCGATTTCCTTGGCGATGGTGACGCCGTCGTTGGTGATCTGCGGCGCGCCGTAGCCTTTGGAAAAAATGACGTTGCGGCCCTTGGGCCCGATGGTGGCGGTCACGGTTTTCGCGACTTTTTCGATGCCGACGAACATTTTGAGGCGAGCCTCGTCGCCGAAGTGGATATTTTTTGCGGTCATGGTTGAATGGTTATTGACTAATTAAATATAATGTTTAGAGTGCTTCCGCCGAAACTACTGGAGATACGAATGGCAGATATGTCGAAGATAGGTTCAATGTTGTTTTTCGAACGAAGTTACTGGGAATGGACGGTTTCGATCGTCATGCTTCTCGTTACTTTGGGAATTCTAATCGGCATCTGCTGGTGGATTCCCACCATCGTCGGATATCCGTTTTACCTGGTGTATTCCAGGGCGTTCGGCTGGGCTTTGAATCCCGCCGAATCGTTCTGGGCAACGTTCGCCCTGAGTTTTTTCGTTTGGCTCCTGTCCTGGCTTCTCCGCCAGATCCGGAACCTCTTCGATTGAACCGGGACCCCCCTTATGAAAGCCGCACTTCGCGGCTTTCAATTCGTTTACGGAAATTGCTGAATCCTTCCGGAACTTCGGAAAACGATGAAATCCGAAGTCTATTTCGAGCACCGTAGCGAGGCGTGGCAGCGCCACGTTAAGCGAGGAGCGGAAAAATCGACAAGGAGTTCGCGTTCTGCCGAAGTCCCTTACGCTTACGAGAGCTTGGCAAGTATATACTCATACGCTACGATTTTGTACTTCTGCCCGTCGAGTTCGACTTCGTCCCCGGAATACTGCCCGGAGAGCACCTTGTCGCCCGGTGCGAGCTCGATGGTAATCTTTTTTCCATCCTTGTCCTCCTTTCCCGGCCCGACGGCGACGACTTCGTAGACGTTCGGGCGCTCCTTGTTGGAACCGGAAGGGATGATTATTCCGGATTTGGTGACGTTTTCCGCTTCGACTCCCCGGAGGAGGATACGGTCGGAAAGTGGTTGTATCTGCATATTGGCCATAGTTAACAAATAATTTAAGCACGTGCATTATATACGTGCTAGATTATGAGTCAAACAAAAAATAGAAAAGTTTTGTAAAGTCCGTCCTCTTCCCTATACTACGCGACAACTTATTTGAAATACCTATGAAAAACCTCGGCCTCAAATTTTTTACCATCGCCCTGGTAAGCGTCATCGCCCTCGGATACATCCTCCCCCTCAAGGAATACGGCGTCAATCTCCCGTTCGACACCGGGACCTACCGGCTCGGCCTCGACCTCCATGGCGGTGTCGAGCTCGACTACAAAATCGACTTCGAAGACCTCAAAGCCCGCGGGCAAGCGTACAACGAACGCGACGTTACGGAAGGGCTCAAGTCCATCATCGAAAAGCGGGTCAACTCGCTCGGGACCGCGGAACCGACCATCAGTACGGCGAAATACGGGGACGAATCCCACATCATCGTGCAGATTCCCACCCAGTCGTTCGCCGGGGAAAACCTGACCGAATCGGAATTGCGGGAAAAGAACAACACCTACATTAAAAACGCGAAGGATACCATCGGAAAGGTGGTCCGGCTCGAATTCAAGGAAGAAAAGACTACCGTAACTCCGGAAGACATCGCGGCACGCTCCACCATCGCCAAGGCGGCATTGGAAGAAGCGAAGAAGGGCGGCGACTTCGCGACCCTCGCCAAGAAGTATTCCCAGAACCACGAAAACGTCGCCTACGTGACGGACAACGATATCGACCTCGAAAACCTCCCAGCGGAGCTCAACATCGACGCGCTCAAGAAAATCACGACCACCGGGCTCACCGACCTGCTCGAAGGACAGCTTCCCGGATCGTATACCACCAACGAGAAGGGCGAAGCGGTCATCAGCGAAGGGGAAAAAACCTACGCCATCCTCAATATCACGTCCAACGCCGCGGTAACCCGGGAAAAGGCGGCTACCGGTACCGGGGCCGCGACGGGTTCCGGGGGCGTAACCAGAATGGAATCCTACCAGACCCGGGTGCTGAGCTACCAGGCCCTGATCATCAGCCAGAAGCCGAGCCAGTGGGCTCCCGCGAAAACCGTGGCCGGCAAGATCCTCGACGAGAAATACCTCGTCCGGGCCGGGGTGAATTTCAGCCAGGGATTTTCTCCCCAGGTCGACCTCACTTTCAACGAAGACGGGAAAACGATCTTCGCGGAACTCACGAAACGGCTCATCGGCAAGCCGATCGCCATCTTCGTCGGGGGCGAACTCATCACCGCTCCGACCGTACAGGCGATTATCCCGGACGGAAAAGCGGTCATTACCGGACAGTACACCGCGGAATCCGCGAAGAAGCTCGCCACCGACATCAATACCGGTATCGTCCCGGCTCCGATCTACCTCACCAGCGAACGGACCATCGACGCGAAAATCGGTAACGACGCCCTCGCGGTCATCGTCAGGGCCGGAGCGATCGGACTCGTCGCCATCGTCATTTTCCTCACGTTCTACTACCGGGTTTCCGGACTCCTCGCCGGCGTGGCGCTCGTGGTGTACGCCATCCTCCTCGTGACGATTTTCAAGGGGTTCGGCATCGTCCTCTCCCTGGCGAGCATCGCCGGAATGATCCTTTCCATCGGTCTCGCGATCGACGCGAACATCCTGATTTTCGAGCGTACCAAAGAAGCGCTCCGGGCCAATTCGGACCTGGGCAAGGCGACCGCCCTCGGGTTCGCGAAATCCTGGACGGCCATCTGGGACTCCCACGTAACGTCGTTCAGTTCGGCGGTCGTGCTCTACATCTTCGGCACGTCGCTCATCAAGGGATTCGGGCTCGCGCTCGGTATCGGAATCCTGCTCTCCCTCTTCACGGCGATGTGGGTTTCCCGAATCCTCGTATCGTACGTCGGTTCGAAATTCGAACACGATATCAAGACCTTCATCGGACTTACGAAAGATCACTAAAACTTCCGGCCGCATGGCTCAGAAACCTCCCGTTATCGCATTGGATCTCGACTTCACCCTAGCTCGTTTCCGGAGCGGTTACGGGGGGTTTTACGATATCGCCGAATCGTTCGGGATATCTCGGGAAACGGCGGAACGGGAACTTCGGGAAAATATCCGAAGTTCCGCGGGGCTGAGCTTCGGCGGGTATTCCCGTAGCCTCTTCCCGAACGATTCCGAACGGGCGAACGGTTTTGAAACCGGACTCGACCGGCATTTCAAAGCGGATTTTTCCTGGTATCCGGGAGTCCGGGAACTCTTGGAGAACTGGCGTCGGCAAGGCATCCCCCTCGTGGTCGTAACGGCCGGGTCGGAAGAACTCCAAACGCGGAAGCTCGGCGTCCTCGGGTTCGGATTCGACGAAGTCCACATCACGGACATTACCGTCGGGAAGGCTTCGGCCATACGGCGCATCCAGTCGGAATATCCATGACACCGGGTCCTCTATTCCGACGACAAGGCCCTGGAACTTTACCGGATATCCATTGCCGAAGACGTGGACGCCTCCCGCCTGGAACTCTTCCAAATAACGTACGAAGACACTCCGGCACGCGCCGATCCGCCGCCGTCGGCGAATACGTTCCGTCAAATATCGTCCCTTCGCGAACTCTATGGGTAAGCTCGGGTTTTTCGACTCCGGAATCGGCGGTCTCGCGGTCATGGAAGCGTTCCGCAAGCTCCATCCCACGCTGGACATGGAGTATTTCGGGGATTCCGCGAACTGCCCCTACGGCGACCGCACCCGCGAAGAAATCCTCGTACTCGTGGAGCGCGGCGTGGGAACCCTGATCGACGCGGGCTGCGTCATCGTCGTGCTCGCCTGCAATACCGCCGTGGCCCAGGCCGTCAAATACCTCCAGAACGAGAAGTACCCGCCCGGCTGCGGGATCAAAATCCTCGGGGTCACGCTTCCCGGAGCGGAAAAAGTCGCGGACATGGGATACGGCAAGGTCGGCATCCTCGCGACCCAATCCACCGTGAACAGCCGGGCCTACGGCGACCGGGTACGGGTCCTGAACCCGGGGATTTCCATCCGGGAAATCGCGGTGCCCGGCCTCGTGGACCTCATCGAGTCGGAAGCGCGGGACGAAGCGTCCGTCCGACGCCTGCTCGAAGCGGCCATCGGCCGCTTCGAGCGCGATACCGAAGCCCTGGTGCTCGGCTGCACCCACTACCCCATCGTCCGGCGGGAAATCCTCGAAACCTGGCAACGAATCCACGGCACCACCGTCGACATCGTCGATCCGGGATCCGAAGCGGCGGCGAGATTCGCCGGGTACCTGCTACGGCATCCGGAATTCCGATTGTCGGAAGGCGGAACGGCGAACGTGCGGTTCAGCGGGTAACGCCTCCTGGGCGTCTTTCATATGGACGTTCGCTTCCATCTCGATCCGCAGCCTCTTGAACGTATCCACTTCTTTCCTCACGTCGGCCCGGTCGTACATTTTCAAAAGGTAGTCGAAACCGACGGTGGCCGGCTGGAGATAGGACTTGTGGTACAGGTCGAAATACGAGGGACTGATGATATCTCGAGTCGTGAACCTCACGCCTCACTTCCTGGATTTGAGCGGGAGGATGAAGCCGTGGCTGGAATCCCAATATCGGGAAACCCACTGTTCGGAGAAATTTTCGGTGTCCGCTTCGTCCCCATCGATTTCCTGGTTCGGGGACATGTGCGGCTCCCAACCCTCGGTCGGGAAAAACAGGTGGTGCAGGATGCTCTTTTCGGAAAGCCCCGTTTCTTCTCCGGCGAAAACCTGGATGAAAAATTTCAAATTCCGGATATCGAATCCCATGAGAATCCGGGAAGCGGCCGATAGGAATTTTTTCAGCTCGTACACTTCGGTCTTGTTGTACCCGTTTTCCATGCCGCCGACGTTCTGGAACTGCATCTCGATATTCCCGGTGGTAAATAGCTCCGAACCTATCTCCTTGCGGCTCACGGTACCCGTGATATCCCCGTTTTTCAGCTGGCTGTTGGTTCCCTTTTTCCTCGGGTCGACCGCCGTGAAATCGATGCCTTTTTCCCGGATGAGCGCGACGTCCAGGAGTCCTCCCTTCTGTTCGTACTTGGCCCCTTCGTCGAAGACTTCCCTTTGGAAAAATATCACGGCGTTCGCCATGTTTTCCTGGTTCGGGTTCAGCGTTTCGTATCGCATCCCGAGGAGGTCTTTCATGGCTTCCGCCTCGCCGTATCGGCGGTTGTACGCCATTTTGAGCAGGATTTTGAAAAAGTTCTTCTTCCTGAGGAACACGTGGCCTTCGAAATACCGGTCGGGATGGTTGTAGCGGATATCGAAACCCGACTCGTTCTCGTTGGTAATCTGGACGCGGCGGATCGATTTGATTTTTTTGAGTATTTCCGAAGATTCCTGGTCCAATCTCCCGAACCGGTTGCTGGAAAGGGTGTCGTAGGTATGGTCCATCGCCCGGATCAGCGCGCATTCGATGATCATCCCCACCCCGTTCTTCCGTTCGAAAACGTACCGATCGTCCTTCTTGTCCGGCTCGTTCAGTTCGGGTTTGATACGGTACACGTGTTCCTTGAATTCCTCGACGGTATCGAATTTTCGCCGGATTTGGCTATCGCGGAGCTGTATCCCGAGCAGTTGGACGAACAGCACGGCGAATTGGTAGGTGGTATTGATCAGATGGACCTTCCCGTCGTTGATCGCCTTCTTGTTCATCGAATTTGCCCTTCCCTTCGGATCGAATATGTCGCGGCTTTTGCCGCTCAGGTTTTTCGGATCGATCAGCCGGTCGATGAACGCGCCGATGCTTTCCCGGCTCATCGCTTCGGTGGAAAGGATGTCCATCGCCGTCAATCCCCGGAAATCGTTGGGATTTTTCCGGGCCAGCATGAACGCGGTGTTCGAGTTGATGTACAATCCCATCTCGATGGCGAATTTTTCCGAATCCGTATCCGGCAGTTCCTTCGCGACGACGTTCCCTCACCGCGAACCGAAGAGGAGAAACAGATGTTCGCCGGATTTTTTCGCCCAGTTGGCGATAGCCTTGCACTGTTCGAGCGTCGGAGCGATGGTCGACAGGATCTGGTAGGTCTGCAGCTCCTTCTGTTCGCCGGAAACGATTTCCGACAGCGAAAGCGCCACTTGGGCGGAAATCCGGGTCAGGCTCATCCGGTCGCGATCTTCCGGGTGGAGTTTGTCGCCGTTGAATTCCGCGGAAGTCAAAGTCTCACTTGGCCTTGCGGGAGGCTGAAAATTGTTTAGTATGGTTGCCATAGGTCCCCATTGTATTGGAAAACGCCGTTATATGCAAAAATGCCTGCCATGTCAATAAAAGAATTCGCGATTTACGGGAAAGGAAAAGTCGGAGAAGCGGTAGCGGTTCTCGGGAAATCCCTCGGAATCGCCTCGCGGACCTTCGACGATTCCGACGGGGAATTCTCGGCCGGGGATTTTGACCTGCTCGTCCCGTCGCCGGGAGTCCCGCCCCGAAACCGGGCCTTCTCGGGGAACAATGCCGTCAGCGAGCTCGACTTCGCCTACCGGTACCTCCCGAAAGGCTTCAAGATCGTCGCGGTTACGGGCACGGACGGCAAATCGACCACTTCGTGGATCGCCTACGAGCTGCTGCGGCAGGAATTCGGCGACGACCGGGTATTCCTCTCGGGGAATTTCGAAATCCCGTTTTCGGAAACCGTCCGGGATATCCGGGAACGCGGGCTCAAACGGGGATACGTCGTCATCGAGGTTTCGAGCTTCATGGCCAACGGCATCGGGGAACGGATGGAATCGCTGGAGCGATTGCCCGCCGGGGAACGCAACGGCGCCTTCATGGCCGACTATACGATTTTTACCAACTTCGAAACCGACCACGTCGACTGGCACGGGAGCGTCGGGGAGTATTTCCGGGCCAAAATGAACCTCGTCCGGCACACCAAAACCCGGGTCGTCGCGCAGGAAAGCCTCTTGGAAAAAGGGGAATTCCCAAATATCGTCCGGTGGTACGGAAAAAGCGAAACCCTCAAAGACCGGACCGACGGCGAAACCATCTGGATTTCCGGCAGGAGAAAATACCGGCTCTCCCAAACGAAGCTAAAAGGCGCGTTCAACGCCATGAACCTCCTCGCGGCCGCCTGCGTGGCCAACGAGCTGAAGATCTGTTCCAAACGCACGGTCGGATACCTCGCGGGCATCGCCGGGCTTCCCCACCGCTTGGAATTCGTAACCGTCAAAAACGGAGTAACCTACGTCGACGACTCCAAATCCACCTCGGCGCAAAGCCTCAAGGTGGCGCTCGAATCCTATGCCGGGAAGAAAGTGGTGCTCATCGCCGGCGGATCCGACAAGGGCGACCGTTTCGACCGTTTGGCAGGATTGTTCGCATCCACGGTCAAGCATGCCGTCTGCATCGGCGCGACCCGGGAAAAATTCGCGGGCGTGGCGGAAACGGCGGGAATTTCCCACGAATTTGCCGATTCCATGCAAGAAGCGGTTGCAAAGGCTTCCCAAATCGCTACTCTGTGAGAGACGGTACTTTTGTCGCCCGGATGCGCGAGTTTCTGACTGTTCCAAAACTACCTGGACCGCGCGCGCCAATTCGTCGTAGCCGTACATTCTATCCCCGATTCCCATGTCGCAATTCGAACAATTCCTGAATAAGCTGGGGCGCTCCGAGCCCCTGTCGTACGAAGAAGAATATGCCCTGCTCGAAGCGGTAGCGGGCGGCGATATGATCGCCCGGCAACGCATCGCCGAAAGCCGGCTCCGGCAAGTGGCCACGCTCGTCTGGCAAGCCGGGGCGGTTTCCGACCAGATTCTCGCGGCGAATGCCGGACTCCTCCGCGCCATCGACGCCTACGTCAAGAATCCCCGGAAATGGAGGGATTTCGACGCCTGTGCCGAAGAGTACATCAAGAAGGAGATCGAAGACTAGGAGACTCCTGCAGTTCGTAAACAGTACCTAAACATGCCCCCACACCTTCACCTTATCGGAGCCGGCGGTATCGGGGTTTCGGCCATCGGGAGATACTACAAGAATCTCGGATGGACCGTTTCCGGTTCCGACTCCAGCGAAAGCGAAATCACCCGGGACCTCGTCCGCGAGGGGTTCGACATCCATATCGGGCACCGGGCGGAAAACCTCCCGGCGTATACCGACCTCCTCGTGCATACCGAGGGGATTTTTATCGCGGCGGCCGGGGTTTCCCACGGGAAGGCCTCTTCCGTGAACGTCGAGCTCGCCCTGGCCCAGGAACGCGGGATAAAAATCCGCTCCTATCCCCAGGCGCTCGCCGACATCACCAATTCGAAACGGCAGATCGCCGTAGCCGGCAGCCATGGCAAATCTTCCACCACTTCGCTCCTCGGCGTCATGCTCGCGGGCTCGAACGTCGGGGGATCCACCATCGTCGGCACCAAGCTCGCCCAGTTCGGGGGAACGAACCTCCATATCGACGACCGGAGCGATTGGTTCGCCATCGAAGCCTGCGAGTACAAGCGGCACTTCCTGGAATATACGCCGTACGTGACGGTAATAACGAATATCGATATCGACCACCTCGACTACTACCGGGACGAAGCGGACTACCAGTCGGCGTTCGTATCCCTGATCGGACGCACCCGGTGGGCGGTCGTCCTGAGCCGGCTCGACGACGGATGCCGCAAGCTCTACGAATCCCTCGCGCCGGGAGCCCGGGATCGGCTCAAGTGGTATTGGGTGGAAATGGACGGGTTTGCCGAAGCGGGATCGGGAACGCCTACGGCAATCCCCCGCCTGTCGCTCAAGGTGCCCGGAGAACACCTCCGGCTCGATGCTAACCTCGCCTATGCCGTGGGAGAAATCGTCGGCATTCCCGAAATCGAGCGGATCGCGGGCCTCGAAGGCTACGGCGGATCCTGGAGGCGGAGCGAAATCGTCGGCACGACCGCGAACGGCAATATCGTCATGTCCGACTACGGGCATCACCCCTCGGAACTCCGGCCCACGTTCGGGGCCATCCGGGCAAAATACCCGGATCGGGAACTCGTCGTGATTTTCCAACCGCACCAGGCGGCAAGGACCCGGGCATTGCTCGGGGATTTCGCGACCTGTTTCGGCGACGCGGACCAGGTCATCATCCCGGACATCTACCTGAGCCGGGATACGGAAGAGGATATCGCCTACATGACGGCGGACCGGCTCGTGGACGCGATCCGCCCCCATCAAAAAAACGTTCGGAACGCCTGAGGCATTCCGAACGCCGTTTCGGAAGTATTGAAACTCGACGCCCTGGATCACGAGAGATATGTATTTCTCATCCAGGGAGCGGGAAGTATCGATGAAATCCGGTATGCCTTCGATTTCGTTCCCTAGTTGACCATCGAATCCATAGGGGCTTCCGGTGCGGTCGGAGCTCCTTCGGGAGGCATTGGCGGCCTCATATTTTCCCGGTTCATCATGCCTCCGCGAGGCTTGGCCGTGCTTCCGGAACCGTTCATCATGCCTCCGCGAGGCCTTACCGTGCTTCCGGAACCGTTCGTCATGCCTCCACGGTCCATTCTTTGTCCTCCCTGGTTCATCATGCCTCCGCGAGGCCTTACCGTGCTTCCTGAACCGTTCGTCATTCCCGGTCCGCCCTGTCGGTCGCCTCGTCCCATGCCTTCCGATTCATCTTTTCGGTCGCCCCGTCCCATGCCTTCCCCGCCGCCCATCATGCCGCCACGACCCATTCCTTCGCCGCCCATAGGGCCTCTGGCGCCGCTTCCGGTTGCCGGTTTGAGAAGTTCCCGGATCGCTTCCATTTTCGCGATTTCGTCTTCGGTCGGAAGGACTACCCCCTGCGTCCGGTAAAATTCGCGTTCCTGTTTCCGGAAGCTCTGCCGGAGGGTTTCCAGCTGGGCTTTCGCTTCCGTTGTCAGAGATTTTTCCGCTTTCTGAAGCGCTTTCATCTTCGTTTCGAAGGCCTTTGCCTCTTCGGCGGTCGGAGCGGTGATTCCCTTGTCCTTGAGCATCTGGATGACTCCGGTGTTCGAGAACGGATTTCCCTTCCCCATGCCCGCCTTATTGCCCATTCCCATGGAATTGGCGGCGAATACGGAAGTTGCGGCAACGGCGCTTACGAGAAGGACGGAAGCTACGATGGTTTTTGCGTGTTTCATAAAAATGAAGGTTAAATGACTTCTTGCTGAATGCGGGGATAGAATAGGTTATCGTAATTAAGGACGGGTTAAAGCGGGACGCGAAAATGAACATACCCAACGGAAATTGGTTTCCCGTTGGGTATACCCAATAGGAATTGGTTTTCGGCTTTTTACGGTTACAGATTCGGAACAGGTTTCATTTTTCTTCTTTCGGGAGCTTATCGGGAATAAGTGACCGAAGAAAAAAATGAAAGATGTCCGAATATGTGACTGGAAAAACC
>CAIVSN010000172.1 GCA_903908595.1 uncultured bacterium
AGAATGAAGTTCTTTTTTTGTATGATGAGTTACGAGTGAAAGTGGAGTGTTAGCCATGTGTGATCAGTAAAAAATACTAACGACAGTGTACTCGACTTTTATATTAAATCAACAGTAATTAGATTAATTTGGTATTAGTCCACTTCTTCCAAGGTAATCGAATAGGTTTTGCCCTCACGGTTATACACGATGTTCTTTCATGAAACAAAGAGGATATTTCCCGTCGCCAGCCGGAATGTGGAACGGGCGCCCTTGTAATAGAGGACGACTTCTTTTTCGGAAGCGATCACATACGCCCCGCCAATGGAAGCTATCGTGACGTCGTTTCCGGCAAACTCCAGAAGCTGTGCTTCCGTTTTGTTGCCCTTGGCGTCTTCGATTCTTACCCATACGCTGCTTTGGCGCTTTCCGACCGTCACCGTTTCGTCGCCGAATTTTTCGGTCCGCAAGATGCCGTCGAATCCCTCGATCCGGATTTCCTTGAAATTGTTTTCGATATCGTAGAGTTTTTCCTGATTGAGGATGACCTGTTTCCCCTCGTGGGAAATAAGTTTCGACGATCCGCTGAAGGCTATGTTACCCGTGAGCGGGGTGGAGCTGTTGAAAATCGTGCCCCCGAGCCGGATGAGCGAAGAATCGGTTCGGATGAACTGCGAATTCACTTCCAGAATGGAATCTCGGAGATCCTTGTACTTTCCGGTCATGAATTTTTTGGAATCGGGACAGTAGATTTCCCCGTAGATCATCTTGGCATTGGGGCAGAGTTCTATGGACCGGAAAGACTCGTCGGCCATCAGGATCCCTTCCGCGTTCAGGATATAGATTTTGCTTTTGTACGCGAAATACCCTTCTCCCAAGGAAACGATTCCGGATTTCACGATGGAAGCCGCATTTGACGACGCCCCGGTACCGCTAGGCAGGAGGATGGAATTCAGCGGGGTCCCCGTACCCGTGCCCGTCGGGTACCTCACGATGCTTCCGCTCGAGCCCCAGCCGATGAACCCCTTCCCGGATTTTTCGATCCGGCTGGTCGGCCGATCGAAGGGCTTTTCGACCGGAATTTTGAAAAGCTTGACGGTATTGAGATAGAACGATTGGTTTCGGGAAAGGTCGATATCGATGGTGAGCGGAATGTACCCCGGTTCTTCCACCCGCAATTCGTAGCTCCCGTAATCCACGAACTTGTTGTCGCCGTTGGCATACGGCAGCCCGTTCAGCGTGAGGACGTGAGGATTCGGATTGACCTGGAGGTTGATGATCCCGAACGACTTGAGGATTTGGGCCATCGGCTGGGTATTTTCGTGATTGCGCTTCTTGAGCAATTCCTCGAATCCTACCGTTACCGAGAAATAGTATCCCTGGAAGAACATGAACAAAAAAATTCAGAAGACGAAAACGATTCCCCAGAAAAAGGCGTGGTTGTTTCGTTTCTTGCGGACTTCGTCGTGATAGCTGTCGAGCATGGGAATGGGATTAGTTCCGTTTCATTTTGGCCGTGGTATCGAAGGAATCGAGCCGTTTGCCGACGAAGAGCCGGATTTGGCTCTCCATGGCCGGTATGGAAAACAGCGTGAGCGTGAGCATCGGCACGAGCATCCATTGCAGCATACAGAACACGTAGTCCCGCTTGCGGAGCTTCGCGTAGCGTTTCATGATGTGGATCGAGAGCAACCCCGGAAACACTACCGTGGAAAACAGGATCGTGAAGATGATGGAGCTCGCGAACGGCACGGTCAGCACCGCGATGGAGGTGCGCAGGCTCTCGAAAATCCCCGGAATATACCCGATGAAAAAGAGCATCAGCGAGCCGCCCGCCCAGAACAGGTGGTTCTGCACGAGGTAGACCGACTTGCGGATTTTGTCCCATCGGGGAATATGGCGGTTGCGGTAGAATTGCGGGAGCACGAATTCGATGTCGGTACAGCCCCACGACCACCTTCGGAGCTGCTTGTATTGGGACGTGATCGTCCTCCAGAGGTTCGTTTCGTCCACGAGGTCCATGCGGCACACGGCCGGCACGTTCACGATGCGGAACATCCCGTCCCAGGCGAAATAGCTTCTCCAGTATTGGAGCCCGTCCTCGACGATGGAAGTCCGCGACCAGTAATCGGATTTTTGCAGGCAGAGCAGGGATTGCCCGTATACCGCGAAATTCCGGTAAAATTCCGGGTTCTGGGATTCGAACAGCTGCCAGAGCGTCGTGCCCATCGCGATGAGCCGGGCGAAAAAATGCCCCTGCGACCAATTGTTGGAATATACCGGCGTGTACTGGAAAATCGCTTGGTCCCGGAATTCGGTCGTGACGAACCGGTAGGTGACGATGGAGAAAAAATTCTTTTCCACCCGGGTGTCGGTGTCGATGGTCGAGACGAACGTATTGTGGGGATCGAGTTTGCCATGCGCGGGGTCAGCTTCTCGAAGCCGCTCGTATTCCCGGACGGCATGGGTGATGTTGGATCCCTTTACCTTGCCTTCTCCCGGGAGGCCGGCCGGATGGATGACACTGACGATTTCGATTTTTTCCCTGCTGAATTTGGCGATGATGGCCTTGGAATGTTCTTCCGCTTCCGGTGCTCTGGATTCCGTCGCGAGCAGGACGGTGATCCGGTCCATGAACGGGAAATCGTTCGCGAGGATCGCGTTGACGTTGTCTTCGATGACGTCGTACGGTTCGGTATATATGGGCACCACGACGACATGGTGAACGTGGGCGCCGCTTTTGAGCAGGATTTCGTTTTCGTTAAAATTCCTCCGGCCGTAGTCCAACAGCTCGAAATAGGAGCGTATGACGTAATAGTACGATTCGAACACCTTGATGGTCCAATACGAAATGTACAGCGCGATGAAAAAAAGGCCCAACTGATAATTGAGCTTGATCAGCACGACCGGGGTAATGAAAATCGCGACCAGCAGGAGAATGGGGAGTTTCGTGAGTATGGAAGGGCGGAGAAGGAGGGGGAGTTTCTTCATATGGGCAACATAGTAGGCAAAAGCCCAAAAATGCAAGTTGGACAAATCGCGAGATTCATGTACGCCAAGTCACGCGCGGAAAATTAAATCCGCGACTCGATCGCACGACCGCGCAACTCCATTTGACATCGTTTCCCGAAACCATACCCTTCACGGCATGCCGCTTTCCCCTTATTTGCTGAGTTCGTACG
This sequence comes from uncultured bacterium, assembly GCA_903908595.1. GTDB lineage: Bacteria > Patescibacteriota > Gracilibacteria > BD1-5 > UBA2023 > CAIVSN01. The sequence goes on from CAIVSN010000172.1 coordinate 3,162, forward strand.
CGTACGAACTCGATCCCGCGAACGTCGCCCAAGTCCCGGTTTTCCCTCCGGAAAGCGCCCGGCTTCTGACGCTCAACCCGGATGGACAGATGGGCCATGGGGATTTTTTCGGGCTTCCCGGACAGCTCGCAGATCATACCGCGATGTTCCTGAACGATACGAAGGTGCTCCCGGCCAGGATCAAATCGGCATTCTCGATAACGCATCGCGGTACGATCCGCGAACGCACCGGTGAAATCCTCTATCTGAACCTCGTCGATCTGCCGGCAGGGGAGTCCGCCGATCGGTTCGAGGCCATGGTGTATCCCGGGGACAGTTTTCCCATCGGCGCGGTCGTGACGCTCGGGGGGTACGAGTTCGAGACGCTGGAAATCACCTACCAAGGGAGAATTTTCGTGATGAAATCGCGAAATTCCGCTATGGACATGCTCATGGATTACGGCATTTACCCCATCCCGCCCTACATCGAGCCTTCGCGGGAAGCCCAGGACCAGTACCAGACGGAATTCGCCCGGCATCCCGGATCGCTCGCGGCCCCGACGGCCTCCCTGCACTTCACCCGGTCGCTCCTGGAAGCGTGCGAAACGGCGGCGCACGCGAAACTCTGTTACGCTACCCTCCATGTCGGCATCGGCACCTTCAAGATCGTCAACCAGGAGGATATCCGGAACCATACCATGCACGCGGAAACCATGCTGGTGACCCGAAATATCCTCGAAGCGGTCGCGCAGGCGAAACTCGCCGGAAATCCGGTGCTCGCGGTTGGGACGACGATGGTCCGGTACCTGGAATCGCTCCTCTATATATGGCCGCTCGTCGAGACGCAGGCGAACCTTTCGGAGGAAGCAAAATCCTGGTGGCAAAGGCAGTCGGATGTTTCCATCGACGCGAACCACCCGGAGTTCGTCCGCGACGAGCTCTTCCGGTTACGCTCCAATTTTCACGACGGAGTGGCGACGGCCGAGACGTCCATTTTCATCTATCCGGGCTACGAATTCGGGGTCGTGGACGAGATCGTGACCAATTTTCATTTGCCGAACAGCACCCTGATTCCGATGATTTCCGCGTTCGCCGGATTAAGGAATCTTAAGGTTGCGTATGAAAATGCGAAGTCGGAAGGCTACCGATTCTACAGTTTTGGAGACGCGATGCGCCTGGTTAAGAAATAGCCGGGCACAAAAGAAAACCTCCGACAGGATTGTCGGAGGTTTGGAACGTTGCAGCCTCAATGCAGACGTTCGATTTGTATCCCCATTTGCATGTTTATAGAATCATACGGCAATAATGGGTTAAGGAGTATTCGCTTTCGCGAATTGTGATGGCGAACTCGCGTTGCCAAGCACAAAACCAATTAAGCCATTGTTTTGATAAATAGTCAAACAATTTTCGGAGATAATTCTGAGGGGTGCCGGAATGATTTTTGGGCCTTTCCGCGATGCCGATCCAAAGAACGAAATTTCACGTATCCGTAGGGTTCCAAGATATGATCATGCACGGAACGACCCCGGGCGACCCCCTGATTTTCCATTGCAATACTTCGAAAGATTTTGACATTTCGGGTTCGTCCGGGTATATATACCCAACAGGAATTGGTTTCCCGGTTTTTCCAGTCACCTATCCGGACATCTTTTATTTTTTTCTTCGGTCACTTATTTCCGATAAGCTCCCGAAAGAAGAAAAACAAAACCTGTTCCGGATATATGACCGTAAAATACCGAAAACCAATTCCTGTTGGGTATAACCAGGGCATCGATCTGATGAAATTTTTTCCAAAAAGAAAGAGGTAATACATGAATGACATATTGGCAGTGACTTCGGAGTTTTTCCGGGCCACGTTTTCGTATTTCGGCATTGACCCCGGTATGGTACCGGTGCCGAAATTCCAGAACCTGGAACAGTTCCACTTGGAATTGCGCGCGAGCGCGGCCAGTCGGGAAGCTCGTAACGGGATGTGGAGAGAAAATTTCAGAAGAGGCGTCGCACCGGTATTCCCGGGACGAAGGCATCTCCTGATACCGAGTCCGAGAAATGCGGCAAATACCAAAAGCGCCGATTCCGGAGTTCCCAACGGGGGAGTCCGGGGACGGAGGAACGGAAACCGCTGAAAATTCGACCGTGCGAGAGCAGTGGTCGGATTGAGGCATATATAGGGAATCGGCTCGGAAGGGCCGGTTTTTTTTGCGCCTTTTCCCATTCCCATTTGAAAACCTTCCATTGTCCCATACAATCCCGCCATGAAACATATTTCCCTCTCCATCCCGCGATACGAAATCGACGGCGTCCAAATCCTCGGCAAGATTTCGTTGATGTTCAACGCGGACGACCGTATCGCCATGGTCGGGCCGAACGGGGCGGGGAAGACCACGCTCATGAAGGTCATCACCGGGGAAATCGAAGTCCCCGACGCGGTATTCGAGAATACGGGGAGCCTGAGCCTTGGCTACCTTTCCCAGATACATTTTGACAAGGAAGACGTTATCGTGAAGGAAGAGCTCCGGCTCGCGTTCTCCGACATCCTCAGGCTCGAATCCGAACTCGAAGCCGCCGAAGCGGAGATGGACGCGCCGGGCGGCATCGACCGCTATACGGGGGTACTGGAACGCTACCATATGCTCGGCGGTTACGACTACGAGCGAGAAATCGACCGGGTCGCCCGCGGGCTCGGGATTTTTGACCTGCTCGGGCGTTCGGTCAAGGAAGTATCGGGCGGACAGCGGACCAAAATCGCCCTCGCGAAGGTGTTGCTCTCCCGACCGGAATTCCTCTTTTTGGACGAGCCTACGAACTTCATCGACCTCGCGTCGGTGGAATGGCTCGAAGATTACCTCAACGAGACCTGGAAGGGCGGCTACATGATCATTTCCCACGACCGGGAATTCCTCGACCGGACGACCACGCTTACCTTCGAGATCGTCTCCGGCAAGCTCACCGTCTACCACGGCAACTACACGGCCTATATGAAGGAACGCAACAAGAATTTCGAGAAGTCCGAGAAGCTCTTCGAAGAACAGCAGGAATTCATCAAATCCGAAAAAACCCTCATCAACCGGTTCCGCGCCGGGTCCCGCGCCGGGTTTGCCAAGAGCCGTGAGAAAGCGCTCGAAAAGGTGGAAGTCCTCGAAAAACCAGAGGCCAATTTCCGTCCCACGTTCCTCTGGAATCTCGGGGAAAAATCCTCGGAACGGGTGCTCTTTCTCAAAGAGGCGTTCATCGGGAGGGAAGAGCCGTTATTTTATATCAACGAACTCACGCTGTATGCCGGGAACCGAATCGGGATCGTCGGCGAGAACGGGGTGGGGAAGTCCACGCTGCTCAAGACCATCCTCGACAAGATTCCGCTCCTCGACGGGCGCATTATCCAGGGCAAGGGAACCGAGGTGGTGTACTATTCGCAGATGCACGAGGAGCTCGATTTCACGACTACCCTGCATGCGAACTACGAACGCTTGGTCGGCACGATTGCCCGTGAGCGGCTCGCGGGGCTTCTGGGTTACTACGGGTTCACATTCCACGACCTCGACAAGCCGATGATGGGGTTTTCGGGCGGGCAGGTGAGCAAGCTTCTCTTTGCGATTATCGGGCAACAGCCGGCGAACCTGCTGATCCTCGACGAGCCGACCAACCATCTCGACTACGATTCCCGGGAAGCGCTCGAATACTCGCTCCGGGGGTATAAGGGAACAATCCTGTTTATTTCCCATGACCGGTATTTCGTCAACCGGCTCGCGACGCACCTCTGGATCATCGACAATGGGGAAGTCGTGCTGTCGTACGGGAATTACAACGACTACAAGCTCAAGGTGGAACGTGGCATCGACTTCGACATGTCGCTCTGGCAGGAGGATGGGGAGCTCGCGATGGTCTTGGAAGAGAAGCTTGGGAAGAATGAGGCCAAACGCATCAAAGCGAAATACGCCCGGACCTGGTAAAAAAACGGTTCGGCGGGTGGACTCCTTGCCGACTCCTCCGCTCCTCGCTCAACGTACTATCGTACGCCTCGCTTCGGTGCTCGGATTCGGCTTCGGATTCCATCCCGCCGAACCGTTTTTTTGTGCCGGCGGGGGATTTGGAAAACTCCTCGCCGAACTGTTTTTTTGTGCGAGGACGTGGTAATTCCCCCGAAATCTATTGCATTTGCCCGAACATAGGAGATAATCGCGGGCACGGAACTCAAGCACGGTCACAGTGGCGCACTATGGTCCCGCTTTCATTTAATCACCCCCATATGGAAAACAGCAAACGCAAGGAAATGCCGGGCAAGCGAACGCCCGCATATAGGGGGATTTTGTGATTCACCTTGGTGGAACTTATAGTCGTCATAACGATATTGGCCATCCTCGGCACCATGGGGTTCATCAGCATCTCGGGGTACGGCGCGTCCGCGAGGGACAGCGACCGGATATCCAATCTGGCCGTCCTCAAGAAGTGACTGGACATCGCCAACGTGATCGCCGGGAGGTATCCCGTTCCGGAATCCCACGTCACGCTCGCCATGACCGGGGGCGTCGCGGTCTAC
>CAIVSN010000173.1 GCA_903908595.1 uncultured bacterium
CCAACAGGAATTGGTTTTCGGTATTTTGCGGTCATAGATTCGGAACAGGTTTCATTTTTCTTCTTCCGGGAGCTTATCGGGAATAAGTGACCGAAGAAAAAAATGAAAGATGTCCGAATATGTGACTGGAAAAACCGGGAAGCCAATTCCCGTTGGGTATAGACACTGTCCCGAGTATACGAAAAATCCGGGAAATTCCAAAGAAATCCCCCCGATTGCCGGTCGTGTATATTAGAATTTTGCGGTGTACTTGATTCCGACGCCGGTATTCGTGACGCCGATGCCGAGCTTTGAATCGTAATAGTTCGGGTTATTCGGCGTAGTGGACGAAAGATTGAATTCCACTCCGAGCCGAAGGCCGTTCGAATTGCCGAAAACGAATTGGGAATTGGGACCCAGATCTCGCTTGATGCTCGTTTTCCACTGAAGCACGTGATTATTGTCGGTCGAATCCGCGAGCATGGGAAGTCATGAATGCTGGAGCGCCACATTCGCCTTGGCCTTGGTCGCTTCTATGGTTCTTGCCGGATTTTCTTTGGCGGGAATGACATCGGTTGGCACTTCGTGGGCATTGGCATTAGCGTAGGAAAGCGAGGTTGCGAGAAGCAAAGTGCCGACGACGGCTGGAGTGGATTTCATGAAAAAAGCAACAAAGGATACTGCGACTTTTAATACTGATTTTTGGCAATTCTTTTTCTTGGATTGGGTCAACTGTACGGACAAATTGACAAAAATCAAGGGTCACCATGAGACTTTTTCACAAAATCATCCGTTTTTTACAAAGTTTTTAACATCGAATGTGCAAAACCCCGAAGAGAAATCCCCACGCGTTTTTCCCCTTTGAAAAAATGCCGGAAAGCGCTAAAACAAGTTGACAACGGTACAAAATGGAGTAGTTTCTGGGGGTGTTTAAGAAGATTGAATACGGAGTAGTTTTTGACAAAAACCAAAACAAATGGTGTTCGAGCTCCACACGCCGGTACTCTTGGAAGAATCCCTGAACGGACTTTTGGCTACGGAAAAGGCTACTGGACGAGTATTCGTGGATGCCACGTTATGACTCGGCGGACACAGCTCCCACCTTCTGGCGCGGTTGACGAACGAGGATCGGCTCATCGGGATCGATCGGGATCCGGCCAATCTCAAGGAAGCAAAGATCAAGCTGGGAAACCCTTCCAATTTCACGGCCGTCCATTCGAGTTTTGCCGAATTGCGAAATATCCTGGAAACTCTGGATATACAAAAAATAGATGGTATCCTGTATGACCTCGGGGTATCGAGCGTCCATTACGACCAGGCCGACCGGGGATTCAGCTTCCGAAGCGACGGGCCGCTCGACATGAGATTCGATACGTCCGATACGGAGAAAACCGCCGAGAAAATCGTGAGAACCTATTCGGAACACGAGCTCGCCACGATTTTCCGGGACTACGCGGACGAACCAAAGGCCTACTTCATCGCCAAAGCCATCTGCGAAATACGAAAAACCCAGCCGATAACGACTACGAAACAACTGCAGGAAATCATAGAAAACTCCAGCTTCGACAAAAAATCCACGCTCCGGGTATTCCAGGCGCTCCGGATCGAAGCCAACGACGAATTCAAACACATCGAGACGTCCATCCCGCAAGCCATCGAAGCGCTCCGACCGGGAGGCATCCTCGCCATCATTACCTTCCACTCGATCGAAGACCGGATCGTGAAGCAGCTCTGCAAGAAATTCGAGACCCCGGAAGCCGACGAAATCACCGGAATGCCCGTCACCCCGGCCAGTCTCCGGAAAACTACCAAAAAACCAATCGAGCCCACATCCGAGGAAATCGCCTCGAATCCGCGGTCCAGATCCGCGAAACTCCGTATATATAAAAAAATCTAACTCGTCATGAACGCCAATCTTCTCGTCATGAAAACTGGGAACATCCCCTTCTTTACCGGTCGCAAAACGAACCGGGAGAATTACCTCCTCTCGATCCGGGAAGCGTACATCCTGTCGCTCGGGCTCATCGGGCTCCTCGGAATCTACTACGTATTCGTCCTCAACGTGAACGCGACCAAGGGGTATAACCTCCGCACTATTGAAATCGCCCGGAAAAACTACCAATTCGAAGAAAGCCTCCTCAACATCCGCATCGCGGAAGCCCAATCGCTCACGACCCTCGCCAATTCCTCCTTCGCAAGCGGCATGCAGCAGATCGAAAACCCGAAGTATCTCGTCCTCAAAGATTCCCTCTACACCTACAAAAAATAAACCTTTGAAGCCCCACCCATGCCAGAAATACTGAAGAAGTTAGCGGAACTGATAGGATTCCTCCCGGGCATCGGTGAGAAAACGGCCGTGAAACTGGCCTTTTTTTTGTTGAAGTCGAATCCATGATACGTCAAGAAACTGGCCGAAACGCTCGCGGTACTCCAGGATACCGTCCACGAATGCGCCACCTGCGGATCGCTCACCGACAAACATCACGCCGAGTGCGAAATATGCCGGAACCCGCTCCGCAAAACCGAAACGCTCTGCGTCGTGGAAGACTATCTCGACCTCGTTTCCATCGAGCGGCTCGGCGTGCACCTCGGACGGTACCACGTCTTGGGCGGGGTCATCTCCCCTATCTCCGGCAAATCCCCTTCGGACCTGCGCTTCAAGGAGCTCTTCGGGCGAGTACGGGACGAGAACGTCACGGAACTCATCCTCGCGCTCAATCCGAATATCGAAGGCGAAGCGACCGCCCTCTATATCGACGAATATCTGCCGGTGAAAGGAATAAAAATCTCACGGCTGTCGAAAGGGTTGCCGAACGCGGGATTCATTGAGTACGCGGATGAGATTACGCTCCTGTCGGCGTTTCGGGGAAGGAAGTAGATTCGTATTTCTCTATTCGCAAATTATGACCACCTGAGAAACCGCCCTTGTCGAAAATCAAAAAGCAGGCGGCGAAAAAAAGAAGCGGGACACGGGCCTGTACGTCTTTGCCATAATCATACTCTTTTTTGTAATAAGCTGACCGAACTGATGCTTACTTGCAGTTTTTTTTGGAATACCCACAAGTATTGTAATTCTTCTGAATGGATTGTTCGGCAAACGCGTCCGGACTCCGTATCAAAGGATTTTCTACTACGGGACGTGTATTTTCACGATAGTCATATCCTATTATGGAATCCCTTTCTATCAGCATATGACCGAAGCTCGCATGATTCCCATTGTCCAGTCCCTGGAGCAATACCAGATCCGAGTGGGGGAATATCCGGAAAAACTCGAACAACTGGAACTTGGTTCGATGCCAAAATGTCTAGGACGTCCTTCTCGCTATTTGTATTCCAACAAGGATGGCGAATTCCGCTTGCTGTGTCCCGGCATGCCCTTGTTCAACGATTACGGATACGATTCGAAAACGAAAACATGGATTAATACCGATTAGGCAATACCTTGTCCCTCTATGGCGATTCCTTCGTTGCCATTTTTTACCGTGACTCGGTATCGATAGGCGACTCTGCCGATATTTTTTTGGCGCTTCGGTTTTGACATATGTTCGTTTTATACGAGTGCATATATTTTTGACATACCCACAAAACTCACTATAAATAACCCAACTCATCCCCTCCCCTATGCGCCCCCTCGAACCGATGGAAAAATCTGATTTGCCCCCTACACGGAAACCGGCTTCCTTCCTGGACGGACTCCCCACCTGAGTCAAGGGCGTCATCGCGGCCGTCACGCTCGGAGTCGCGAGCGGTTGCGCTTCGGATTATCAATACCGGTCTCACCCGACCGACCAGAACCTCCGCGCTTCCGGGAGCGGAGGCTTATACTATGCGCCTCCAATTGCTTCGGAACGGCACGAACCGCTCCGATCGGATTCCAGCGTGAGCCGTTCCGTAGTCGGTGCCGGCATCGGATACGTCGTCTGCCGAGCCCTGGGCTCCACCACGGCGAGCGGCTTGGGATGCGCGATCGTCGGCGGGCTTATCGGCAGTCAGACCTACGATAGGGAGCAAATGGAACGGCAGGATTACGAACAGCTCCAATGGCAGATTGCCCAAGCCTACCGTTCCGGGATTTCCGCGGTGCCAAAAATCATCGACAACAACACCCGCCATGTCGGCCTCGTGCGAAAAGGCATGATCGGCGGAGTCTACCATATCCGCTTCAAAGTGCAGGAAGTGAACGGCAACTGACGGGTCGTCCGTGCGTATTTCGTCCACGGAACGCTCAAATCCGGGGTCGAAGGCCAGTCCCAACCGCTCCGGATCATCGACCCCCTCCCCTTTCCCAACGAAAAGGAATTCCCTTTGAGATAACGCGGCGACATCGAAGTATCCCTAGCTTCCGTTTATGAAACCCCTTGCCTTCCTCCTTTCCGCGATCATGCTCACTGGCATTTCATCGACCGCGAGTGCCGAAACGATTACGAAAAAAGACCAGAAGGCCATTCTCGGAGTCCACAACGTGTACCGCTGATCCCTGAAAGTCCAGAAACTGGAATGGTCGGAAGATTTGGCAAAAAGCGCGCAAACCTGGGCGGGAATGTTGGAAAACAACGGGTGCCCCCTCGCGCATTCTCCCGTAGAAATCCGCAATGGGTACGGGGAAAATCTCTATGCCGGATGGAGTTCGTCGCCGGGATACCGGATTTCCATCAAGAACGGGACCTATGCGTGGGCAAAGGAAAAACCGTTCTACCAGTACGATACCAACTCCTGCGCGGCCAACAAGGTATGCGGGCATTATACCCAGATGGTTTGGAAGGATACCCAACACGTCGGCTGCGCGCTCGCTCACTGCGACGCGTCGGGACAGAGCACGGAAATCCTCGTCTGCCACTACGATCCGCCGGGCAACTACGAAGGCAAAACTCCCTATTAGCTAGGAAAGCCGGCAGGATATTTTTTCGATAACGGTGCCATCCAAATGGGTGACGTTCAATGTGAGCCGGCCGTTCGCCCCCGAGAACACGACTTCGGATCCGACCGTCGGGAATTCTTCCTCTTCGGAAAGGATGACGTAGGAAACGGGTTCCCCGATATATTCGCTAGGAATGCCCAAACTTTCTGCTTCCATATTGAATTCTTCTAGGATATCGTCGATGAGCACGGACCCGACGACGTCGATGGTATGCTCGTTTTTCCTTTGGATGTAGACCGCTTCCTGGTCTTTTTCGTCCTTGATGTCGCCGAAGACTTCTTCGAGGACGTCTTCCATGGTGACTACCCCCGAAGTCCCGCCGTGTTCGTCGAGCACGAGCGCGATATGCTTGCGGGATTTTTGGAATTTTTCGAAGAGGTCGTCGAGGGATTGCGTCAGCGGGACCTTCATGATCTTGTCGAGCCGGAGGGAAGAAAGCTGGGTCGAACCGTGGCCTTCGTTCTTGAACCGGTACGCATCGCGAAACGTGATGAAGAAGTCCACGTCGTCCGTGGTCTGTCCGCAAATCGGCAGCCGGGAATGGCTCGAATTCATGAAAAATTCGCAGGTTTCGTCAATCGTCATATCGAGCGAAGCGAATTCGACGTTGACCCGGGGGGTCATGACGGATTCCGCGCTCGTATCGGACAACGAGAGGAGATTCTTGATCTGCCGTCGCTCGTCGGCTTCCACTTCGCCTTCCGTATGGGACATGTCGATGAATGCCCCGACTTCTTCGTAGCTGATTTTTCGGATATAATTCTTCCCTCAGAACAGGTGGACGACGCCGCGCACCAAGAATCCCAACACGTACGTAGTCGGCCGGAAAAGAAAAATCAGAACCCGGTATATCGGAGCAACGGCAAGGCTAATGGGCTCGCTGAACCGGCTGCAAACGGTCTTGGGCGTGACTTCCCCGAATATGAGCAACGTCACCGTTACCGAAGCGGTCGCGAAAAGGATACCGTATTCCGGAGGCAACCTCAGGGATTCCACGATAGAAACGCTGGCGACGGTGGCGAGAGCGGAAGCGCCGACGTTCACGAGGTTGTTGCCAAGCAGGATGGTAATGAGGAGCGCGTCGCTGTCGGCCTTGATTTTTTCCAAGGAAGCGGCTCACCAGCGCTTTTCGCGAACGAAGGTTTGAACGGAGTGTTTGGAAAGGGTTATCAACGCGATTTCCGTCCCGGAAAAAAACGCGGAAAGCGCAACCAGGACAAAAAACAAGAGTATCGACAGGGGGTCCACGTGGGAGGTATGAGGGCTAAAGCTTCGATTTGCCCTACGATATCGAGAATATCGTTTTTTGCAACTCTCGTGGGTTCCCTGATGGGTTTTTCATTACTTTCCGATAAAATCCGGGGAAATCAAGGGTTGGGGAACGGTGTCGGGAATCGGAGGGGATTTCAAATCATTTCCCAACAGGGTCAGGATTTTTTTGGAGCGATGGGCGTACTTCAACTGGGTCAGGTACAGGATGCGGTCGTCGATTTCCCGATAATTGCATTCCTTCTTCTCCAACTCTTTCACATACCAGAAAAACAAGCCCCCGCTCACGGAAACGATGATATACGCGACGGGAATATTCTTGGCCTGGAGCAAATAGTTGTACACGATGTGAAGCGGGATCGCGATTCCGAACCCCATGAGCATCAGTTTGACCTTATAGAGGGTCTTGATGGAAGAAATCGGGATGAACTTCACTTTTTTGATCCATTTGAGGATCCGGTTGTACTTGGTAATGCCCCCGTGGTCGATGATGGTAAACCCGGCGAACAGCGCCCTTCCGTAGAAAAATCCGACGATCGACGAGAAGAGGATGTGCGACGCGGTCGACAATACCGATCGGAACAAGGCCAACTGGGACAAATCCATCCAATCCCCGCCTTTTTCACTCAACGCCATGAGGTAGATGATCGTCTCCATGAACGCGAATCCCATGGCAATGAACGCCATGGAAAATATCGCGTCCGAAGTATTCTGGAGGCTTGAGTTTTTCCGTTCCGACTGCATCAGCATCAGCAGCTTTCAGAATTCCTCGATGCAGGCGGGCGCGATGAGCGTGGAAAAGCCGTAGAGTACCGGACTCAGGTACCCGAGCGTGCTGATAAACTTGAGATAATCGTACTCGAAGTCTGCCAAGCCGTTTTTCCCGATGATCCGGAGCTCGAAAAAGAAAATATCGACGGACAGGGTTTTTCCGATGGAATAGAGGAATCCATTGAGTATCAAGAACAGGATGGCACCGGTAACGAACAGCTTGGCGGCGTGTTTCCAATTGAGGTGGGAACCATGAAACAACCCCACCGCCCCGGCGAGGGTGATGAAGAAAAGGATGGAAACCGCGGTAATCATACCACCAGAATGCCATACTTTGGGCCGTTTGGCAAAATCGGGATGTTGATTTATCGGAAATTTTGGGTGTAAAAAATCCTCCGGGGGGACGGAGGAATTTTTGAATAGCGGGTTTTGGGATTAATAGGTGACTTCGGAAACAAAAGGGAAATGGACGGCATTGTTGGAATAATGAGCCGCACTATCAAGACCATCGAATGCGAGGTCCATCAATCGGATAGACCAACCTGACATTCTCGAACTCAAAACGGCACCGGTCAATTTGACGATATACCTGGAAGAAGTGCCGGATTCGACGGTGGTGCCTTCTTTGAATTTGACAGTGCCCGTAGTTCCATCTCCCGTTCCGACGATGGCATTATCGCTCTTTCGAACGATCGTGAGCAAACCTCCGGAATAACCTGTGAGAACGTTTTGGAATGTGGCAGAGTGGAGGGTAACTTTATCTTTACCATATGCATATACCGTGAATTCCATAGCATCGGTGGCAAGATTCTTGTTTGTCGGGAGCTCTGGAACGACATTGAAGGTATTCTGAGCTACTTGATGATGATTCCCCAGAACCTTATCCATACCCTGATTCATTGGAACTGTTTCTCCATGCGATCCGACGATGCTGGAGCCATCCGCACTAACATACATATAAACATTAGTTGGAGGTAATGCATGAATAATGATAGCATCATCGGGTATCGAATTGACATCCGCAACTACGTAGTAAATTGCCTTGCTGTCCTGTGGAATGAGATCGGATTCGGTATGTCCTGTCACTCCATCGTCATTCGTAATACTAGGAACGTCAAGATTCGTGAACGTTACATCGTCCGCTGTCATTTCCGACTCCCTTCAGATTATCGTCCCCTTGGAATTCGTAAGGATGAAATTGGAGAAAACATGCAAATTGGTTCCGGCAATACGTATATCCTTGAGCCTGATGGCATCATTCTTAGCCGCGACCGAGAACGAGGCGATTTTTTGGTTTTTGGATCCGGCTAAGAGGAGCAATCGGTCAATTTTTTCTTCGCTATAGACTCAACCAAGGGTACCTACGGAAGTATTCGCAGTAGGACATGCGGCAAACTCACACGAGGGCCCCGTCCTGCCAATGGTAGAACCGTCTGGACAGATTTTTGCATCTCTAGTGCATGCTTTTTCTACGGGATATATTTGCTTCGTCCGAAATTGTGGTGGAGTACATCCTACGACTCCTCCGGGATATGTCTCGCAAGGAGCTTCCCAATCGCATTTCGATATGCTGGCATCTGACACGGCTTGTAACATATTACATCTTGCGTATGCATCTTTTTCAGAAATGTTTTTAATGATTTCCGCCTGTCCGTTCACGGTGTGTATGGAGTATATCATAAGCGTCCCTTTTTCCGGGGCACGATATATTTCCTTAGGTGCCGCGCATAGAGGCCCAACTCCGCATGGTTCTTCCCAAGTACATTTCGAAATGTTTATTTTCTTCGGAAAATTTACCAGTTTCATACATTGCGCGTACGCGTCTTTTTCGGAAGTAGCCTTACTGAATTCTGGCGTATCGTTTTCGGAATGATATATCGCAAGCGTTCCTCCGGGCGTAGCAGGCCCGCTCGTGACGTTCATTTCGTCGGCCGTAGTATTCACGATATCGATGAGTTGGTCAAAACCGTTGGAATCCTTGGAAAACGTCTCGACGGCGTCCATGAGTTCGAAATTCAGGTACTTGATGATCGTGGAAACCTCGTCATTACCCGCGTACTGCGGTTCGTTTCTCATCGCCTCAAACTTGAATACCAGATTTTTAAGGAACGAGACGTACTTTTCGCGCGGAAGATTCGAACCCCTGGCCAATATCATGACCACCAGGCCGTCGATCCGTTTCGAATAGCTCGCGATACCCGGGCGGTACGGATTGGAAGGCGTCGGTTTCCAAAGGGATGACGCGGTACTCGGGGTGACGTCGAAACCGGAAAACTGGGAAAGCAACCCGCCGGATCCGGATCAGAAAAACGTGACGGCGGCACCAATCGAGAGAATCGCCGCGACGGATCATAGGACGAACTTCTTGGTTTTGAGAAACGTTGTGTCCATGGGGGGATAGTGAGGATGTAAGAGGCAAATTGGGAGAATTTGTTACGACCAAGCGTATTGCATATATTGTCGAAAAGCAAATGGAAATCTTAAAATCGCCCATGGATCATGCAAAATTAAGCCAAACGGCATAACTCGACTTGCTCGCAGCTGCGGATGGGGCATCGCCGCCCCTACTTGCAACGCAAGAAAAACCCTCCGGGTGGGCGGAGGGTTTTTCTTTCGTTTCGGTTTTTACGTAACTACTTCACGTCGAGTCGGATGCTCGGCCCCATGGCGTTGCATACGTACACCGTGTTGACGTACATCCCCCCTTTTACCCCGGTCGGCTTGACATCCTTGATCGTCTTGACGAAATGTTCGAGATTTTCCTGGAGTTTCTTGGCTCCGAAAGAAAGTTTTCCGACGATGGAATGGACGTTCCCCTGCTTGTCGTTCTTGAACTCGAATTTTCCGGCTACGAGTTCCCGGATGATCTGTTCGAGATTTTCTCCGACGGTACCCGCTTTCGGATTCGGCATGAGCCCCTTCGGTCCGAGTATCTTGGCGACCTTACCCATTTTTTTCATCATTCCGGGGGTCGCGATTGCTACGTCGAATTCGATTTTTCCAGTGGCGACTTCTTCGAGAAGGTCGTCTCCTCCAGCAACGGTAGCTCCGAGCTTCTTGAGTTCTTCGCCGTTTCCAATATCCGTGAAGGCTCCGATTCGGACCGTTTTACCGGAACCGTGAGGGAGGGAAATCGTGGACCGAACCATCTGATCCGCGTATTTCGGGTCGATGGCGAGATTGAAATGGACTTCTACCGTAGGGTCGAATTTGACGGTATTCGTCTTCTCGAGAAGTTCTACGGCTTCAGGTATCGTATAGAGGCGTTCTGCCTCGACCAGCTTGACGGCTTGGTTGTATTTCTTTCCGTGGCGTGCCATGGTGATAAATGTAAAAAAATAATGTGGTCCCAGCGCTTTCCGAGCGGCTTTTGGCCAATCGGGGAAGCTCCCAAATTACGGACGCGTGAATTGTATGGAAACGGGCGGGAAATGCAAATGGAAATAGGGGCGGTTCGTCCCCTATTCTGCACCCGTATGAAGCATTCCACCTGCTCGCGGGCACGGACAGTGTATTCCTCCTACGCCGGCAACCCGTATTTCAAGGCATTCCTCCGGTCCGAGGCATTTCTCCCAGAAATCGCCGAGAGCAAACGATCCATCGAATCTTGCACGAGCCGCGGATCGGTAATCGCGATTTCGTGCAATCCGCCCAGCCCCCGGTGCCGTTCGTCTATCTCTCCATGGGAATCCGATCCGAACGTGAGCATCATTCCGACGCGATCGGCCGTTGTTCGTACGGAAGCGAGCCATGCGGCATCCGCGAACGGGTTGATCTCGACAGCCGAGATTCCCAATTCCGCATACTCCCCCATTCGGGACTCGAATTCGGCGATTTCCCCGAATTTTTCAAAAGTGAAGTTCGGATGCGCTACCGAGACGACGGCCCGATTGTCACGGGCAAGCTCAGAAACGAGTACCACCGTAGGCTCATAGTCGGGAACTTTCGCGAATCCCACATTCCGAAATGGAGAAAATTCCTTGAGGAAGGATTGAATGAAATCAGCTCGATTGGCAATTTCCCGGCCCGCGATGGCACTGGCCAATCTGCGGTTCGCCGGATCCAACATAACGAAAGCGGCAATATGCCCGTTGCTGATGGAATCCGTGCTCATCCGGTACCGGTGGGCAAAGATGACGAGGTCCGCGAGGCAAATGGCAAAACCGTGCGAAGCAAGGAGTTCGCATTGGGCGGCGATTTTCCCGGTCCGAGCTTCCCGGATGCCCCGGAGCACCGCATCCGTCCGGGCATTGATTTCCCGGGCGTAGAACGTGAGGTGAAGCGAATGTTTCCGGCCGTAATCCCGAGCGGAAATCTCGACCGATTCGCAGCTCGCGACCCCGAACCGTTCGAGCAGGATTTTCGCTTCCCGGTTCACGATGTCATGATCCGTGACCGCCACGAATTCCAGTCGTTTTTCCACGGCGTCCGCGACCAGTTCCGCGACGGTTTTCTTGCCGTCGGACATGGTGGTATGGCAGTGGAGGTCGACCTTGCGAAACGGCCCGAGGAAATCGTCGTTCCGTTCGAAGTAGTCGGCGTCCGCTTGGGAAATATCGGCATTCATAGGAAAAAAATTGAGGAAATACGCCGACATTCTAAGAATTCTCGTAAAAAATGGAACAGGATTCGTACGGGAATAAGAAATCCGCGTTTTTTAACGCCGTACCAATCCCTTTACCATTTTTTCCGCCTCTGCCAATTCTCCGTCTGCCAACAATTCCTGAATTGCCTTGAGCGAAGCGAGTTTCCGCTCGAAATCCGCGTCGAATTTGTCGAACTTGATGCCTTTGAGAAAATGGGGCGACCCAAAAATGGCAATGACCCGTTGGAGTCATGCCAGGTAATAGTCGGACCGCAACGCATACCTTCCCGTACTCAACGCGTCCTGGAACTGCCGGAGCGTAATATCATAGGCGGCAAGCTTGGAGTACACGGCCATCTTGAGGAGTTCCCGAAGGTTCGTTTTGTGGCTGGCTCAGCGGATTTTGGCGATAGCATTCACTACCCGGCTTTCGATTTCGAAAAATGGCGCTCCGGTAGAGACCGGATGCGACAGGATATCGTGAAACAGCTTGACCTGGTGCCAGATTTTTCCAATACAGAAAGATTCCCCCGACAAAAAATTGAATTCCGTACACTTTTCGTGCGTTTCGAGAATTCGTTTCTCCGCATCCGAGCTGTCGAACGCGGATAATTCCCGGTACAGCGACTCGAAAAAACGGTGGAATTGGAGCGCGTGCGACTCGGCAGCATTCCGGAGCAACGATTCTTGCCGCCGGATCTGGGCGCCTTTGGACACGGTTTCGAGATGGTATTTTTCCAAATCGTTCGACATGCCCATAAGGACGGCACCGTCGGTTCCGGAATTGGTATACCTCAGCCGCGGCTTCCTGACCGAGATGATTTTTTTGAACGCGTAAGCCTGCTTTCCGTTGAATTTGGCGGTGAATTCCGCTATGAGTTCCCTTCTCTCGGATTCCGAAGCGTCCGGGTACTTGACCCGTATACGCATCAGGCTCTCCTGACAATCCCGGATGACGGCGATTTTTTGCGTTAGGGCTTCAGCGGCATACTCCTGAGATCTCGCCAAGCTCCATATGTCCGGGAGCATTTTTACGGAGACGGTATTTTTTCTCGATTCCCTCGATTGGATACGCGACGGGTCGAGGGTTTGCAATTCTTGGAAAACGAGGTAGGCACCTGCCACATGAGGCATGAGCGAATGGTACGGCAAACGGACGATGCGACCCGTACCGGAATGGAAGTGGGTCATGAGCTGGTGGCTTTCCGAGAACAATTCTTTTAGGGATGGAATATACGAACGTTTCGTTTCCAATTGCTCCGTCACGGATTTTTCCGTCCAATCGGACTCGGCGATACCCGAGAGATCCAAAAACAGCCCGTCGGGAATCCGGCTCGGATCGAGAACGAGATATTGCAGGACTTCTTGCTTTTCCGCTCGGGAAAGCGGGTTTGGCGGGAAGCGGTAATCCGCGGGATTGGAAAAAGCCCGTTCCAGATACACCCGGAGTTGGGAACCTTCCTTCCCCTTTTGTTCCTCCAGGATATGCGGGGTACAGGAAGTCGACTTCTGAAGGAGCGGAGTATGTTTTTTCCGTTGCTCCCAAAGCGCGAGCCTGACGCTCGCGGCGGGACGGCGATTGGCTTCCAAGGTTTTCGCGAGGGCGTTTTTGACCCGGATCGTAAGCGGCTCGCCATCTTCCGAACCAGCTATACGAAGGCGTTCCCGAGCATGGTAGTACGCTTCTATGGGGTTGGGTTTCCTATTTTGATTTTTCATAGGGAAAATAGAAGAAAGGAAGTCCCGAACAAAAAAACTGCTATTCTGCTATTCTATTATGCTAGCAAGGGTCCTATCCATCATCGAACCGATTTGCACTTCATTGGAGGTTCATTTTCACAACCGGAATCGCATGTTTTTTCAGCTGAACGAATCGGCAAATATTACGTCGACTTCCCCGGTACCCTGTTTTTTAATCTTCATGGAAACGTTTCCGTTGCTAAAAGAATGGATATCCCTCATCTTCGCGACGGTTTCGACTTTCTCGACCAGGGCAATCTGCTGGACGGCATCATTTAACCACTGGCGCATACCATCTTCGGTAAGTCGCGCGGCATGTCGAGGCGTGCCTGCGAAAAAGGCAGCGGAATTCTTTCCCCCGACCGTAGCCCAAACGAGAATCCGGCCATCCGACCGTTCCTGTATACGCATCTGCACATTCGACTCGGCAAATTCCGGGACGATGTCCGCCCGCAGTTTGGCAAGGGTCCGATAGGTCGATTCCGTTTCATTAAGCGAAACGGCCCGCGCCGATTTCTCCGTCTTTGGTTTCTCCATCTTTTCGGACTTCGGCTTCGTGGCAACGGGAGAATTTGCTACGGCGAGCTCCTCTTTTGCGATCTTCTGAGAAATCATCGGTTGGGGCTGCTCGCTCGCTTCCTTGGGTTGCACCTTCGCCACTTGGACTGGCGGAACTTTTGGGGGCGGCAATTCCTCTGGTACGGGGATGGGAGCCGGTTTCGCTGGAGGGGCGATAGCCGTTGAGGAAGGAGGGAGAACCACTTCTGCCAAAGGGGTTGTCGGAGCCTTGGCCAATGCCCGGATGACGCGGTAACCGGACGGATCGACGTTTGCAAGGCGTTGCGCATACCGGTCGATTATCTGTTTTTGGATACCGGTGATTTCCTCTTGGGTAGCAAGGATTTTCCTAAAGGAGTCATTATTGCTTTTTTCCAACTTCAGAGCCGCGACGGAGTATTTCCCCTCCATGACTTGATCGAATCCGGTAGGACCCTTCGAGAATTTTTTCACGATGGAAGACGCGGCCGCCTGTAATGGGGAATCCGGGGAATTTTGGGCGGTCACCAGGGCTCCGGCTCAGCCAAAGATAGCTCATATGGCGATGCTCACGGTGGCAATTATCCGGGAAACTCAGCTAAATCCGTCCACGACCGCTTGCTGTGAAAAAGATTCCAACTTTACCTTTTGGACCTCATCCCTCAATTTGGTGATTTCCCCCTGCTTGATGGCATTATGGCTCGTAAGGAGTTCTATCGCAAATTTCTGTCGTCGGATAATGCCTTCGGGAGAATCGTCCCTCCTGTTGGGTTTTTCGGCGGGGGCGGTGGGTTGCTCCGATTCTTGAACGGCATCTTCTCGAACGGAATCGTTAGGCTCGGGAGCCTCATGATTATCTGCCAATTCATGGAGCACCGAAGGCATCGTATCAGACCAGTCCCGAACGGTTTCCTGCTCTTCCAGAGGCGTACTTTCGGCCGATCAGTTCCGTGCGGACTCGTCCTTCCGATTGATTATTTCCGCCGTCTGGTCAGTAGATTCCTCAGCCGACTTCTTGATGAAACTGTTTTTCATAATATCAGTGATAATAGTTAGAGATATGCATACAGAAAAATTCTATTTGTCAATCGAAAATTCGAGAATTCGTGAAAATCTCGCTAAATCCGTTTATGCTAATTCATGAAACCGTTCAGCGCGGAGTCGATGTTTGAGGTGATTTCCGCCCGGGTACCCAATTTCGGATCTACGGTGAATTTTTTGGATCTCCTGGTAAATACGTCCAGAACCGTCACTTCGATGTCTCCCGTATAGAGCATTTTCGTTTTCAGGTAAATCGAAGCTTCCTGGGTCGTCCCAATATTCCGCAAAAACGCTACGGACTCAACGGTTTCCACCGCGGCTAACTGTCAGACGGTATCCTGTACCCACTGACGCATGCCTCACTTGGTCAATCGATTGCGAAATTGTGGCATTTCCGCATGGTATCCGAGGGAAACTTTGCCCTTGTATTCCAAAAAGGTGTGAATGTGTTTTTCCGCGTCTTCCCGAACCTTGATCGCGAGATGCTTGTCGTTCATCTCGGCGAGAATCTCGTTCTTGAGCACGGAAACGGTCGCTAACACGTTCGAATGATGAGCGCTTGAGACTTGGGAAACGGCCATAGGAAGTCAATCTGCCGTTTGGGGAAGCGCGGACGGAACCGTCTTTTCCATAGGTCTCGACGGTTGGACCGGTAAAACTGACGGTACGTATTTCGAGCTTTTTCCGCACGTCGCCTTTTGCCCTTCCAAGATCGCTATCGTTTCGACATATCCGATAATCATGGTTTTGTTAAGCTGGATGAGCTCGTCCTGGAGTTTGGCGATTTCTTGGACCCGGGTCATCGCGACGGTTTTGTCCTTGATGATACGTTCCTGCGCTTGGATGTGCGAAATTAACTCCTGTCACTCCCGAACGATGTCGAACCCCGTCTTGCCGTCCGAAAATTTTCCTGCCAGAAAAGACATAGAAGATTGCAGCCAGGAATCGGGGGCCATTTGCCCATGTATCCCGACTCCCGCGCCCGAAAGAATTCCCCCGACCACGAAGCCCACGGCTGCCATCGTTTTGGAAGCGGCGGATTGGCGGCCGATGACGATGGTCTGTTTCAAAACGGTCTTCTTGAGATCGGCAATCGTGTCGTATTGGGAATCCGTCAACTGCGGAGGAACCGTATCGCTACGGTCCGTCATGGCGGAGGCGGCGGCAGCTTTGGTCCGATTCTGGGAATGGACGATCTGGGAAGCTCCAAGTACCGGAATACCTCGGCGAGATAGCTTCGGCTCCTTGTCGAAAAAAGGGATTTTCATAAAAACATATAATGAAGCTTATATATCTATATTGAAAAATTCAAATTGTCAAAAGGAAAAAATCCAACGGTCTCCTCTTGCTTAATTTCGCATGAAATCATCCTCGTATCTTACGATATCTTCTTCTCAGGTATACTTGCCACACTGGACTTCCACGATGACGAGCGGTTCCTTGCCGACATTCGTGAGGCGGTGCAGGTGTTTCGCAGGGATGTGACAGCCTTGGTTTTCCGTAAGAATCCTCACTTGCTCGATTTCCCGGAATTCCGGGGCACGGACGTCCACGGCAGAGGTACCGGAAACCACGGTCCAATGCTCGCTGCGGTGTTCGTGGCTTTGGAGACTCAGTCGCATGCCGGGATTGACGATAATCTTCTTGACTTTGTACATCGGGCTATCTTCGAGTACGAAATATACGCCCCATGGGCGATATCCAATTTCGAGGTACCGGTCTTCCACGAGACCTTTCGGGAGCTCTTCCACGGCCTTGACGAGCTTGCCCGCATCCGTTTGGTTTTTGAGCCGGCGAATCATATCGCTGCTGTTGTGGGTCTTGGCTCCGAGTCCGTCCACGATACTCACGCCGTAACGGTCGCAAACGATCTTTTCCGGGATTTCGGTCGCAAAACGGTCGCCTCACTTGGTAAAAATTACTTGGTCCACGTCTTCTCTTGCCCGGGCTTCCCGAATCAGGATTTCGAGGCTCGCGCAAACGCTTGGGTCTTGGTCGACCGACACGAATGCCCGGTCTACGGCCCTAAGCGCCCCGACGACTTCGGCCCGGAATTTTTCATCCTGAAAACTCTCGGTGCCCCGCTTGAGCTTGGCCTGGAAATCGTTGTTGACGATAACCCAGAGCTCGTCCGCAAGTTCGCGGGAAAGGTGCAGGCATTCGATATGTCCCGGGTGGATCGGGTTCGCGTACATGGACGTGATGGCGATGGTTTTTTTCATGCGGGAAGTATATCGAGAGACGGGAGCAGGGCAAATTATTCGATTGGGAAAACGTACAAAAAGACCCTCCCGGTCCGATTCGGATAGGGAGGGGCAAGAATCAGGCGGATTCTGGATATACCCCCAGCAGGAATTGGTTTTCGGAGATACGGTGACCAATTCCGCCTTGGCAGTAGCGGAACTGGCTGGAGTATCGGTAGGAGTAGGAATGGAGTTAGGCGTAGAAATAAGAATGCCTCTGTTATTAGCCTTCGGTGAATTGGAAATCCTTGTACGTTTGCCCGTCGCAAGTAATTTTTACGAAACTTCAGTTCCTTACGAACAATTGCATGGAAACGACTTTCCGTACATTCTGGGATCACCCTCCTCATTCGGTTTTGTAACTTAGATAACACGTACTTGGAAAATTTCAATAGAACGTAATCGATTCTCATCCCGATTTAACGTTGAGTTTCGAAACCTCAGCGAACTTCTCGTTTTCAGGTATGGTCTTTTCCGCGTCTTCGGTAGACTGAATAAGCTTCACTCCTCCGCAAACCGTATTGGATTTCGTGGCACCACTAGTACCACAATATCATACGCAAGGACGACTATCCGTATTTGCATAGATGTCATTCGTCCAATTACCCTTTTCGTAAAGAGATCGGCGTGCCAGTCCGAGCATATCCGGTCAGCAGGTATACGACTCCATGAGTCTGGAAAAATGGGATGTTTTGATAGTCGTTGCCGCAGCAGCGGGAGTATTGGTGTTGGTGTTGGTATTTGTGGTAGTGGCGGTGTTAGTCGTGGTAGTGTTGGCGCTGGTGTTGGTCGTGGTAGTGTTGGTCGTAGTTCACTGCACGGAGATGCTTCGGCTTTTCTTGGACCCGTTGGTGCAGGCCATCTCCAGTCCGACTATCCCGTTCGAGACGTCCTGGGAGTCCATCTTGTAGGTTCCCTGCC
>CAIVSN010000174.1 GCA_903908595.1 uncultured bacterium
CAACCCGAAGGCTTCTCGGAAACGATGAAATCCGAAGTCAATTTTGAGTACCGTAGCGAGGCGTACTGGCAAGTACGCCGAGCGGGGAACGGAGGATTCGGCGAGGAGTCCGCGCTTGCGACCCACCGGGCCCCGAAGGCTTCTCGGAAACGATGAAATCCGAAGTCAATTTTGAGTACCGTAGCGAGGCGTACTGGCAAGTACGCCGAGCGAGGAACGGAAAAATTGACAAGGAGTTCGCGTTTCCGAGAAGCCTCTACAACGATTGGACGTAGGCATTGAAGGCCTTGGTCGTCAAGCTCGCTCCGGCAACGGTATCGAGGTTGAAAAGGGCGGTTGGCTTCCCGACGGCTACCCCGACCTCGGCCGCGAAACCCGTCTGCTTTTTCTTTGAAATTTCATGGGTAGCCATCGGTTTCACGGAAACCGAAGCAATGACATTGTCGGTGATTCCCAGCGTGACCTCGATTTCTTCCGGTCCGGCAGGACTGGTATACGTCACGACTTTCGTAACCGTATTCGTGCTTGTAATCGGCGGAACGGCCATAGGCATACCTGCTTCCGGAGTCCCGGTTCCCGATACCGGAACCGCAGTAGGAACCGTTACGGTAGTTATGTCTCCGGATTCCGTTACGATAATTCCAGAAGCGGTAGCCTCCGTGGCAACGTCTGCAGGCTTCGTTTCCGTAGCGGGAGGGGGCGTGACCGGAGGGGTCGTGACTTTGACAACAGTAGCCGCATTGGATTCGACTCCGGCTTTTGGTGCGCTCGGGGCAGGAGGGGTCGGATTGACCGCAGCGGGAGAACCGCAAGACGCGAGGATTCCCGTAAGGGCGATCGTAGCGATGGCTGGGGTGATTTTTTTCATGGAAAAAAGATTATTAGTGAAGAAATTATTGTTGCATGGAGCCCGCATCCGGAGGAATCGTTACCGTAACACCGGGAACGACGCCGGCAGCGTTGCCATTCGCGCCGGTAATAGTAACCGTGGATGGTTCAGATCCGTCTCCCTTGACGGTTATGGTAGCTCAATTCGTCATGACGCCTTCGGAAGTCACGGTAGTTCCGTTAGTCATCACTCCATCAGCAGATACGGTGGTACCGTTGGATATTACGCCGTTCGATCCAACGGACGTGCCGTCCGCCTGAACCATGGCGCCATCGTTGGTAATCCGAATGCTCACGCCACTGGCAGTCGCGTCTATTTCCGCAGGAGGGGGCGTTACGGTAGCGCCGCTCGTGCTAACGACTATCGGAATAGCGGGGATTTCTCCGGTAGCGCCGGTACTCACGACATCCGGTTTCGCTACCGGAGCCGTTGTCTTGATATCCGGCTTCGCTACCGGAGCCGTCGTCTTGACATCCGCTTTCGGCACTGTGGGAACGGTTTCCACGGGGGTAGATGCCCCGCAGGATACGAGCAATCCAGTCACTACAAGTATGGCAACGGCAGGCAAAATCTTATTCATAGCTATAAATGGTTAGAAAAAACTAAGGGAAGATTATAATATCAATGCCTAGAAATCAAAAGAATTGTTAAAAATCGGAATTGACGTCCCCAAAATACTATTGCCAATTCTATCAGAGTCGGGATTCTTTCGATTTCGGCAAATCCGCATTGATATAAATGACTCTCCCTATATACTCGGCTTACCCATAATCCAACCCATGGAAAACAACCTCTCCCCCCTTCTACGCTTCATGCAAGCGAAAGTACGGTCTTACCAGTGAAAAAGCGATACCCCTTTCGTCACCGGCATCCAAGATGCGATCAAAACACTCGGAAGCGATATTTCCCAAGAGCTTTCTCAACGCCTTATCGATCTAGTAAGCGAATCGAATGCCCAAGCCCATATTCTCAAACGAGCCGTGAACCACGATCGAAACTAAATTTCGATTTGACTCTTCTCAGCTTTTTCATATTATACGCCCATATTTTTGGGGAATTACCCAATTTTTTTAGAAATACCCATGTCAAACGTAGCACTCGTACGAGCAATCCAAGCCCCCTTCATTAAAGGTGATATCCCTCAGATCCGTACTGGAATGGAGGTAGAAGTCCACCAGCTCATTAAGGAGGGAGAAAAATCCCGTACGCAAAAATTCAAAGGCCTCGTTATCCACACCCGTGGAAAAAGCCCCCTTGAGCAGACTATCGTCGTTCGAAAAGTAACCGACGGAATCGGAATCGAAAAGATTTTCGCGATTCACTCGTCCACCATTTCGAAGATAGAGGTACTCCGATCTTTCAAGGTACGACACAAAAATATCAGCTTCATCAAAGCACTTCGAGGAAAAGCAGCTCGATTGAAGGAAATTAAAAAATAATGATGACTTTGTCTGTACGGTGGATATACTTTTCGAGTAACCCATCTTCGTATGACAGAACGCAAAAAATTTACTGCTCCCGTAAACTTCTACCTTACCGACGCTCAAAAGAAGAAAATCGAAATTATTCTTGAGCAAAAAGGACAAAGTCTCACCGACTTTTTACGCGGCCACATTCAATCTACCATTGAAAAATACGAGGATCGAAACGGTGCGATCAACGTGTACCAAACCTATATTGTATAGCCTTTCTCGCTGGTAGCTTTTGAGAAGGGCCTAACCCCTTTGAAACATGCTATTCAGCGAAATGAAATTGCAAGATTCCGTCCAATCGGCTCTTGCTAAGAACGGTTACGAAACCGCGACCCCCATACAGGAACAGGTAATCAGCCTAGCGCTCAGCGGAAAAAACATCGTATGACAGTCACAAACCGGTACCGGTAAAACAGCCGCTTTCGTAGTCCCCCTGTTGGAACTCGTAGACGGACGCGTCCGCCGGCCCCAGGCGGTCATCCTCGCCCCTACCCGGGAACTTGCCGGACAAATCCGGGAAGAAGTGTACAAGCTTTCCGATGGAATGCGAATCCGCTCCACGGTTATTTTTGGCGGAACGAGCTTCAAGAAACAAAAGGAAATCATCGACGAAGGACCGCAGATCATCATTGCGACTCCCGGACGGCTGATCGATTTGATCGACCGACGATATATCGACCTCAACCAGGTCAAATACTTTGTTCTTGACGAGTGCGACCGTATGCTCGACATGGGATTCATCGACGATATCGACTACATTTGGGGGCATATCCCGAAGGTGGAACAGTCCATGACGTTCAGTGCGACGATTCCCGAACAGATGCAGCGTCTTTTGACGAAATATGTCGGAACCGACTACGAATTCATTAAGGCCACCGAAGAAATCACGGTCGCGAAAATCGACCATGCGTTCATCGAAGTAGAAGCGTTTGATAAGTTCGAAATGCTCAAGAAATACATCGCCGAAACCGGAAAACAGAAAATTATCGTGTTCGTACGAACCAAACACGAAACCGAACACCTCGCGCGAATGCTTCAAGATAACGGAGTCCAAGCGGGATTCCTCCACGGCGACCTCGAACAACGACAACGGGCACGAGCCCTCCGAGCCTTCAAGGACGATGAAATCCAAGTATTCGTGACGACCGACGTCGCGGCACGAGGACTCAACATGAACAATATCGACTTGGTCATCAACTTCCACGTACCAGAGGATCCAGAAGCCTATATTCACCGTATCGGACGGACCGGCCGTGCCGGCGCCGAGGGGAAGGCAGTGATGTTCGTCTCCCCTTCCGAGAAGATGATGATGAAAAACGTGGAACGACGGAACAAAATCGTACTTAAGCAGATCGATGCTGATGGAAATCCGGTAGTCCGGGTCGCTGACGACGGACGACGCGGATTCGATGGCGGTGGGTACCGAGGAGGTCGAGGACGAGGCGGAGGCGGCGGAGGATATCGAGGAGGCCGTGGCGGAAGCGGCGGCGGTTACCGTGGCGGAAGCGGCGGGTACCAAGGCGGAAGCACGAGCGGAGGATACCAAGGCCGAGACCGTGGGGACTACCGAGGCAGCAACGGCGGAGGATACCAGGGCGGAGGCAACAGCGGGTTCGGAGGTGGCGAAAGCGTCGGAGCTCCCGTCGCAGCTCCCGCAGGAAGCGGCTACTATGCCGGCAATGACCGTCCGCAACGCTCCGAAGGAGGAGGATACCAAGGCGGAAACGGCGGAGGCTACCAAGGACGTTCCGATTCCGGACGAAGCAGCGGAGGCTACCAAGGCGGAGGACGCAGCGGAGGAGGGTACCAAGGAGGAGGGCGCTCCGATTCCGGCCGAAGCGGCGGGGGCTACCAGGGTGGCGGACACTCGACTGGAGGAAACGGTGGCGGATCGGAAGGAGGAGCTCCTAGAGGAGGAAACGGTGGCGGTATCTCCGGAGGAGACTTCAGCGTTTTTGGCAACTAATTCCCCAGATAAGAAAATCGAATCCCAACATTCCCAAAAAAAGCCCGGTGCACACCGGGCTTTTTTTGGGGAATCCACGGAATATACCCAATAGGTCACAAAGACCTGATGGAGATGCGCCAATATCTATACCCAACAGGAATTGGTTTCCCGGTTTTTCCAGTCACATATTCGGACATCTTTCATTTTTTTCTTCGGTCACTTATTCCCGATAAGCTCCCGGAAGAAGAAAAATGAAACCTGTTCCGAATCTATGACCGCAAAATACCGAAAACCAATTCCTGTTGG
>CAIVSN010000175.1 GCA_903908595.1 uncultured bacterium
GAAAGTAGCAGACTTGTCCATCGCGATCGAGCTAGCAGAACTGCTGTCAAGATTTGCGAATTTCGCTCCGTTTGCAGTAACGTCAGAAGCCGTTCCGATAACCGTACCTACGGAGTCCGTAAGGAGGATGTTAGAGAGGGCCGTGAGGTTAGCTCCAGTAAGAGTGATGTCCTTGAGCTTGATTACGTCGTTCGTAGCCGTGACCTTGAACGAAGCAACCTTTTGATTCAACGCACCCGCCAAGAGAAGGGTCTTGTTGATTACCGTATCACCGGTAGTGGCAGCAAGAGTTCCAACGGCAGTAGCAATGGAGAAAGTAGCTCCGGCAACCGTAGGCTTAGCAGATCCCAAAAGAGATATGGAAGTAAGGTTGTCGACCGCGTCGTATCCGATAGAAGCGATTCCGAACGTACCAGAAGTGGTAATGTCACTGAAGTCAGCCTTGATTTCAACGTTGACCGTACCAGTAGACGAATTGGAAACGATGCTGTTGAATTGGTCGAAGGAAACATTCGTAGTCGTAACGTTCTTCGTGCTCTTGGCAACGCCGTCTACCCAAAGCGTCAACGAGGTGTTACCTCCGGTGTACGCGTTAGCGGTACCGGTAGTAACCACCGTGAAGTTGCTCAAAGCGATAGGGTTTCCTTGTGTGGAAGTGAATCGAGCCCCGAACACCTTGACCCCCTTGGAACCACTAGCAATGTTAGTTGGACCAAGACCGTCAGTTCGTGTAACGTTGAGCGTAGAAGCACCAACCGTAACCGTAACACCATCGATAGAACCGATAGCGGAACTTACGGTATTCTGGTTAGCAGCGTATTCCTTTCGAGCGAAAGATCCGATGCTCAAAGAACTCAATTTGATAGTTCCAGAAGCTCCGTCCTTAAGTTTCGCATATATTCTTACATCCGCCGTTCCGCTTACCGTAGCAGTACCGAGGAATGAAAGGGTCTGACCCGTTGCAGAACTTGGCGTTGCGGTAAATGTGGAAGAACCGATTTGGAGATATATGGTATTAAGACTGATGGAACCTCCAGTGGAAGTTGTCAAAGTCATATTTACCACGTCTTCGAGAGTTACCGCAGATTTTGCAGTAATCTTTCCCTTCATGAGAACTACTCCGTCAGTACCTGGAGCGACAGTCTGCG
The DNA here is from genome assembly GCA_903908595.1 of uncultured bacterium. Lineage (GTDB taxonomy): Bacteria > Patescibacteriota > Gracilibacteria > BD1-5 > UBA2023 > CAIVSN01. The sequence continues at coordinate 1,149 of CAIVSN010000175.1, forward strand.
AAAGGGCAGAAGCCGTGTCCCGTTCGAATTTGACGTCACCACCGCTTACGTTGTACAATGCGGCGTTAGCGACACTGATCGTAAGGCTGGATCGGAACGCCGAATCAGTCTCGACGAGATTGATGTCAGACGCATTCTTCAGGTAGAATTGGTACGTGTCATTCGTAAGTTCGACATTGTTGATCTTTGCCTTGACGGTATAGATAGCCGTACCTCCGTCCTTGACGATATCAGAGATAGAGAGCGTCAGCATTTTTCCTGCAACCGAAGCGGCAGTGGATACCTTAACTCCGTTCTTTTCAACCGTAATGTCGGAAAGGTTCGTAAGCGCAGCTGAACCGCTCTGGTAGAGGAGGACAGATTGAAGCTTAAGATCTCGTGTGTCGTTGTTGGTGTCAGTATTGGCGATGGTGAACTTCGCGAGTTCTACCGCGTCAGCTCCAGCGTTGTACGTCTGACCAGAAGACTGGGCAGTGAACGTAGAAGAAGCAACCGCGTAGTTCGTAACCCGGAGCGATGGAGTGGTGAATGATCCGGTAACGTTCTTTGCTGAGCTGTTGATAGCCGCAGAGAAAAGCTGGAGGTCATTACCAGTCGTAGCGCCGCTAAGTTCGACGTAGAAATCGAGGGATTCAGTAGCACCGGCCGCGATAACGAGCGCTGGAGCAAATGAAACTACCGCGTTGTTCTCAGAAGTGAACGAAGCTTTTCCAGAGAGACGAGTTCCGGCTTTTTCAAACCAGATTTTCGTTCCGGATGGAAGAGATCCAAGTCCAGCCTTCTTGAGTTCTATCGTGTTGATGGAAATGTCGGAACCGCCAGCGGAAAAATCCGCGATAGCCATTCGAACGATTCCCGTCGCAGGGATTTGTGAACCAGTCGCAGGAGACTTCGGATTGAGGTTGACGTTGAGGTCACCGCTTGCAACCGTAGTAGTCGTACCCGTGTTGGTCGTCGTAGTTCCAGTTCCAGTAGTGGTGGTACCAGTTCCGGTATCAGTTCCGGTATCAGGATCAACCGGAGGTTCAACGACATCCGTAGTATCAAGATCGTAAGCACCAGAAGCTACCTTGAACGCTTCACCACGAGTGGCAGTAGCGTTAGGTCGGAAAGAAGTACCAGATTTGATAAGTCCTTCAGCAACCGCAGCATTGATGTACCCGTAAAGGTCACCCATTGACGCGGGAACGTCATCGAAACCAGCAGAAACGTCAGTAGGGGCTACTCCTCTGGCAGAGAGAAGCATCTTTACCATTTCCGCTCGAGTAACGAGGTCCAAAGGTCGAAATTTCGTGTTTGACATCGAAACGATTTCGAGGGCAGCTGCGCTTTCGATGTATCCGCAAAGGTCACCGAGGTCTTCGGTAACGTCACCAAATACATCACCGGCACATTCTACTGCTGTATCATCAGCAAGTACAACGGCGATTTTTGCCATTTCCGCACGGGTGATGTTATCACCGAGGCGGTATCCGGCTTCGCTAGTCTGTACGTTAATAACGCCAGCTTCAGCAAGGGCATCAGCGTACGTAGCGAACTCGGAAGCTGCGAAAGCAGTGAGCGATGAGCTCATTGCTGTTGCAACGATGGCGAGGGCACTAGTAGTTGAAGTTACCTTTTTAAAAAGATTACTCATAGAGCGACTATAAGTTAGGAATAAAATTCGTACTGCATGGAATTCCGGGTTTGCCGACCCTTCGTTTCACGGTCTACGACCAGGTATACTTCCTGGGAAGTTAAAGCTTTAACCTCTGTAAGTTTCCTTGACGAGAGGAACCATTCGGCGGCATGCCTAACCAAAGTTGGTTAGGCATATATACGCAAAATGGTTCCTCTCGTCTCTGGGAACGGAGGAGGAAAAGGGGATGTTCAATTTTGATACGCGTTCGCACGCATACCCCGTTGACTTGAACAAATCAACGGAAGCATAGGGTGTTAACGAACGTGAAAAGGATTGAACACCTTTTCGTGCCTCGAATTATATGAAGAATGGGATGAAGTCAAACGCAATACTGGGCTCTTCACACATTTTTCACACATCATTCGGGCAAGATTCACGCTTCAAGCCAAGGCCTATACGATTTCTTTTTTATTTGCAAATACCGTTATTTCCAGGAGTTTTTGCTTTTCGGATGCGGTAAGCTTGACATATTGACCTTCTTCGAGTTTTCACAGCTCTATATTTTCTATGCGGATTCGCTTCAGCTTCTTCACGCCGTGCCCGATAGCCTCGACCATGCGCCGGATTTGCCGATTCTTTCACTCCCGAAGCAAAATCGTGAACGAACCGGAGGCCGCTCGGCTGACTTCCGCGGGCAAAACCCGCTCCCCGAGGACTTCCAGGGTACCGGAGGCGAGTTTCTTAAGGTCCGCATCCTCGATCCTGCCATAGACTTCGACCAAATATTCCTTTTCGTGCATGTACCGGGGGTGCATGAGGTAATTGGAAAGCCGCCCGTCGTTCGTAAGGAGCAAAAGCCCGGTGGAGTCCTTGTCGAGGCGGCCGATGGGAAACACCCGCTCCCGGATGTCCACGATGTCCATAATCCCGGTGTCTTCCCGGCTCGCGCAGGTCGTGACGATACCCCGGGGCTTGTTGATCTTGTAGTAGACGAAGTCCGAAACCTCGGAAATCGCCTCGTTGCCAACGACGACTTTGTCTACTGCGGGATCGATAACCTGTCCGATCGTGGCAACTTCGCCATTGACGGTCACCAGTCACCTGGCAATGAATTCCTCGGCCTTCCTGCGGGAAGAAAATCCCGATTGGGCCAGGTATTTGTGGATTCGGAGGGGAGCGCTTTCCATGTGGGGTTATTTAATGATACGAACTTCCTCGTGAAGTTCCGTTTGGAACCGTTCCCGGACCTTGGCTTTGGCGAGTTCCGCGAGCTCGACGACGTCCTGCCATACCGCGCCCTCGGAACTCACGAAAAAATTCGCGTGGTGCGGGGAAATCTGCATTCCACCGATACGGGTTCCCTTCAGTCCGGCCTGATCGATGAGCTTGCCCGCGCTCGTTCCCGGGGGATTCGTGAAATACGAACCGCAGGAAAGTCCTGGGGGTTGCTTAGTCCGGCGGATGGCTTGCATTTCGGAAATGCTCAGCCTGGCGAACGGATTCTCGGCCTGCGTGTAACTCAAGTCGAATTCCGCCGACAACACGATGTGTCGATCGTGTCATTTAAGATGGGAAGTCCGGTACGCGTATCCCATTTCTTCATTTGAGAAAAAACTCACGGCTCCGGTGACGGTATCGAGAACTTCGACACGTTTGACAACCTGGCTGGTTTCGAGTCAGAAACATCCGGCATTCCCGACGACCGCGCCGCCGATGGTGCCGGGGAGTCAGACCCATGGGGTAAGCGTGGGCATGCCATGCACCTTGACGCTCTCGGAAACGATTGGTCCCATCGGTGCGCCGGATTCCGCGTCGAGAACGAGCGCGGCACCGTTCATGGAAAAATGGAAATCTTTAAGTCATATGTGAACCATGGCCCCGGGGAAACGATCGAACGCGAACAGACAATTCGTACCGCCGGCGATATACACGATGGGGAAACCCTCCTGTCGCACCCTCCCGATAAGCTCAACGAGTTCGGGTATTTGGGACCGATCGGTAAAATCGAAGAAATACTCCGCCGAAGCGGGAGTCTTGAAAGCGGAATAGCGCGAAATGTCCTTATTTCTTTCCAATCCCATGGATGGTATGAGTTATGAAATACCGGTTCAATGCGGAAGCGGTGTGGGAATCCTTGACTCCCAGAATTTGGTGGAGCGGACCGCAGAACATCAGGTTGCCTCCCTTGTAGCCTCACTCCGGACCGATGTCCACGATGTAGTCGGAATTGGCGATAATGTCGAGGTTGTGTTCGATGACGACGATCGTGTTGCCCTTTTCCACCAAGCGTTCGAGGATCTCGAGCAGCTTCTGGACGTCGGAGAAATGGAGTCCCGTGGTCGGCTCGTCCAGGATGTACAGGGTTTTCGACGTCGACCGCTTCGAGAGGTCGAAGGCGAGCTTGATGCGCTGGGCTTCCCCGCCGGAAAGCGTCGGGGCGGACTGTCACAGGCGGATGTACCCGAGCCCGACGTCGACCAACACCTGGAGCACGCGGGAAATGCGCGGGAAAACCGCGAAGAAATCCAATGCGTCTTCGCAGGTCATGGCGAGCACGTCCGCGATGGACCTCCCCTTGAACCGGACTTCCAGGGTTTCCTGGTTGTACCGGCTCCCGTGGCAGGATTCGCATTCCACGAACACGTCGGGGAGGAAGTGCATCTCGATCTTTTTGACGCCGGAACCTTCGCAGATCTCGCAGCGGCCGCCCCGGGTATTGAAACTGAAGCGGCCCGGGCCGAATCCCCGCTTCTGGGCTTCGAGCGAACTCGCGAAGACTTCCCGGACATAGGTAAACAGGCCCGTATACGTGGCGATGTTGGAATGCGGGGTCTTTCCGATGGGGGACTGGTCGATAATGATGGACTTGTCGATGAGATCGAGTCCGGTAATTTTCTTGTGCTTGCCCGGCTCATCGGAATTGAACCCGAAAAAACGGATGACCGAGTTGGCGAGAATGTCCATAATGAGCGACGATTTCCCGGAACCGGAAACCCCGGTCACGACGGTCATCATGCCCAATGGAATCTTGACGTCGATGTTCTTGAGGTTGTTTTCGACGGCTCAGGTGATTTCGATGAACCCCTCGGGTTCGCGTTTCGCCTTCTCGACGTACACCTGCTTTCTCCCAGAAAGGTACGCTCCCGTTTCAGAACGCCCGTCCTGGCAGATTTGGGCATACGTCCCCTGAAAAATGATTTCCCCGCCATGTACGCCCGCCCTGGGACCGATGTCGACGATGTGGTCGGATGCCGCCATAATATCCTCGTCGTGCTCGACCACCAGTACGGTATTTCCGATTTCGACCAACCGCTTGATATTCTGGATCAGCATGTCGTTATCCCGCTGATGGAGCCCGATGGACGGTTCGTCCAACACGTAGATAATGCCTTCCAGCCGGGTTCCGATCTGGGTGGCGAGCCGGATGCGCTGGGATTCGCCGCCGGAAAGGGTCTGGGCCCGCCGCGACAGGGACATGTATTCCAGTCCGACCCCTCTGAGGAATTCCAAGCGCTCCCGGATATTTTTTAAAATCGGCTCGACGATCTTGGACTGCATTGGCGAAATGGGAAGAACGTTGAAAAATTCGATGGCATCGCCGACGGAAAAACCGTTCACCTGTCAAATATGGAGGCCTCCGACGAATATCGACAGAAACTCGCGTTTAAGACGGTACCCGTCGCAAACGGGACAGTCGATTTCCGTGACGAACTGCGAAATCTTCTTGACGAACGGATCGCTGGGATCCGTTTCGCGGAACCTGCGGCTGAGCGTCGGCAATACGCCTTCGTACTTGGTTCGATAGGTCTTCGAACCGTCGCCGAATTTGGAGTCCGGGACGATTTCGTAGTGTTCTCCGGGAGTCCCGTAGAGGATTTTGTGCTTCTGGTCGTTTTTGAGCTCGCCGTACGGGACATTCATCGGGATTTTGTGACGCTTGGCCATTTCCTCGATGATCTTGGAATAATACGGATGGTTCGCCCACGGCTGAATCGCGCCCTCGCCGAGCGTCAGGTCGAAGTTGACGATCCGGTCTTCGAGAAACGTCACTTCCGTGCCGAGCCCATGGCAGGATTCGCAAGCGCCGAAATGGGAATTGAAAGAAAAATTCGATATCGTGAGGTCCTTGAGCTCGTATTCGCAAATCGGGCATGCGGCGCTTTCGTGAAACACCTTGCGGGATTTGTCGGAAAACCGATACATGGTGAGCCGGCCTTCTCCGGCCTGGTAGGCCGCCTGGAGCGAATCCTTGAGCCGGGTCAGGAATTCGGGATCGTCCTTCCTCGAAAGCCGGTCGATGACGATATCCGCCACGTCGTCGTCCGTCAGGAATTTTTCCGGCGGCGTATCACCGACTGAAAACACGAGTTCCCCGACCTGATACCGCACGAACCCGCGGTCCAAAACGGCTTTGCCGAGCAATTCCAGGGTCGGGTTCGGCGCGCTGTGGGTCAATGGGGCGAGAATGTGGAATTTTTCGCCTTCGGAAAAGCTTTGGACGTACGAGACGATATCGGAAATGGTGTTCTTCCGGAGTTCGATTTCGGGATGGTTCGGACATTTCTGGATCCCGATCGTCGTATAGAGCAGCCTCAGGTAATCGTAGATCTCGGTAATGGTCCCGACGGTCGAACGCGGGTTCGTGGAAACGGTTTTCTGATGGATGGCGATCGTTGGCGAAAGCCCTCGGATTTCCCGGACCTTGGTATCGTCGTTGATCGAACTGATGATCATCCTTGCGTACGTGGAGAGGCTCTCCAGATAGCGCCGCTGCCCTTCGGCGTAGATGGTATCGAACGCGAGGGAAGACTTCCCCGACCCCGAAACCCCCGTTATCACGACGAGGGAATTTTTGGGGATATCGATGTCGATGTTCTTGAGATTGTGGGTTTTCGCTCCGCGAATCGATATTTGGTCTGACATAGCCGGCCAGTATAGCCAAATTTCCCCAAAAGCGAAAAAAACCGGTAAAAAAAACCGGACGGGGTCCCCCGGCCCGTTCCTCAACCCGTTCTCCAACCCATTCCCCAACCCATTCCCGGGAACCCCGGAGAAACGATGAAATCCGAAGTCAAATTTGAGTACCGTAGTGAAACGTACGGACGTACGTTGAACGAGGAACGGAAAATTTGACAAGGAGTTCGCGTTTCTCCGGGGTTCCCAGTGGTTATTGGGAAGATCTGGCCAGGGCAAGAATGGAAATATTTTTACAGCCCTTGCGAATGAGGAATTCCGAGTAGGCCCGAAGCGTCGCGCCGGTGGAAATCACGTCGTCCACGAGTATGACGCGTTCCGGCATTCCGACGAACGGGGGCATCCAAAATTCGAAATTCCGGGAAAGCCGCTCCGTCTTGGAGAGATTGGACTGGTGATCCCCGCTCCAAAAACGGAATACCCAGCGGAATACGGGAGAACGGTGGGTCTTCCCGACGATTTTCGCGAGGCGCTCGGACTGGTTGAATCCCCGTGCGTACCTGCGGTCGATCCCAATCGGGACGTACATGACGGAAGCGCCTTCCGGAAAATCCGGAAGCCCCTCCACGGCATTCGCGTACGCTTCCGAGATCCGCCGTTCGCTTTCGGCGTCCCGACCGTATTTCCAATCTTTCAATACGGTAGCTATCCTCTGGTATTCGAACAGTACCCGGACGGAAACCACTTCGTCGGGCATTCCGGAAGAGCGGTAAAACTCGGTAAGATCCGCGGGGGAACCCGGCAGTTCCGGCAACGCCTCGGACGCTTTCGGGACGTATCAGATAATTTCCCGAACGATCAGCAGGAAAACCGGCTTCCAACCATCGCTATAAGAGGACATATTCCAAAAGGATTTCCGTTCCGAACCCCGTGGCCTCCGAAGGGAAAATCCCCCGTGGCTTCGTCCGATAGGCGGGTCCAGCGATATCCAAATGGGCGTATTTGACCGGTTCGCACACGAACTGGGAAACGAACGCCGCCCCCATGCTCGCTCCGGCCATCATTTCGGAAGTGAGGTTTTTCCGGTCGGCGATTTTCGCATGGGTCCCCTCGGTCATACGCTCGTCCAACGGAAGCCGCCAGACGGACTCGCAGGTACGGTCCGCAGCCGCCTGGATATCCCGGGCCAGCGCATCGTCTTCCGACATGAGGCCGGCGTAGTCGTATCCCAGCGCGTGCATGCAGGCTCCAGTAAGCGTGGCGATGCTTACCAGTCATTTGCTCGGAAGGTAGGTTTGCGAAACGTAGGAAGCCAAATCCCCGAGTACCAGCCGTCCTTCGGCGTCGGTGTGGTGGATCTCGACGGTGAGCCCATTGTGTGCCCGAACGATGTCCAGGGGTTTGAACGCGCTTCCACCAAGCAGGTTTTCCACCAATCCCACCGCCCCTACGACCGATTTGGCCACGTCGCACTGATCCAGGTACCAAAATGCAGCTATCGTCGCGGCAGCCCCGGCCATATCCATTTTCATATCCGCCATCGCTTTATCCGGCTTGATTTGCAATCCTCCCGCATCGAACGTGACGCCTTTGCCGATGATGCCGTAATCGGGAAATGGCTTCGGCAAAGGATCCTGCGACGAGGATCCTGGGGACTGCTTGTCAACGGCTCCGGAGTCCGGAGAAGCCATGGGAGCGATATTCCTCTCGAAAACGAGTACCGATGCCGGAACGGCCGAACCGCTCGACACCGCGAGCAGCATGCCGAAGCCCTTTTCCCTGAGCTCATCCGCGTCCATAGCCCGGACGACCGTGCTTTTCCAGGGGAGATTCCGTACCAAGAGGGTAAGTTTTTGCGGATTTTTCTCATTCGATGGCATATTGACCAAATCCCTCGCCAAGTAGATGGACTGGATCCTCGTGAGCAATTCGTGGGAAACCAGGTGCGGGCTTTGGACGAGCTCGTAGGACAACGGTTCCTTTTCTTTCGTAAGGTAATTGGAAAACCGGTACGCTCCGAGGGCGAAACCGAATATCGCCGCGTTGCAATCGAGAGAATTCCCGACGTAAATTCCCATCGAACCCTCAAAAGACCGGGTCGCTTCGGCTACCTGGTGGGACAGGGGTTTGTTTGGGTCAATCCGGAGAATTCCCAATTTTTCCATCCCCTGGTACTGTCCTTCCACGGTCAAGAACTTGCCGTCGGAAAGCTTCGAAGCCTTCAGTGCGGCTTCCAAGAAAGGGTTTTGGAACGGCTCGGGGATTTCGGAAACGTCGCGGATTACCAGAAGCGCCTGCTTTTGGTCGAACGTATCGGAAGTGGAAATGGGGAAATCCCGTAGGGTAAAGGAGGTTTTCATATTATTTGCGGATTTGGAGATAACTTATGAAGGTGACGAAAGAAAAGAGCAGCAGCAGCACGGAATATTCGAATATGCCGGCAATTCCGACCCTCCAGCCGTAGTATATGACATTTCCGACCAAAACGCACATCGAAACCGATTGAAAAACATATTCGTCCCAGCGGTAGGACGTCCGGACCACCCGTCAGAAAAACGTGAGCCCGAGCGTCAACAGGAGGGATGATACCAGAAAACCCCAGAAATTATCGGAAATTCAAAAGAAAAAATAATACAGGGGTACCGGGATAATCGTGGAGAAAACCAAACTCGGGTAATTCTCGAACCTGGCATGCACGTACACGTTGAAAGCCAGCGAGAGCAAGAGGAAAAAAACGTACCAGTACGATCCTCCCATAAACAGAAAAACTCAAAAGGAAGCGGTGGAAACGTACAATCAGAGCAGGGAAATGGCACGGATTGGCTCTCGGAAAAGCTTGAATTGCGGCAAGGAAACGGCTTCGAAAAATCCAACGGAGTACAGGAAAAGAAATATTCCGGAAATCTCCCAGGTAACGGATCCTCGGAAATGCATGATCCAAAAAATAACGGAAACAAACAACAGAATCCAGAAAACCAAGGAATAGGCGATCTTTCGCGACGCGGAGCCGCTTTGGGAATACAGCATGCTGGCCAGGAAAACGACCAAGCCGAAAAATGCCGAACAATAGAGGAAGTCGGGGGTGCCGTCTTGGAAAAAATACGCCGCCACGAGCAGGAATCCCAAAATCGGCACCTGGAGTTCGATAATCCTCTGAAAGGTCGCATTCTGAAAGTATTCAAAAAAAACCCCGATTATGCCGCATATGCATACCGCTATCACGAAGACCGAAAGAAAATTCGGCATCGTGATTCAGAATCCGAAAACGTTCTTTCCGCTATAGACGATACCGATGAGCGCGATATCGGTCGAAACGATCGAAGCGAGCAGCGCCTGTCTGGAAAAAAACGATATGACGGTATGGCTCACCTTCGATTTGACCTCTCCCACGGAATCCTTGATGGAGGTTTCGGAATGCGATTCCTTTTTTCAGAATATCTTGTAGGGCGAAAAGAGAAGCACGGAAATTATCCCCAAAACCACGAAAAAAATCGCTTCTATTTTGGCGTCCAGCAAATAAAAAAGGAAAGCGAAGAAAATATGAACGAAGAAGAACAGTACGAACACCCTTAGAAATTAATCTGAAGTGCGAAAGATACAAGAAAAAAAATCGCGAAACCGAATCCGATTCCCAAAAAACTCCGGATACCGCTGAAAATTACCACGAAGCAACCGAGGATGCTTCAAAGGAACACGATGCCGAGAAGCTTGGCGGCAAGGGGTTCTCCGAAAAACGAATACGCGCTGAAAAACAGTATGGTAAACCCGATGGAATAGAGGATGCTGTCATTGATGGATTTCACGAGAAACACGACCACGTCTTCGTAGTACGCGATTCATTTCGCGATTTTCGTATAGGAAATTTTTTTCTTCGAAATGCGGGACTCGATAATTTGGATATTCTGTTCCAGCAACTTCTTTTTCAGCAGGAGACGGTTCTTCATTTCGCGATTGCTGAAAAACGCACGAAAAATCTCTTTCTTCAAAACCTTCAATCTCGCCTGGTACAGGGAGAGTTCACGGAGATTTTTGAAATATACGAACCCGGTGGTATCGGTTTTCTTTTCGGGCTTCTTATCGTCTTGGTCGGATCCGCGGAAATCTTTCAAAAGTTCGTAGATTTTCTTCTTGGCCGTATCCAAATCATTCCCTATCCTCTTGCTCGAACCCAATTCCTTGAGGAGCCCGTTCGTTTCCTTGAGGAATTTCGTCCTTTCCAGATGCTTGTCTTTCGCGAGGAGTTCCAATTCCAGTTCTCAAATTTTTACCAATGCCGCCTCTCCGATGATGCGGAGCCGGTCGATATTCGATCATTGCCGCATGAGCCGAAGCGCCGGGAGGAGCTCCTTGATTTTGAAAATCCGGTCCTCGCTCAGCTGGTCGCCGTAGGTATTGATAAAAAGCTCGAGTTTGGAATAGACCGCGGAAATGATGATTTGGTATTTTTTCACTTCCCTGGCCAGAACTCATTCCTGATCCGTGTTTTCCGAATCGGGAACCGGCTTTTTCTCTTCGGGTTTCACGGGGGCCTCGGGACCGGCGCGACGCTTGAATTCGTCATAGGACTCCCGGGCTTTTGCCGTGGTATAAGCCTTCTCTTCGTCGGAAGCGTCGGGGCTGGAAGCGATGCTGATGAGCTGGTATCCCAGTTCGTCCACGAGCTTCTTGTACGCTTTGAAAATATCAGTGGATTGGATTTTACCGCTTTTTTTCTTTCCCTGGTGAACGATTTCGAAATAGAAAAACCCCCCGTCGGACTCGACCGGAGCCGCGACCTCATGGATGTCGATAATGGAATACCCGTCTTTATGAAGGGATTCCCTGGCAATCATTTCGGTATCGAACTTCGCGGTAAGTTCGACCTTTTGATTGTTTTTCGCTGCGACTACCCGGAAAAATGGCATACGGTCTGAGGTTCTGGATTATGCTTTGTTCGAAAGCGGTACGTTTAAAGCTTTTGAAAATAATTCGGCGAACTTCTTCGTATTTTCCCGGTCGAGCCGGCTTGAAAAATCAAAGGCGGCTTTGGAGGCTGTTTTCATGTCCAACGGGGGCAAATTCGATTTTTCGAAGCTCATACGCTTGATTATATACTATCTAACAAAATATTGAAAGAATTTTGAGCTTTTTTCTTTTCGGAATTCTCAAGTTCTTCGATTTCGGTATATTTTTTCTTGGCAAGCAAGCCTTTCCTGATGGAGTTTTCATCTTCCGTGACGTCGACGAATTTCGTTATTTTGAGGTATAGGCTCTCCAAACCGGACTCGTCGAGCAGTTCCAACGATTCGAGAAACAGGTTTTTCTGGGTTCGATCTATGGAGAGTCAAAGAATGACGCTTTCCAGGAGAATCTTCCGATCGCTTCACCTCAGGTATTTTCGCAACAGGGTTCCGAATGACATATATATTTAAATATCTATACTTTTAGTATAATAGTATATGTAAGATTGCCTGTAAAAGAATTCGAAAATAGACAAACATGGGAAAAATACCGGCATCTTTTTGACAATCGCCATGGCGTTATCCCCCCTTTAATCCTTTGTGGATAGTCTTAGCCCGAACTTTTTCACATGTTTTTCAACAGGAGTATTCCCCGTGGGAAAACATCGACAAACTCGTAAAACAGTTAGGAAATTTGTGGAAAAGGAATACAATTTTTTTAACTTCTAATTTTCGCCTTTGAACGATTTTTTTGTAAAAAACCCATTCCTGAAATATTTTTTCACGGGAATACTCATGTTTTGCCTAGGATTCCTCCTGTCGATGGCCTATCCGAGGGAAAACAAGATCAACCAGGTGTTGAACGGGGGGATTATTCCTTTCGTGAAATCCGAGCCGAAGGGCCTGGATGACCTTCCGACCGAAACCATCGGCGAAGCGTACCAGGCCATCAAGAACAACTACTACGGATTTTCGACCCTGCAAAAGGAAACCCTCGTGGAAGGCATGGTCAAGGGGATGATGGAATCCCTCAAGGACAAGCATTCGCTCTATTTCGATCCCGAGGAAACCCAGGAATTCAACCAGACGATCCGGGGAAATTTCGAAGGCATCGGCGCCTACGTCGGCAAAACGCAGTCAGGGGTCCTCGTCAGGACCACGTTCGAGAATTCTCCGGCCCGCGAAGCGCAGCTCAAAGACGGGGATATCATTACCATGGTAAACAAGGAATCCGTCGTCGGTCTCGATCTGGAACTCGCGGTCCGCAAAATCCGGGGTCCGGCCGGAACGGAAGTCGAATTGCAGGTTTCCCGTCCGTCCGAAAACTGGAAGGCCTACACCAAAAAGGTAACCCGCAGGAGCGTAAAAGTGCCTTCGGTGATATCGAAACTCACGGAAGACAAGATCGGGGTCATCACCATAGGCATTTTCTGAGAGACCACTCCCAACGAGTTCCTTACGGAGTACATGAACCTGACCGGATCCGGAATGAAGGGGCTGATCGTCGATCTCCGGGACAATCCGGGAGGATTGCTCGACAGCTCGACTTCCCTGCTCCAGAATTTCATACCGGAAGGCAAATTGCTCGTGGAAACCCGGTCGAACGAACAGGATTTGGAACACAAGTATTTCTCCGAGGGACCCGGTATCGTAAGCATGCCGATGGTCGTGTTGATCAACGAGAATTCAGCTTCCGCTTCCGAGATATTCGCGGGCGCCATCCAGGACTACGAGCGGGGCATCGTCGTGGGGGCCAAGTCGTATGGGAAAGGTTCGGTACAGATTACGTATCCGCTGCGAAACGACGGCGAATTGAAAATCACGGTGGCCCGGTGGTATACCCCGAAGAACCGCGGGATAGACGGCATCGGAATCCAGCCGGATGTCGAGTCCAAAGTCGAGGATGCCGATTTCGAAAAGCAGTACGACCGGGTTTTGGACGAAGGCACGAAGGCCCTGAAGAAGATTATCGGAGGCGCATCCATTTCATCCTTTAAAAAATAACATGACCGTTTCAGAACAGATTTTTTCCCTCATAGACGCGGAAAAACAGCGACAGGAGTGCGAATTGGAACTCATCGCTTCGGAGAATTACGTATCCCCCGACGTGCTTCGGGCCAACGGTTCGGTTTTGACGAACAAGTATTCGGAGGGGTATCCGGGCAAGCGCTACTATGCCGGGCAGATATATATCGACCAGATCGAAAACATCGCCATCGACCTCGCGAAGAGCCTGTTCTGAGCCGAATATGCCAACGTGCAGCCGCTTTCGGGCTCTCCGGCGAACCTGGCCGTCTACAGCGCGTTCCTCCAACCCGGAGACACCGTGCTCGGGCTCCGGCTCGACCATGGGGGACATCTGACCCACGGGCACCCCCTCAACGAGTCGGGACGCCTGTACAAATTCGAATTCTACGGAGTGGATCCCCAAACGGAACGCATCGACATGGACGAAGTGCGGGAAATCGCCTTGAGAACCCGTCCAAAAATGATTATCACGGGTTTTTCGGCATATTCCCGTTCTTTGGACTGGAAGCGTTTCCGGGAAATCGCCGACGAGGTCGGGGCATTCCTTATGGCGGACATGGCGCATATCGCCTGACTGGTCGCCGGGGGCGTTCTTGAGAATCCCGTCCCGTACTGCGACGTGGTAACCACGACGACGCACAAGACCCTTCGATGACCGAGGGGGGCCATCATCCTCGCCAAGGCCCAGTTCGAGAAGCAGATTTCCCGTGCCGTGTTCCCCGGATGCCAGGGCGGACCGCACGAACATACGATCGCGGCCAAGGCCATCGCGTTCGCGGAAGCTTCGACGCCGGAATTCCGGATCTATGCCGCGCAGGTTATTGCGAATGCCCAGGCTTTGGCGGCCCTCCTTATGGAAAAATGAGTCAGGATCGTTTCGGGAGGCACGGACAACCATCTCTTTTGCATCGACGTGGCATCGAGTTACGGGGTAGGTGGAAAATTCGCCGAGGAAGCGTTGGAGTCGGTGGGGATTTCCGTGAACAAAAACATGATTCCGTTCGACGGGCGCAAGCCTATGGATCCTTCCGGAATCCGCATCGGTACGCCCGCGCTCACCACGAGGGGGATGAAAGAGAGCGAGATGGCCGAACTCGCGGACATTATCGATTCGGCCATTCGGTTTCCCGAAAGGAAAGACGAACTGAAATCGAGGGTCGAAGCGATTTGTGAGGATTTTCCGATTTACCGTACTAAATAATGGACACTTTGGACAACTTCGACTCTATTGACGCATCGCTTGACACGGGCACGAACGCGGCCGAGTGAGGCAAGGAGGCGGTGCGCGAGCAGAGCGAGAAGCAGCGAGAGAAGGCTTCCAAGACCCTCGCCGGCATCAAGAGATCCCAAAAGGACGAGGGAAAAAGCAAAAAGCATTCGACGCTGCTGGCCAAAATCATTTCGTACATCGTCGAACATGACGACCAGAACGCGGCCTTGCCTAACGTTCTGGAGCTGCTCGAACACGGGGTGCCGGCGAACGTCATTATCAGTTTCTGCATTATCATCCACCCGCAGGCACTGGAAATCGTACTCGGGGAATTCGGCTACGCGAATACGTTCCCGAAGGTGACAGCGCGTCAGGAACCGATCGTATTCGATGCGGAAGCGCTTACGACGGATGAAAAAAACTACATAAACCTTTGGTTGGAAATGGTATTCGTAATCATTACCCAGGAGGTTTCGAGCCTCATGACCCGGAGGTTTTTGAATCAGTTGCACGGTACCGACCGGGATATTATCATACGTTCCCTGCAACAGTTCCTTTCCTTGTTTTTCGTCTCTTTGCGGATTGAGCCGACAGCGGCTTTGCAGGCGTATGCGAAGTTCATCCTGGAACAGATGGAGCGAAAAATCCGCCAGACGGATTTGGAAGATATAGATACCGGAGGGAGAGTCAAGTGGTAAGTCCGAACATCAGGAACGCGAACAGGCTTTGGATTCCGGGGTCGAATTGGATTAGCAGCGGGAGTTCCGAAAGGACCTCCGCCGTTTTTTGTATCCACCAAAGCGTAATATACGGGAAATATCCTACCGCGTAGCCCAAGGGGGGATAAATGCGGTCCAAAAGGATGGCCAAGGCTCATCCGAACATGGAGAGTTCGACGGCAGGCCCCACGAGGATATTCGCGGGAACCGACCAGAGATGGAAGGCTCAGAACGAACCGATGCTGATGGGGAGCGTCCATATTCCCGCGAATATGCTGACTCCTACCGCCTGTTCGGGAACGCTTCTCTTTTTTAGAAGACGGACGCTTACGAGTATTCCCAGGGTCGCGAGGAAGGAAAGCTGGAAACCGGCATCGTATACGAGGCTCAGCGGGGAAAACCCCACCAGGATAACGGCTGTGAACGCGAGTATCCGAAGCGAATCGGCGCGTTCCCCATACGCCAGCGCGACCATGGAGATGCTTCCCATGACCAGGGCCCGCAATACGGGGGGATCGGTACCGACCAGTGCCGTATAGCCCATGATTCACACGAGGCAGACGATGACCCGCAGGGAAGTGGAGAATTTTTGGAACAGGATACAGAAGACGGCCAGGATTGCCGCGATGTTCGATCCGCTTACCACCGTGATGTGGCTCAGGCCTATTTTGCGGTAGAGGGTGCTGAAATCCTCGTCCATCAGGCTGTCGTCTCCCATGAGGATGCCGTTCAACAGGGCCGATTGCGGAGGCGGAAACATCGAGCGGATGCGTTCTATGACGGAATTTTTCAGGCCGATGAGCGGGTATCCTTTTTGGATTTCCCCGAGTTCGAAGCCGGAAAAGGCGATTTCTCCCATGATTCACCGGGAAGACTGGAAGAGGCTGCCGGTTTTGAAGGACGCGTTTTCAAAAGTCAGTTCCCGGCTCGGGAGCAGGCTGTGCTGTGCCGGGACATACGCGTAGGCCCTTTGGCCGTTTGAGAGTTCCAGGGTGGCCCGTTGCTGTCATTTCTTCACGTTTCCGATATCCACGACGGTGCCGGAAAGCGTCCGGTGTTCCCGAACGATGGCGGCCGTTGACGATTGCCGTTCGGATACGGAATCCAGATTCGATTGCACGAGGAAGCCGGCAGCCAGTGGGATAATCGCGGCCAGGAAGACCCCGGCATTTTTGGTCCAAGTTCCCGATGCCAGTAAAATTGCCGATATTCCCGCGCTCCAAATCCAGATATTATCCAATCGCAGGCTCAGAATGGTGCAGGAAAAAAGGAAAACGAACGAGAAAAACAAAAAATATTTCCCGTTTCAAATGCCGGGAAAGTATATTTTTAACGAATTTTCCGGATTTGACCGAATATCCATATCCCGGAAATGAAGATGCCGATAATCGCTCCGACCTGCGTAATGTTAATCCCTATGAGGGAGTGGGAAATATCTTCGGTTCCCGAGAAGAATTCCCCGACGAGCAGGAAGGAAGAAAAAAGCCCGATTCCCACGTATCCGACGAACCCCGGAATTTTGTACATTTCCTTGAGGATGTAGAGGATCGAAAAGGTGAGAAACGAAAGGAGCGAATAAAAAAACGCGAGGGGGATGACGGCCGACGTGTAGGGGATATTCATGTCTTCCCCCTGGTACACGATGCCGATGGGCAAGCTCGTCGGCTTGCCGTATATCTGTCCGCCGAGCAACGCGGCCATGTATCCGATAATGGCGGCGAAGAAAAACGATACCACGACCACGTCCAAATATTTTTCGTGGGTCTGCTGGTACCGGTAGAGCTTATAAATAAGGACGAGCAGGAATCCCACGACCCCTCCGATGAAGGACATGTTGTATTCCGTCATCAGGAAAAAATTGAGGAACCGCTCCTCGATGAGGTATTTGTAGTCCCGCCATTCGGCAATCACGAAGAACAGCCGGGAAAAAAAGAACGTCGATGCCACGAACAGGAGAGCGTTTCCCGCAAAAAAATTCTGGTTCACCTTCGTTTTCTTGCACATCTTGTTCAACATGTAGATGAACGCGATGAACGACAGGGAAAGTCAGAGTCAAAACGTATAGATTTTGAATTCGGTAAACGGGAAAAAGAAGAAAGGATACATGTTGGGCCAATGAAATTACCGTGCGTATTCAACAATCCTTTTCTCCCGAATGAGGTTGATCTTGACTTCTCCGGGATAACTGAGGTTCGCTTCTATGGAACCGGCGATTTCCTGGGCCAATTTCTCGGCTTCCAGGTCGGAGATGGTATCCGCGTCGACGAACACCCGGACTTCCCTTCCCGCGGATAGCGCATAAGCCTTCGATACGCCGCTGAAACTCATGGCGATATTTTCCATTTCCTGGATGCGTTTGATGTATTCGTCGGCATTCATCCGCCGTGCCCCGGGACGTACCGCGCTGATGGCGTCGGCAATCTGGACGATCTTCGTCTCGATGCATATTTGGGGAACCCCGTCGTGATGGGCTTCGATGATATTGACAATCCGTTCGTCGAGTCCGTATTTCCGCGCAATCCTGCCTCAGATTTCCGGATGGGTGCCTTCGATATCGTGGTCGAGGGATTTGCCGAGGTCGTGGAGCAGCCCTCCCTTGAATGCCAGGACGGGATCGGCACCGATGAGTCGGGCGATGGACTGCGCGATATAGGCGACTTCCTTGGAATGCATCAGGATATTCTGCCCGTAACTCGTCCGGAACCGGAATTTTCCGATAAGGGGGATGATTTCGTCGGGAATTCCCGCGATTCCCATTTCCACGAGGGTTTTCTGTCCGAGGTCGTAGATAAGCTTTTCCGCTTCCTTGAGGTTTTCCTCGACGATTTCCTCGATGCGTGCCGGCTGGATGCGCTTGTCGATAATGAGGGCTTCCAGGGATTTCTTCGCGATATAGCGTCGGAAGAGGTCGAAGCTCGAAATGAACACGGTATCCGGCGTGTCGTCGATAATCAGGGATACGCCCGTTGCCCGCTCGAACGCGATGATATTGCGTCCCTCTTTCCCGATCAGTTTCCCCTTGAGATCGTCGGATTCGAGGTGGATGAGGGTCTGGGTAGTTTCCCCGGTAACGTCGCCGGCGTATTGCTGGATGGATTTGATGAGGATTTCCCGGGAGAGTTCCCCTTCGCGGATCCGGAGATCCTTTTTCTTCTTCTCGATAACCTTGAGAATGTCCTCTTCGTAGCGCTCCTCCGTCCGTTTCAGGAGGAGGTCTTTCGCTTCCTCGATATTGAGCTTGGCTACTTTCGAGAGTTCCGCCTGGAGTTCTTGGCGGATACGGTCCTGCTCCATGCGGTCTTTTTGCAGGAGCTCTTCCCGTTCCCGGAGCGTCTCGATTTTACGCTCCACGTCATCGTATTTGCTATCGATTTTTTCTTCCCGGAGCAGGAGCTTCTGTTCCAATTCCAAAGATCGCTGTTCCTTTTCGCGCAGTTCGGAGCGTTCCGCATGGACTTTTTCCCGGTCGGAATTGAGCTGATTACGGAAGACATTCTGCTGTTCTTTCGATTGGGCCAGCGCGAAATCCGAGATTTTTTTTGCCTGCTCCTCGGCTCTGAGCGTGATTTTCTGAACTCACTTGAGATGGAAAAAATGTAAAACGCCCGCACCGATTGACAGCCCGACGAGGAGGCTTAGTATATTGACTAACATGGTTGTATGAGTAGGAAGATTTATACCGGACGGTATCTATTTCGTTTCGCTTTCTTCCAACAGAATATAGATTTTTACAAAAAGTCAAAGAGGGTTATGCCTAACCAAATCCGGTTTCCCGGTTTTTCTAATCACATATTTGGATATCTTTTATTTTTGCATGGAGACTAAGCTCCCGAAAGAAGAAAAATAAAACCTGTCCCGAACCCGTAACCGTAAAATACCGAAAACCGATTCCTATTGGGTATATAATCTTGCAATTTTTCAATTTTTCACAAGTATGTGGATATATGTCAAAAGCTATCTGCACCATCTGCCATTATCTCTATGATTCCCGTTTGGGCTTTCCCGAATCCGGAATCCCTGCCGGAACCCCGTTCTGAACCGCGGACGACAGCCTGTTCGCCTGTCCGCAGTGCGGGTGATCCAAGGATATTTTTATCGAGGTCGAGGAATCGATCGTCGAAGTCGAAGATCCTTCGGACCTCACGGAAATCGAATCGTGCCACGTTCCCCGGTATACGGTCGAAGACGACGTGGTACGGGTCACGGTGGGGCAGGACGATTCGGAACACCCCCAGGAACGCGAACACATGATCGAATGGATAGAGGTCCGGGACGGAAACGGAGAATCGATCGACCGTGTCTATTTTGGCGAAAATGACGACGTGGAGGCGGTGTTTTCCATCGATACGGACGAGGAATTCGAGGTATTGGCTTCCTGCAGCGAACACGGTATTTGGAAATGAATCCCGCATGAGAGTACAAATTTGTAAGGGAAAGAGCTGTTCCGGGAGCTGAGCGGCCTATCTGGAGAAACGGTTGAAATCCGACCGCGAGAAATTTTCCTACGATGCGGAAGTCGACGACTGCCTGTGCCAGTGAAATTGCATGAACGGGCCGAACATGGTATTGGACGGGGTCATGTTCGAACGGATGAATCCTTCCCTCGCGAGCCAAGCTTTCGCGAACAAGATCAAAGAAATACGGCAATCCATAAATTCCAAAAAATGAAAGTAGGGTACGTGGCCATCGTCGGACGGCCGAACGTCGGAAAATCTACCATACTGAACGCTTGCGTAGGCGAGTCCCTGGCACCGGTGAGCCAAGTCCCGAACACGACCAGGCATTCGCTCCTGGGGATATACACCGATGACGATTGCCAAATCCTGTTCATCGACACTCCGGGGTTCCAGCTCCATGACGATCCGATGTGACAACGGCTCCGTAAGGAAGCCCAGGTTTCTCTCAAGAAGGCCGATGTCATAATGAGGGTTCGGGACGTTTCCCGGTCCGTTTGAGCGGAGGATGCGGCCATCGATGCCCAAATCCAGCATTCGGGTGCCCCAATTATCGAAATTTTTACCAAAACCGACCTGAGGCACCTGATAGAAATCCCAAAAAATTCCCTGAAAGTGGAAGGGGGCAAGGTTCCCGTAGCGGATATCTGCTCGAAAATCCGGGAGTACCTCGCCGAATGACCGCCGCTGTTCGATCCGGAAGATTATACGGATACCCCGGTGTATGACCGGGTCGGCGAAATCATCCGAGAACGCGCGAATCTCCTCCTCAAAGAGGAGATTCCCCACTCCCTGTACGTACATGTCGAAGATGTCGAAGTTCAGGAATCCCAGGTTCGGATTCTCGCGTACATCGTCGTGGAACGGGAATCCCAGAAGCGCATCGTAATCGGCAAGGCGGGAGCTCTGATTCAGCAGATCGGGACCGAGTCGAGAATGCGCCTGATCGATATGTACGAGCGGCCGGTCCATTTGTTTTTGCGAGTTCGGGTAGAGCCGAATTGGACGAAGGATCCACAAACGCTCGATGCAATTTTCAAATCCCATGCTTAAGCTTTCAGCCCGCTCGGAGTATGGGATACGGCTCGTCAAATACTTGGTCGATCATCCTGGGATCGCTTCGTTGTCGTACGTTTCCTCGGAGTTGGGGATACCTGATCCGATCCTCCGGAAAGTATCGCAGCAACTGGTGGCCCGGGGCGTGTGCCTTTCCCGGAAATGAAGAAACGGGGGCGTGAGCCTGACGAAACAAAGCCCGAGCCTATATGAGGTCCTTATCGCGATGGATGAGGATATGGACATCGCACTGTGTACTCGGGGAAGTTCTTGCAACCAGGAAAATGATTGTCGGATATCCCCGACGCTCAAGCGTTTCCAAAAGGGGATGGAATCCCTGTTAAAGATAACCAAAATCTAATGTACGACGCTTTTGCTGAGGCCTTTGCCCGTTCCCGGAATCGGAATTGGCCAGATATTGAAGAGATACTGTCAATCCTTTGAACCGATTCTGATTTTTCCTTGGGAAATGTGCTCGATATCGGGTGCGGATCGGGAAGGCTCGCGGGAATCCTCGAAGATTACGATGACTACCTCGGAATCGACCTTTCCGAGGAGCTTTTGAAGATTGCCATGAAAAAATTTCCTAGCCAACGGTTCATGCACGGTGACATGCGGGATTTGAGTATGATATCTTCGACAACGTTCGACACCATTTTTTTCATTGCGAGCCTGCACCACGTCCTGGATGAGAAAGAGCAGGGGGGCATACTGTCCCATACTCGTGATTTGCTCAATCCCAATGGAAGGATCGTCCTTCTGAATTGGAATCTGAAGAGTGAGAAAAATCGGGCCCGCTACAGCGGAAACCAGATCTCCGAGAACGTTCTCGACATTCCGTTCGCTGGACATTCTCGACACTACTACGCTTTCGATTTGGAAATATTGGACGCGCTTTTTTCGCAAACGGGATTACGTATCAAAAAGAATATCGTCTCGCAAACGGCCGATAATTTTATCGGAATCCTGGAAAAATAGGGGGGATAATCCCTGTTTTTCCCTATTTCCCTGGTGTTTTCCCGTCTTTTTTCAAGAAATTGTTCATATCCTGAGGCAAATGATACAAATCAACGAGCAATTGGGCGAGGATTTTCGCGATAACCACGACGCTGTCGATCGCGCCGATTCAGAATCCGGCGATGTCTACGACGATATTGTCCCCGAGTTCCGATTTCTCGAACCGTCAGATGTTCCCGAAGCGTTCGGAAAGAAACGTTCCTTTCTTGAGTTCTGCCGGAGCGTTCCGAAGCAGGTCACGAATGTCAACCCGCAGTTCCTTGATGCCTTCCATGGCTCATTTCCGTATCGATTCCGCTATCTGGATGATTTCCCCGAGAATTTTTTCGTCCTTGTCCTGGTGGAGTCCGGTAAGTTTTTCCTTGAGGGAAGCGAGGTTTTTCGACGTGTCTATGACGGCGATCAGTTCGTGGATTTCCTTTTGGGTCATTTCCGCGCCCAGCCTGCGCAAGCGGCCTACGATGTCCGTTTCGAGTTTCTTTTTTTCCGACTCTTTGAGATGTCCAATATGGACAAGGGAATCGGGGCGTGCCGGACGTTCCTTTTTTTCGTTCATGGATAGGTTGATTATGGCTATGGCTTGGGTTGCGACGAGTCCGCTCCGGGTGACGGGTTTTCCGGTGCCAAGATTTCCTGCGGGGCCTGTGGCGGTATTTCTACGGCGGGGGCGGGGGTCGTCGTACCGATATCGCTCCCCGTGGCCGTTTCCGTAATTTCTGCGGGGAGTTCCGAAGGAACTGGGATATCCTCCGGCTCCGTCGTTATTGGCTGCTCCATCGTAGTCCCGGTGGAAGTCACCGGTGCGGGTACGGGAATTTGCCCGAGGAGCTTTTCCGCTTCGCTGGCAAAATATCATCATTGGTCTATCGCGATCGTTTCGTTCAGGTAATCGAGCGATTTCGGGTATAGCTGTCTTTGAAAATACAGTTTTCCGAGATTGAGCGTGGTTATCGGCTGTTTCGGATCGATTTTGTAGGCTTGCCTCAGCGACATTTCCGCTTCGTCAAGATCGAGGCTCCGCATCAGCGATACTCCGGCATAGGCATACAGTACCGCGTCTTCCGGGAATTTGAGCAATCCTTTCTTGCTCCAGATCGAAACCTTGGAATATTCTTGCGCCTGTTCCGAAATGAAGAGCGCGATGTGGTAATCTTCGGGAAGCACGTCGTTCTCGTCGAGCAGGAACCGGAATATCTTGAAAGCTCCGGTAGTGTCGCCCAAGAGCACGTAATTGTAGATGAGGCGCCGTTCCAATTCCGTTTTCGGGGTATACCCGTTGAGGACCGCGCTGTTGAAATACAGATTCGAAGTGGAGAAGTCCGATTTGAAGTAGTTGACGATTCCGAGCATATAGGCCACTTCGACGTCCTTCGGTTCGAGCGTGTAGTACTGTTCCAGGTTTTTCGCGGCTTCGGAATAGTTTCAGAGTTCATAGTCGCTGTACCCGGCGATTTTTAGAACGACCTTGTAGTTCGGCCGGATTTGCAGGATACTGCTTCCGATCTTCTTGGCGGCGAGGTAGGACTTTTGCTCGAAGAGTTTCCCGATTAGGAGCGTTTGCAGGTAGATTTCATCTTCCGAAGTCCCCTTGGCGTTTTGGATGATTTCCCTCAATGCCTGGATGCGCATATCGTTCGAAGTGCTTCCCTGTATCAGCCGTACGCAATCCGCCGGGGTTCTGGTGCAATCGTCCACCAGTCCGAGGTAAGCCTTGGTACCGTCAGTGAGCCCGAGCCTGTGAACCAGTTCCTTTTTGTTTTCCCGGCCGTCGTCGAGCATGATGGAGGCGATGACCTTGAGCTTTGAAGGTTCGTCGAAGTTGGACAGGTCGAACTTGACGAATATGTCCGCCGCCTTTTTGAAATTCTTGAGTTCCAGATAGGCATTGGCAAGCCTCAGGGCGATTTTTGGATCTTCCTTGATCTGCCCGAAGGCCTTTTCGTAGTTTTCGACTGCCAGCGTCGCGTTGTTCCGCGCGCTGTAATAATCGCCTTTCCGGATAATCGATCGGAGGGCTACCCGGCG
The DNA here is from genome assembly GCA_903908595.1 of uncultured bacterium. Classification (GTDB taxonomy): domain Bacteria; phylum Patescibacteriota; class Gracilibacteria; order BD1-5; family UBA2023; genus CAIVSN01. Next base: position 25,133 of record CAIVSN010000175.1, read on the forward strand.
TCTGGCCATGTCCAATTCCGAGAGGCCGTGGTTGCTATCGATGGTCCCGATGTTCCCGACGGTCTGGACGACGTTTTCGGAACCGCTTGAATCCATCCTGGGAGGGTCTTTTACCTCGTTTATGCATCAGGAAAGCGTCATGGCCAGCACTGCGCCCATGAAAATCGTGTTCGGAATTCGGTGAAATCTTGCGTTCATGCCGGGAGTGTAGTCAAAAATTCCATCTTTGCCAAGAAGTTTCTGAAGAAGTTCGTTTGACAAGTCGCAACTCTTTTATACTATACGCGGGCTCCGTTTATGGAAAACCCGTTTTCCGCGTTCTGGAGGGATGGCAGAGCGGTTGATTGCAGCAGTCTTGAAAACTGCCGTGCCGTAAGGTACCCAGGGTTCGAATCCCTGTCCCTCCGCCAGTAGTATTGAACTTCCCCGAAAGGGGATTTTTTTGACCGCGATCATGGGATGAGAACGCGGGGCGTTTCGAGCAGAGCGAGAAACCATTTTTTCGAGTAGATTTGTGTCAAATCCGTTCGTCGTTACAATGCGGGGCATGTCAAAAAATAAGATCACCCTTTTCCTTTCTACGCTTCGGGGCGGATCCGTCAACAAGTTCATTATTTTTTATTCGGTAGCCGTCATTTTTTATTTCGTATTGAATTGGCAGGTCTATTCCTATGGCATTTCCGCTTTCGAAGGCAGTCCTATTTTGGGCTACCTGTATACCGCCGGATTCTTTTTGGTCGCCCCTTCGTTTGTCGTCGCGCGGATTGCCGAACGGTATTACAAGAACCGCTTCGTCTCCTTCATCTTGTGGATCGGATCGTTCTGGCTGGCTATGCTGATGTACCTCGTCTTGGGAATTTTGTCGATCTACGTCTTTCTGCGCGTATCGAACCTGCTCTGATTCCAGTGGTACGATTTTCATTCCCGGTACCAGATTGCCATAGGGCTGATCCTCGGTTCGGCGAGTTTTCTCATGTCCGCCGGGTGATGGTACAATGCCCACCGTCCCGCCATACGGAAGCTGGAATACGCTTTTCCGAAGGGTTCCGGCAAGGGTGGGGATTTCCATATCGTGGCAGTTTCCGACATACACTTGGGAACCATTATAGGAAAGAAGCGTTTCGGAAGATTCGTCCGAGATGTCAATCTGCTGAAACCGGACGCGATATTTTTCGTAGGGGATACGATCGACGAGGATATCGAGCCGGTAATCCGCCAGGATATCGGATCTTCGATCCGAAAGCTCCATGCGCCGCTGTGAGTCTTCGGGGTCAACGGGAACCACGAGCATATCGGGGGGGTGGAACGGGCCGACGCCTACCTCAGGGAGCACGGGGTGCAATTGCTGCGGGATTCGTTCGCGGTGTTGGGCGACGCGTTCGCGCTCGTGGGCCGGGAAGACGTGAGCTCCCATATTTTTACCGGGAAGCCCAGGGCGGAATTGACGGAGTTGCTGTCCAGGATGCCGAAAGGATTGCCGATCGTCCTCCTGGATCACCAGCCGAGCTCGATTTTGGAAACCGCCAAGGACGGGCGCGTCGCGCTGCAGCTTTCCGGGCACACCCACCACGGGCAGCTTTGGCCGTTCAGCTGGGTGACCCGGTTGGTGTACGAGATCAGCTGGGGTGGACGGAAAATCGGGAACACGGAATTCTACGTGTCTTCCGGGTGGGGAACGTGGGGTCCGCCGGTCCGAACGTGAAACGTGCCGGAGATGTTGGACATCCGTTTGCGGTTCGAATAATCCGCGAACTCCGAAAAAACTTTGACTTATGGGCGTTTTTTGCCACAATGCCCCCGCCCGGTGAGTTACTCAAGTGGCTGAAGAGGCGGGTTTGCTAAACCTGTAGGGTGTTGTAAGATGCCGCGAGGGTTCGAATCCCTCACTCACCGCCAGTGAAAAACGAACTTCCCCGAAAGGGGATTTTTTTGACCGGGAAGACGGGATGAGAACGCGGGGAGTTTCGAGGAACGAGAAACAGGAAGCCAAGGGCTTGGCTTCCTGCCCCGCGCGTCCGGAGCGCAGCGGAGGAAGAATCCCTCACTCACCGCCAGTGAAAAACGAACTTCCCCGAAAGGGGATTTTTTTGACCGGGAAGACGGGATGAGAACGCGGGGAGTTTCGAGGAACGAGAAACAGGAAGCCAAGGGCTTGGCTTCCTGCCC
>CAIVSN010000176.1 GCA_903908595.1 uncultured bacterium
AGCATCGAGCATCGAGCATCGAGCATCGAGCATCGAGCATCGAGCATCGAGCATCGAGCATCGAGCATCGAGCATCGAGCATCGAGCATCGAGCATCGAGCATCGAGCATCGAGCATCGAGCATCTAACCCGTCGTTCCGAAACCGCCGTTTTCCCCATTCCCCCGAACGCCCCCATCCGTAGCCGTCCCGCTCCCGATTGGGGTTTTTTCGTTTTCCCGAATGTCCCGCCCGAGGCTTCCCAAAGTATTTCCCTTACCAAACCCCCCATGAAACCCACACAGAATCCCGGCTTGTCCGCAACCGCTCCAGCTTCCCATTCCGTCGGGATTGCCCACGTTTCAAGTACCAAGAAACCCGAGAAAAAAAGCCTCCCATGATTCACCCTCGTCGAGCTCGTCGTAGTTATCACTATACTTGCCATCCTCGGTACCGTCGGCTTCCTCTCCATCTGAGGCTATTCGTCCAAGGCCCGGGATTCCGCCCGGGTCTCCGACCTCGCCCAGGTCTCCAAATCCCTCGACCTCGCCGTCGTCACCGCGGGCTCCTATCCCGTACCCGATGCTTCCTTCGCCGTGACCTACTCGGGTTGAACCGTCTGGAACCAGGGAACCGTGTGACCGCTCGTCATGCAGTACTTCAAAAGCGCCGTACCGGGCGGGGGAATCAATGAGAAGCCGGCAGACCCGCTCAGGAATGCCGAATACGTCTACTCCTCCCTCGCCTTCGGGACCGCCTACCAGCTCAAGGCCGACTACGAGGGGGACGTCCCGAACCCGACCGCATACCGGAACGTCAACGGATTCGTCCAAACCGCTTCCGCCGAAGCCGGCAATCCCACGACGGCCTACGTCCGCGGCAACTACGGGGGAATCGCCGCCAAGACCGTCACCGGGGGCACGACCTACGTCCTCGCCGTCCCGAGCATCGTCACGAACAGCGGCATGGCGCTGATAAGTCCCCTCCGCATCGAAGCCAACGCCCTCTCCGGAACCCTTCTCTTCAACGGGAAGCCGCTCGTTAACGCCTCCTCCTACAATCCCAACGCCCGCGCCAACAGCGGGGTCGTCTTCTCCGGCACCGGCGGGCTTCCGGCGAACGACGGGGCAGGGCAGATCACCGCCATAATGACCGCGCTCAAGTCCGCCTACTCCGGCTCCGACGTAGTATCCAATACGAGCGTCGCGAGCCTCCTCTCCGCGACCGGAACTACCGCCGTACAGAACCTCGGCACCGCCATCGTGTCCAACCAGCTCGGCGGAAAAGTGACGACGTGAGGCGGAAGCGGGGGTGGGACCCTCACTGCCACGAGATATTCTGGTTGCGACACCGACGACATCACGCTTGCGAACGGCCAGGTCTGGGCGGCCTGCAACGCCGGAGCCACGAACGCCTACACGGGCGTGGCCCTGACGAACTGTGGCGGCTCAAACGACTGCGACATCGCGTATCGGAACTCCCTCGGCGGGCTCTACCAATGGGGACGTAATGATAATATAGCGCCCCAGGCCACCCCGACCGCGACCCTCGCCAGCGCCGGAACCACGTCAAGCACCGTCGGACACGCGAACTTCATCCAAAACGGTCCTTCTCCCTACGACTGGATCGCCACGCAGAACGGCAACCTCTGGGGAGGCTCCGGCACCACGACTTCCGCGGGCTCGTTCACGGGCCAGACCGCTCCGAACCAGGCGCTCATGCAGTGACCGTGCACTTCCGGCTACCACGTGCCGACCATCAGGGAATGGTGCGATGCAGCGTACTCTATCTCGGGATTATCCTGTACGAGCGTCTGGCAGGACGATACCGCCGTCGTATCCACGCTCAAGCTCAGCCTCGCCGGGCTCCGCACCTACTCGGCTTCCGTGTACTTCAATCAGGGCGTGTACGGGCACTACTGGGCTTCCTCCCCGGGTTCTATCTACGGCTACGCTCTGACCGTGTCGTCCACGCGGGTGACCCCCATGAATAACGCTAACCGCGCGAACGGGTACAGCGTCCGGTGTCTCAAGAACTAGGAAGGGAACGTAAAAAGGCGGTTTCCGGCACGGAATCCCATTTTTGACCCTTTGACCCTTTGACACTTTGGAACCTCACCAAAACGCGAACTCCTCGTCAAATTTTCCGTTCCTCGTTCTGCGTACTTAGGTACGCTTCACTACGGTACTCAAATTTGACTTCGGATTTCATCGTTTTTGAGAGGTTCCCGGATTTTCTTGAAAAAAATTGGCGTTTTGCGTAAAAATTCCGACGAACCAACAATCCTAAAATATCTTCACATGACCACCTACGACCGTCTTCCGGTGTACCGGGAAACCTACGATTTCTTCGCGGCGGTCTTCGTTTTCACGAAGTCGTTCACCCGGGAATACAAATACACCATCGGCGAGACCATCAAACAGGAAATCATCGAGCTCATGATGCGGATTTTCCGGGCGAACAGCGACCCGAGGGAGCGGCCCGCGCTCATCCGCGAGGCGAGGATCCGTATCGAGACGATCCGGCTGCTCATTCGGCTGACCCACGACCTGAAGCAGATTCCCCTGGAAAAATTCGTGGACCTGAACGTCCGCATCGAGAGTATTTCCAAGCAGCTCACCGGCTGGCAGAGGAGCGCCGGTCCGGCATAACGCCACGAGATACGGCCGGAGTCGGTTGCCGACGGGCAACCGAGCGAGCCGTTCCTAGTTGGTGGCCCGCCCCGAGTTTCCGGGGTACGAACCGACGGCGTTTCCCTCGTCTGGGATCCGTCGCGCCATAAGCGGCCACTGTCGACCGCCTCGCCGGGAACCGCAACAACTCGACTTCCGCGTACAACAATCAGGGCGTGAACGGGAACTACTGGGCTTCCTCCCCGAATTCCTCCAACGGCTACCATCTGAACGTGTCGTCCACGCAGGTAAACCTCGTGAATATACCCAACGGGAATCGGTTTCCCGGTTTTTCCAGCCACATATTCGGACATCTTTTATTTTTTCTTCGGTCACTTATTCCCGATAAGCTCCCGGAAGAAGAAAAATAAAACCTGTTCCGAATCTGTAATCGTAAAATACCGAAAACCAATTCCCGTTGGGTATAACAATAACCGCGCGAACGGGTTCAGCATCCGGTGTCTCAAGAACTGGGAAACTCTCCCGTGCCGTTTCCGCGTGAAGCGCCGGGGGAGTTTTTTATATCGCGGGATTTCTGGAACGAACGTACTCGTTCCGGCTTTCCCACCGAGGCACCGAATCGCGAGAACGTCACTTTCCATTTTTCCCCATGTTCGTCCAAAATCTTTTCCAGGCCTACTTCGACTGCCGGCGCCGCAAGCGCAAGACCGCGAACGCCCTGGGCTTCGAGGTCGATTACGAGTCCCGCCTGCTCGCGCTCGCAGATGACATCCGAAATCGGACGTATTCGGTCGGCCCGAGCATCGCCTTCATCGTCGAGCGTCCCGTGAAGCGCGAGATTTTCGCGGGGGACTTCCGCGACCGGGTCGTTCACCATTTCATCGTGAACGAGCTCGAACCCATTCTCGAACGGACGTTCGTCCACGATTCCTATGCCTGCCGCAAGGGCAAGGGCACGCTCTTCGGTATCCGGAGAATGGAGCGGTTCGCCCGTTCCGTCACGGATTTGCATACCCGGGAAGCTTACGTGCTCAAGCTCGACGTTTCCGGGTTTTTCATGTCGATCGACCGGGGCATCCTGCTCGCCATGATCGAGCGGATCATCGCGCAAAAATACCGGGGCGACCATTCCGAAACCCTCCGGTTCCTCGTCCGTGCCGTGCTCGGCAACGATCCGACCGCGAAACTGCATCGTAAAAGGCGACCGACATGGCTGGGTCGGGCTTCCCCGGTCGAAGAGCCTGTTTTTCGCTCCCGACGGCACAGGGCTTCCCATCGGCAACCTCACGAGCCAGGTGTTCGCGAACCTCTACCTCCACCCGCTCGACGAATTCGTCAAAAAAGAACTCCGCATCCGGTACTGCGGCCGGTACGTTGACGATTTCGTCCTGATGCACCCGGATCCGGATTTCCTGCGGTCACTCGTTCCCCGGATACGGGATTTTCTCTTGTGCGAACTGTGCCTCGGACTCCATCCCGACAAGGTGTTCCTCGGCAAGGTTTCGGATGGGTTCCCGTTTCTCGGCGCGTTCGTCAAGCCGTACCGGACGTATCTCGGAACGCGTACCAAGCGGAATTTTTACGCCAAAATCCGGGAGTACGCCATCGGGATGGAAAAGCGCGACGGAACCGGCAGGGGACCGGAAGCCGACCGGCGGCGCGAGGAGTCGTTCGTTTCCGCCGTCAATTCGTATCTGGGCATTGCCCGGCACTTCGATACGTACCGTTTGTGCAAGCGGATATTGGTTTCGGCTCACGGCGGGTTCCTCCGCCGGGGATTTCGAGTGTTTCCGGGATATGGCAAGGTATTGCCGAAGCGAAGGGAATCCAGCTAGACGTATTTTCCCAAGGAAGTGAATTATTGGAACTACCCAATATCCCCGCCCTTCCGCTCCGCATCCCGATACGTTACCGTAATTTCCCTCGTTTCCGGATCCTCCGTCTCCGCCAGCGATATTTCGACGTCCGCGATGAACGTGTTCCCGAGGATTTCCGGCCACTCGACCAGCTTGATGGCCTGCGGATCCGACAGGTATTCTTCCCCTCCGATATTGAGAAACGTCTCGTATTCGGCGATCCGGTAGAGGTCGAAGTGATAAAATATCCCGCCGGTCGGTTCTGCCGAGTATTTTTGAAAATACGTGTAGGTCGGGCTTTTTATCCGGTTCCGGTCGATTCCCCGCCGAGAAAGGATTTCCTGCGACAGGGTGGTTTTGCCGGAACCCAGATTGCCACGGAGGAACACGATATCCCCGGGGCGGAGTTCGAGCGCAAGTTCCGGGAGTTCGGAAAGATGGTATTTCATAACGATATCATACGGAGTCAAGCATAACTGCAAGTCAATATTTGCGCCGGCACGAAAAACATGGTAGCCTATCTGCGAAATCCTGAACTTTTAACGATTTCTTCACTATGGCCCTTACAGAAAACACCCCGGTTCCCGAAGAAACGGCAAAAACTGCCGCATTGCCGGATGACAAATACGCTTCGGATCTCCCACCGGAGTCGCATGACGGAATAATGTACACGATATCCATCGTCGTCGCTTTGGTCGTGTTCGTCGCCACGGGATATTTTTATTGGCAGAATTCCATCATAGACGCAAAGATCGAAGAAGTCAGGGCCAAAACCGCGGAATACCAATCCAAGATCGACACCCTGAAGAAGGACCCGAACGTCCGAGCCGGAGAATTGTTCGCGAGCCAGAAGGACGCGATTTCCAGGTCCATCACCCGATCCAACGCCGCGAACTATATCCGGGAAATGGGCACGATCGAAAAGGAATACGGATTCTTTTTCAACGGATTTTCCTTTAGCAAGGACAAGGTCACGACCTGACTTACCGCGCAGAAAGGTGACGATACGGACGCGATCCAGAAATACATCCGGTTCATCGCGAGCTACCGCAATCCTCCGAAACCGGGAAACGCGGCCGGTTCCGGCAGCCAATTCGAGCTCGCGCCGGTCCTTTCCGTCGGCGGCAATGAAGACAAACGAGGCATTTCCGTAGAATTCACCGTAAAATAATATGAAAAATATCCATTCGTTCCAAAGGCCCAGGACTTCCGTTTTTCCCGCCTTGATCATTCTGACTTCGCTCTTCATGGCGTTCGTGTTCACCTACGATTTTTTCATCGAGCATCAGAACAAGGTCGAAGCCTATGCCACGGCGCAATCCGATCAGGAAAAGGCCGGAAAGATCCTGGAAAACCTCGATAAGGTCAAGGTCGAATCCCAGAAAAATTCCACCGAGCTTCAGAAATACATCCAGGAATTCCGGGAAGACGTCATTTACGAAAAGGTGTTTTCCCTGATGGGAACCGACGGGAAAATCGGAAGCATATCCATCGACCGGGGCGAAACCCTTACTTCCGGGCTGACACTTACCAATATCCAATTTTCGTTCGAATCGGAAAATCTCGACAATGTCCTGTCGTTCCTGGATCGGGCCACTGACGCGACCGGGAAACAGCGGTACCTCGTCAAATCCTTCGCCTTCCCGTTCGCGAGCGCCAACGTCGCCCCTATTTCCGCCTCCGTCTCGCTGGGGATATATACTATCAAATAAATTATGCAAGACGAATTCCAAGACGTTCCAGTCTATTTCTGGAACCGGATAACGCTCAGGGAAAAGGCCGTTTTCTACGAACACCTTTCCAATCTCTTGGATGGGGGGGTGACGCTTATCGAGGCGCTCCGGTCGTTCGTGGAAAAAACGACGAATCCGCTGCTGTACCGGGAAGTGGCCCAACTGCTCTTGCTCATAGATTCGGGGGACGTAATGAGCATCGCGATGAAAAAGCTTCCCCGGACCTTCGAAATCGCGGAAGTCTCCATCGTCGAAGCCGGAGAACAGTCCGGAACCATGCAAAAATCCTTCGGAACCCTTGCGGAAGACCTGCGGAACCGACAGGAGCTCACGCAGAAACTCAAGGGCGCCCTGGCCTATCCGGTCATTATCCTGTCGTTTCTCATCGCGGCCATCCTCATCGTCATGGTCTTCGTCATCCCGAAGCTGCTCCCGCTCTTCGAGACTGCCAATACCACGCTTCCCGCATCGACCCGGTCGCTCATCGCGACCTCGAATTTCATTTCGGATCATTTCCTGTTCCTGATATTCCTGGCGATCTTCGTCGGGCTGATGATTTTCGGGTATCTGAAAACCGTTTCGGGCAAGCGGAATTTTGACGAATGGCTCATCTGGCTCCCGTTGGTCGGCACGGTGTACCGGAATTACGTCATCGTTCGGGTCTCCACGACGCTCGGGCTGCTCCTCGGAGCGGGAATCCCCATCCTCAAGACGCTCCGGCTGAGCGGCGCTTCCACCGGCAATTCGCTCTACGAGGAGGTGTTCGCCGAAATCGTGAGACAGGTAGAACAGGGAAACAAGATCGCCGACAGTTTTGGCATCGTCGATCCGAAGGGCCGGTACTTCACGCGGGATTTCATCCAGCTGTTGGCGGCGGGGGAGAAGACCTCCACCATCAACAAGGTCTGCGGCAAGATATCCGTCCAATATACCCGGGAAGTCGACAACTCGGTAACGACGCTCGTAAAGTTCGTCGAACCGCTCGCCATCCTGATTTCCGGGGTGTTCGTCGTATGGTTCGCCTTCGCCATTTTCAGCGCGGTGCTCAAGATTACCGAAACGGTCAATTAGGTTGCCGGGTATCAAAGGCCCGTATCGCCATGGTATTTTTCCTCGTCGGTATCTGTCGTTTTTTTGTCAATCCAAAGTAGAAATGTCACCCATTTTCCAAAGTAGAAATGTCACAGTCTAGGGAGAGGCGAGTTGCGGAGCAACGAGCTTCTCCCTTTTCTTTTTCAAATTCCTTGGATCATTTTTTCCATAAGTAAACCGATCCATCCAAGGAGATCGTTTTCTTGGTTCTGATAGAATTTTTGCAGGTGGTTGTAATTGCTCGATCTTTTCTATAACTTCAACTTCTTTTTTTGGTGGAAGAGGCTTAGAATAGCCTTTTTCTGGCCGCTTTGCTAACTTGGTATATGGGATACTGCGTTCTCGCTGAGTAATAACAATCTCCCCGTTCATACGCTCTTCTACTCGTACCTTCTCCTTCCGAAAAATCGATGGTCACCCAGCGTGCAGTTGATAGATCTGTGTTTTAAATGAGATTGTATAATCGTTCATGATTTTCCGGGTGGAATGAATAGAGAAAATAGTATCAAGCTTTTCTTTCTCATCTTCTCTCAATGCCCGGTGCATATTAGCGGTTGATTTCGGAAGGACTGCGAACTTGGCATTGTGTTTTGGAATGTAGGCCTCTTTGAGAAATGTATTTGCCTCCTCAATAGTTTTGATTCAGGCTAGTTTCATTTCAGCAACCAGACGTTTCTGGAGGGTTCCATTGCCTCTCTCAACCCTTCCTTTAGCCTGTGGACTCCCTGCAAAAATAAGTTCAATACCGAGACTCTCACACACACGACCAAATTGCGTGGGAATATCTGGGGCTTCTGGATGATTATTTTTGTAGGTAGAGTACCGATCGATGTAGATGGATTCTGGCACCCCGATGGTCGTAACGTATTTCCTCCAAAATGGGAACACGCATTCGATTCCTTCGCTTTTTCCAAATTCTGCGGCTGGAATCTGACTCGTAGCATCATCAACATCAAGCAGAAGACACCACTTTCCACATCCCACTACCCACTCATGGTAGGAACCATCGAACTGCTGCATACTCCCGTAGCAATCCTTTCGTTCTCGAAGTTTAAAGGGAGGAGATTCTTTCTTTCTGATCTTTGGTTTCCAGAGTCCCATTTCAGTCATTATCTTCCGAATAGTCTCATACGACAGGGTAATATTATGGTTTTCAGAAAGCTTTTCTTGTACGAATGTCGGATAATATTCGCTATACGTCTCAGTAATGATGAACTTTACTTGGTCATGAAGATTAGCAGGGGTTCGATGGTTACTCGATTTTCCTCGTAGTCCATGTGCGAATGATCCAGGTCCGTCCCTCTTGTAGTTAGCCACGATCCGACGTCACTGACGGGCACACACTCCAATAGCCTCCAATAGCTCTTTATATGGGATATCTCAACTGGTGTATCGTTCTATCCATTGGTTTCTTCGAAGTTCTTTTTGGGATATGAGGTGATAGGGTCACATAATAGATGGTTGGTGAAGGAATACTCCTTCACTGTACCTGATTTTTGTCACAATCCTTCCAGACTGTGACATTTCTATTATTGGAATAGTGACATTTTAATTATGGGAATGACAATCTGTCGTTTTTTCTTTACTATGGGTCTTGTACGGATACACTTGGTGTCAAGCGAACTGCGGAACTGCAAATTTTTTCAAATCCGCCGTTTCGTTTTCCTCGTAATTATGTAATGTATGAATACCACCGGTATCGCTATCGAGACGGAAAATTTAGTGTTATGTGCGATTTCGAGAGACTATGCGGAAGAAATTTTCAAGGAGTTTACTTCGGAAATCACTACGTACATGTACCCGAAGCCACCTGAGAAAATAGAAGAAACCAACGAATTCATAGATGTTTCTATGAAGGAAAACGGTATGGGAGTCAATTTTCAGGGAGTCGTGCTCCATCGGTTGACAAAGGAATTTTTGGGCAATGCCGGAATTCATAACATCCATACGAAAACACCGGAATTGGGGGTTTGGATAAAAAAATCCGCTCACGGAAATGCCTTTGGAAAAGAAGCGGTGACAGCATTGAAGGAGTGGGCCGATACGCATCTCGATTACGAATACCTCCTCTATCCCGTTGGCGATGCAAATGTCCCAAGCAGAAGAATTCCAGAATCTTTGGGAGGAAAAATTTTCCGGGAATACGACGAAATGAATATGAGCGGCAGGAAACTCCGTATTCTGGAGTATAGAATTTACCCTGCTGAGCAATAATCAGCAAAAAATTTCGCAACTTACTCAGAAATATTTCTCCAAGCACCCTTACCATTTCCACAATACGGCAACTCCAATGAATTCTCAACATATCGCCTCCAATCTTCGGAAAAATTCCGCCGGCTTCACGCTGGTGGAATTGATAGTTTCCATTGCGATAGCCCTCATTCTCTTGGTTTTCGCCATCGCCCCGTATAATTTTTACGCGAACAAATCGAAGGTCCGCCTCTCCGGAGAGCGGATCGAGCAGGCTATGAACAAGGCCAAGCTCCTGGCCGGCACGGGGTACGCTCCGGGGGGATCCAACGTGGATCTCGTGGTTCACCTCAGGAACGGGGCCAAGGAAATCGCGATCACTTCCGTCCCGGCCGGCAGCGCCCCTTTGGCCATCGAGAATCCGAACCGGAACCAGGTGGAAAAGATCCGGCTCGAAAACGACGTCGCCATCACTTCGCTCGGAGGCATTGCCACGAGCCAGGGCATCGATATCGTCTACCGTTCCCCGACCGGGGTTTCGCAGGTTTGGAATACGCCGGACGATACGGCCGTGCCCACGGTCACGACTTCCACGGCGTTTTCCTGAGGTATCGTGGGAGTGAAAGGGGCCGTGACCGGCACGCTGTCCAAAGCATTTCAAATCATCCGGTAACCATGCGGAATTTTTCAAACAACGCCTCCTTTGTCCCTGCCTCCCGAATCGGCCATGGGGGATTTACCCTCGTCGAAGTCCTCGTGGCCATCCTGATTTTCGGATTGGGACTGATTTCCGCGTTCGTGCTTTCCAATGCCGCGAGCTCCCTTTCCATGCGTTCCAAGCAGGAAATCATCGCGACGAACCTCCTCCGGGAACAAATCGAGCTGTTCAAAAATATCCGGGACACCAATTTTCTCGCGCTGCGGGACTTTAATTCGCTCAGGGGGGCCGATCCGACCTGCTCCGGACTCGGGTGCGAGATCGAGACCGGATACGCCGTCCTTGGCACCTCGTATTCCCCGAGCGGTTCGCCGGTGTTCTACAAGAAGGGGATTTTCCCCGGAGCGAGCCCGAACCCGTCCGGGAACCGCGCCCATCAGGCGCTCGTCAGCGCCGAATCGCTCAAGCCCATCGGCACTACGACCGTGCGCTATTGCCAGGACGGAATGGGGAGATACCACCTCGATTGCGACAGCTCGATGAAATTCACTCCTTACTATGGGTTCGTCCTGGTTCAACCCCTCGAAACCGACGGCGCCGGGGTTCCGAAATTCGTCGTGGAGGGGGCCTTCCAGATAACGGCGTATTTCGCGACCACCGAGGGCGGCTACCGGGAATTGGCCATATCCACCATCGTAACCGACTTTAAAAAATAAATATGCCATTTTTACCCTATCCGACCCGCATCTCGGCCCAGCGCCGAACGGAAGGCTTCACCCTGATTGAAGTCGTCGTCGCCATGACGATTTTGTCCATCGTGCTGGTCAGCGTGTTCGAGGTGTATTCCAATATCATCGTGATGAGCAAGCGGCTCGAACTGTCTCGCGGGCTCCAGCAGAACGCGAGAACCATCGTCGAAACGATCGCGAAGGACGTCCGGGAAGGAGGAATCGCTTTCGAATGCTACAATCCGAGTTCTGCCACGACCCCGCCTTCCGGCTGCAACGGCGGACCGCACGACCGGGAATATTCCGGAAGCGGGATATCGATGCTCCTGCTCAAGGGCTCCGCGGAAACGTGCGGTTCTTCGCCCGAATGCTTCGTCCAGTACTATCTCGCGGAGCCGAGCGTTACGCTCGGCGAGACCGATTGCGCGGACCCGAACGAAGCGGGAAGGTGCTACATTTCCCGGCGGGTCGTCGGAAGCGTTCCCGCTGCCGATGCCATACGGCTCAGCGATTCGCTCACGAGCATCACCCAGCTCCGGTTTTTCCTCAGCGGTATAAGCGCCAAGGATTTTGCCAGCCAGTCCGACCAGGAAGGCAAAGTGACCATGGTATTCAACCTTTCCCTCGCGCCACGGCAGGGCCTTAAGTCCGATTTGGCCGAGCGGCTCATTATCCCGATCCAGACCACGATTACCCAGAAACTCTACCAGGCTTCCCACTAGAATATTATGAAAAAATACCAATTGCCCTCGCATCCGGGTTCCGTTCGAAACAACGGGGGGTTTTCCACGATTCTCGCGCTTTTGCTGACGGGCTTTCTCGTGACGCTCACAGCCGGAATCCTCTTCCTCTTCCTTTCGGAAAACCGGATCAACCTCTCGCTTTTCAGCGGGACGGCCGCCTACCACGCTTCGGAAGGGGCGATGGAATACGCGCTCTTGAAAATCAAGAACCACCGGGAAGGGTTTTCCGACGGGCTCTCGGTCAAGGCCGACGAAGCGAAGGCCATGGAAAACAATACCCCTCGGGCCGCGAGGATCGGTTATGAAATCATCTCGACGGGAACCAGTTATTCCGGAGTCCTGGCCCCGGAGAGTTTTGAAATCGTCCCGCTGTTCTACGAAGCCGGAAAGCCCCTGAAGACCGAAGAGGGAAAAGTATGGAAGGACCCCCGGAATCCCATGAAGGGGACTCCCCAGAAGGCGTTCGGCTCCCGGGTCTCCACCCCGGATTTCAGCCTGAACATCGTCAGCGGGGACCAGGCCGTCTGGAACGTCATCGGGAACGACACGACCGGCGCGACGTTCGGGGTTTCCGGTATCCTGTATTCCGTACTGCCGAGCGCCGTTTCTCCCGGAATCCAAGCCCAGCAAGGCACGCTGTCCATGTCTTCCCTCGGGAACTACCGGACCTACAGCGGCGGGGTGCTCTCGGAGTCGACCAAGCCCATCAGTGCTTTCCTCGCTTCCTACGTCGAAAATTATCTCGTGATGTACAACCCGAGCCATACCGATTCCGTGGAATATTCCATCAGCGCGTCTGCCCCGTTCGCCTTGCCGAAGACGCAAATCGTCGCGAGCGGGAAAGTAATGGATTCCATTATCAACCTGCAAATGACGGAGGATAAATCCCGGCTGTACGACATCCTCAAATACAGCCTGTTCGTGCCGGATGAGGCAATTGTCGGAAGTGTTATAGAATAGGGGAGTTCCCAGAGTCCAAAAGGCAATCTAATTCCCGTTTTCCATAATCTTTCTCCTATGCTCGTCAAACTGTACCTCATCGCCCTCCCGGTATTTTTTGCCATCGACATGCTGTGGCTCGGGCTCGTCGCGAAGAATTTTTACCGGTGACAGATCGGCGCGCTCATGCGGACCGAATTCAATTGGTTCGCCGCGATTTCGTTCTATCTCATATTCATTTTCGGGCTCGTGGCGTTCGTGATCCAACCCGCGATGGAGAAGCATTCCCCGATGCACGCGCTCTTGTACGGCGGCCTTTTCGGAGGCATCGCCTATGCGACCTATGATTTGACGAACCTCGCGACGCTCAAAGGCTGGACGGTGACCGTGACGGCGGTGGACATGACCTGGGGCGTCGTCCTCGGCGGACTCGTCTCGTTCGTGGCGTATACCATTGCCGTCAGGCTCGGGGTATGAGCGATATAGGCATTCTCCTCGCCGCGCTGTTGCTCTATGCGAACCTGTGGTTCGGGGTTTCCCTCGCGAAGTCCCGCAACGACGTGGCGGACGTGGCGTGGGGCCTGGGGTTCGTGGGCATCGCTTGGCTGTCGTTCGCGCTGGGCGAAGTCGCGAACTGGCAGGCTCTGGCAATCAATTCGCTCGTTACCCTGTGGGGCATCCGGCTCGCCTGGCATATTTCTTCCCGGCACGCGAAGGGACCGGAAGATTCCCGGTACCGCGCGTGGCGGGACGCCTGGGGAAAGCATTTCGTTCTCCGGTCGTATTTGCAAGTATTCGTGTTACAGGGCTTGCTGATGCTGTTGGTAGCCCTTCCGGTCGTACTCGTGAATTGGTACGCCATGCCCGTGACGGATATTTTTTCCATCGTGGGCATCGCGGTATTCGGTACGGGATTCGCCTTTGAAGCCGTTTCCGATGCCCAGCTCCGAGCGTTCCTCGCGGATTCCGGCAATCGGGGAAAATTGATGACGGCCGGATTATGGGCGTACAGCCGGCATCCCAATTATTTTGGCGAAGTCTTATTGTGGTGGGGGATTGGGATGGTATCGCTCGGTACGGGCGAATGGTACGGGCTCTTGGGTTCCGCGGCCATCACCGTCCTCATCGTGTTCGTGTCGGGGATACCGATGTTGGAGCGAAAATATGCCGGGCGCGAGGATTGGGAAGCCTACCGGAAGCGCACGAACGTATTTTTCCCGTGGCCGAGAGGGAGATGTGCCCAACCGAAATAGGTATCCCGGTTCTTCCCGTCACCTATTCGTACATCTTTTATTTTTTTCTTCGGTTACGTATTGCCGATAAACTCCCGAAAGACGAAAAATACCATCCGTTCCGAGTCCATGGCCGTAAAATACCGAAAACCAATTCCCGTTGGGTAAGCTATGAGGTTATTAATCTTGAGTGTCGGAAGCAACCTCATGTTCAATTTTATTTAAAAATTCATCAAAATTATCAGATTCTTTAGATATTTCCGTATCATCTTGTGGGATATACACTACCGTAGGATTATCTTGATTATTCCTGAAATCAAGCGCAAAATAATTTCCATCTCAACGTAAGGCGAATACGACTAATTTATTCGCTTCGGTTTCAGGATATTCTTCAAGAAAAATAAATCCCTCACAGGCAATGTCAGCCGTTGTAATATAGCCTTCCCAGGCATTCGCATAAGTAGTAAGTTCTTTGGGCATAAGAACTCTCTCAAGCGGAGTTTCGTTATAATATCCAGCATATTCTGAAACAAATTGAATGAATGATTCCGTAAAATGTATTTCGTTTACGGTTTCAAATTCTTTCAGGCGTTCAATAATAGATTCATTTGAGTATTCTCAACGATCACGTATCGTACATTCAGTATTAAAAAGAGTTTTTTTCATATATATTTAATTACCGCAATTATATTTTCAAAAATAATTAGTCCCGGCTAAACCTTTGGCTCCGTAGGTGGAATCCGCCTGGTTCCACCGTTTCGGCAAGATCTGCATATATGCCTAACCAAAACCGGTTTCCCGTTTGGGAATACATGGAACAATACGTATCGCCCTGTCATGGAAATGGTAACCTTTAAGCGGCGGAAAGTCAAAATATTTTCTCAACGTAGTTGGCAGGATGCATTTTTGCACCGGATACGAATTGGGTATGGCTATGTCGTGCCGGACTACTCGTATTCCCCCATCTCGAAATCCCAGTTCTTGATCTTGTGGTTATAGAAGTAGATGACTTCCCCGGCGCTCTGCTTCTGGTAGTCGCGCGGGAGGTACGTGATATATTTCTTGTCGAACAGCTCCTTCGCGTTGACCGCGTGTTCCCCGGAATCGGCGAAGAGCCGCTTGTCAGCGTCTTGGACGAATTTGAGGTTCATTTCTCGGACCGATTTGTCGAAGTAGCTCGAACAGTAGGCAGAAACGTCCGTCCGGTCGATTTCTTCCTGCTTGTCACCGAGATCTTCCTTGGCCTTTTTTCGGATTTCCTCGACTTGCTGGAGGAGTTTCGGATCGATTTCAGCGCCGTTCGCGAAGGCTTTGGTGAGAAGCTCGCGCAATTGGGCCGTGACCTGGCTGCACACGCTTTTCGGGTTGGGATCCATGCTTTCCGCGAGCGAGAGGAACATGATAATGGCTTTTTCCCGGTCGCCCGTTTTCCCCTGCATGATGGCGCTCATGAGCCTTCCGCCTTTCGGGGCGGCTTTGTGCATGCCGGCAACCCGGAACCAGAGCGAGGCTCCGACCGGGTCGTTGTTGTTCCAATAGGAAACGTATCCGAGATAGTAAGGCAACATCGCGTCAGTGCACGGTTCCATGAGGCTTTCGTCCGCGAACAGCCGGTTGAGGTCGTATATCTTGCCGATTTTCTCAATCTTTTCCGCGTCGCAGTTGTTCTTGATGCCCTTTTTGCCGAGTTCGATGGATTCGTCAATATGGAATTTTTCTTCTTCGTTGGTAATCCGCTCGTACCGCTGGTTGACGTCAGGAATGAGCAGCATGCCGATCTGGTACGGGTATACGAAGTGCGGCGAGACGTCGGTAATGAGGTTGAGCATGACCCCGAGGTACTTCTTGTAGTCGGCCGCGAGGGCGTTGGATCCGATGTATTGGATCGCGCTGAGCCAATAAAAATCCGCTACCACGGTATCCATGCCCACGCTTCCGATTTTGACCGTTTCTTTGGTCGGTATGAATTCGGGATGGTCGACGAAGGTCCGCCGAAGCCGGTTGTGAG
This sequence comes from uncultured bacterium, assembly GCA_903908595.1. Lineage (GTDB taxonomy): Bacteria > Patescibacteriota > Gracilibacteria > BD1-5 > UBA2023 > CAIVSN01. The sequence goes on from CAIVSN010000176.1 coordinate 15,791, forward strand.
CCGTGTAGTTTTGGCCGGTAGCCACCTCGAAAAATCCGTAGAAAGCGCCTAGGATAAGAATGAGCGTGAGCCCGGCGAGCAATTGCCGATGTGTTTTTTTCATAGTTAGATTCAGATTCCGTCTTCGGATATGTCGAATGTAATAATCTTTGCGTCAAAGTCAATATGGAGCCTTCGTTCGTTTCCTTCCCCTTCGCTGTGGGCAGAGATCCCGGAAAGGTGTTTCGAGGCGATGTAGTCGTGGGCCTTCTTGCGTTCGTAGCTCGTGAGCTGGTTGAGGACGATGGATTTCTTGGTGCCCTGGACTTCGGAAATCTTCGCGTCGAGATAGCGATGTAGCCGGTCGTCCTTGTTCTTGAGGTAGTCGTTGACTTCGACGTGGATAGTACAATGCTTCCCGGTGATTCTTTCTCCCATTCGTGAAAGCAAGTGCTTGACGTAGTCAAGCGTTTGACCATGGATCCCAATGACGATCTTGGAATCGGGGGTTTTGATTTTGGCCTCGTAGATATGGGCTTCTTCGTCCTGGCACGAGAAACTGACCATTTCGTAGGAAATGCCCATTTTCGTGAAGAAGTCTTGGACGAGCGCGCGAAGGGTGTCTTGCATAGCCACAGTATACGCAAGAGAGCCAAAAACAAAATTATGATGCGAGTTTTTTGGTTTTTCCGACTTTTTTTTGCGAAAAACTTGAATATCTCGCGGCTTTTGGTATAACTCCACCCGCGCACGGAGGATTCGCATAGTGGCCGAGTGCACACCCTTGGAAAGGGTGCAGGCGAGCGATCGCCTCAAGAGTTCGAATCTCTTATCCTCCTCCAGCGAAAATCAAGAAAACCCCCTCCGGAAACGGAGGGGGTTTTTGTTGTGGGGGGTGGGGGTATCGGTTGGTGACGAGACTGCGAGATACCCCCGACCAGTCACGTTTTTGGGAAATATACCCGTTGGGTATACATAGATGATTTTCCTACCCTATCAGGTCCCGCCCACTCCGGATTATCCTGTATCCCCACACCCAAAAAATCGCGATGCCCACGAACAATACCGAAAATCCGATCCAGACGTTCCCGCCCTCGTGCCCGATGAACCCATACCGGAACAAGTCCACGATGTGGTAGATCGGATTGAGCCAGCTGATCGTCCGCCAGATGCCCGTGAGCGAATCGGCCGAGTAGAACACGCCCCCGAGATACGTGAGCGGAGTCAGCACGAAGGTCGGAACGATGGAAACCCCGTCGAAGTTCTTGGCGAAGAGCCCGTTGACGAGTCCCATGAACGAGAACATTAGCGTCGTAAGGAAAATCGCCGCGACGGCAATGAGCGGATGCGCGACGGGGATGTCCACGAAAAACACCGTCGTCAGGAAAATGATGAGCGCGATGATGAGTCCCCGGATCACGCCGCCCGAAGCGAACCCGAGCGTGACGGCCCAGGCCGGAACCGGCGCGACGAGGACTTCTTCGATGTTTCGCTGGAACTTGGCCATGTAGGTGACGGAGGCCACGTTGCTGAACGAGTTGGTAATGACGCCGAGCATGATGAGTCCCGGGATGATGAACACCGCGTACGGCACGCCCTGGATTTCCCCGATCTTGCTCGCGAGGAACGTCCCGAACACCATGAAATACAGCGCCGTCGTGATGACGGGCGGTAGCAGGGTCTGGCTCCAGATGCGGAAAATCCGGGAAGTTTCCTTGCGGGCCATGGTGGCGATGGCGATGCATATCTGTTGGGAAGTCATGGAACCCCCGGCATAACGCGAACTCATCGCCGGTTTTTCCGCTCCTGGTTCGCCGTACGCGGGCACGGTTCATACCCGGCTTCGGATTTCATCGTTTTGCCGGGGTTTCGTGGACTTCCGGACTTCCGGTTGTTTCTCGGTTTTTTTCATGCTTATTTGGTGAGTTGGACGAAGAGTTCTTCCAGGCGGGAAGTTGTGTGTTTTGATATAGGACGATTTTGTATTAATCCAAGCCCTTTTTTGTTATTGCTTGGAGACTAACTTGATTACTCAAGAAAATCGTCTTTCTCCAGATAGTGAATCGCCGCATTTGCGTACTGTTCAAGAGTCGGAGTTGGAATGCTCTTATTTCTCAATCTGAGAACTCGTACGAATATTGGAGCTTCCATCCAAGTGGCAAGATTGTCCTCGCCAAAGAATTCATCGTCATCATTCTCGGGGATGTAGAACTGCGCGTTTATCAATGCCTCTATTGAGGCCTTATCAAATCCGCGTTCCACAAATATCCAACCGACTTGCGGTAGAGCATTCCGTTCGGCAATCAAGCTTTTCAAGCCAATAAGCGTCTTCATAACATTGCTTTAAGATTAACATCATGATGTCCCACCTACCTTTTCCATTGGCATTGGCTATTGCGTGTTGCCGAAAAACAGCTCTTTCCCTATTTTGCCTCCCCATGGATCATCAATAATGTAAATAGGAGATAATCTATTCTTGGTTTCTATGAAAGTGAGAACAAAGAATAGCTCGTCAATCTCGTCATATTCACACTCTTCGAAATAGAGAACGTATAGCCCGGGATTTAAATTAATCTCGATTATGCAACTTTCCGGGACTGAAGATAAGAAGATATCTCTCTTTTCAAGAACAACAAAATTGGTTCTGATTCCTCTACGCGCTGCCTCGTTTACTACAAAGTTCTCCAATTTATTTATATAGACTTTTGCCTTGAACGCACCATCAACGATAGGATCGAAAATGAGATGTGAGTCATGAAGTATTGCCCCTTGGTCAACGTTTATGTCGCCCCATTGAGTTTTATCCTCATCGTAACTTCCGCAATACACATGAATCTGATGGTGAGATATTTTCAAGTCAATTAGCTGATCGTATTTTTCAATCATAGTCTATCTGGTTAAACCCACAAATCCCACGAAAACTTGAAAAAGGGCATAAAATAGGCATAATAGGGGTAACAAAACGCACCTATTAAGTACCTAAATCATACCCCCGTGAATGATATCCAAAAATACGGTTTCAACAAAAATATCGTCAGCGA
>CAIVSN010000177.1 GCA_903908595.1 uncultured bacterium
CATCAACAAGATATACAATGAGCTTAAATCTCTCAATGTCAAGATAGGAAAGACGACCTTGTACGAATATTACGAATACGTAAAAAATGTTTTCTATGCCTATGAACTTGAAAATTATTATAATCAAAAGGCCTCAAAAAAGGCATTTCTCTACAATATCTGATTCAATAAGATCCTCGGAAACAAAGCGAATCTCTGACAGAGCTTCGAAAATATCGTTTTTTTAGAACTTTTGAAAAAATACGACAAAGTGTATTTTAAGAAAAACGGATCCGAGATAGATTTTTATATTCCCGAAACAGAGACGAACATCCAGGTCTGCTATGAGCTTGACAACGATAATTATCAGAGGGAGACCGGAGTATTTGCCGATACTAACGAGAAGAATATATTGATATATTTTTCAAAAAATATCACGTATGAAAGTAAGGATTTTGAGTTGCTGAGCTGTATGGATTTTTTTAACGCTTAACCCAAGTATGCCTAAGCGAATTTGGTTTTGGGTATAGGGTCATAGATTCGGAATAGGTTGTATTTTTCTTCTTTCGGGAGCTTATCGGTAATAAGTGAACAAGGAAGAAAATAGAAAATATCCGAATATGTGATGAGAAAAACCGGGAAACCAGATTCGCTTAGTCTCTCAGCAAAAATACGTTGCAACTTTGCCACGCATGCATGAAACATCAGTCAAGGCGACTCTTACGCAGTGGAGTGGGGCTCCACAAGTATGAGGCAACGATGGCTGAGCTCATGCGTACGATGGGAAAGCGTAAGTTATTTTCGCTGAGAGACTTAGGCATATTGTTCCATTTTGACAAAAAATCGGGATCAAATAGGATAATTTTGCCTTCGGCAACGCACTCCCGAATCTCTCCGACAAATTACAAATTACGTTTTCCATGTACCAGTATTCTCTCATTGGCATCAAGCCGGATGCTTTCTCTCCCGATTCGCCAAGGGAGCCGGGAAGCGAACTTCGAAAAGATTTGCCACGGAATCCCCAGGATTTCGTTAACGAATTCGCAGAACGCCTTCGGGAGCGACGCCTGAGAATCGTTGCCGTAAAAGAACGGGTGCTCGACCGAATCACAGCAGCGCTTCATTATCAGGAACACAAGGGGGTTTTCGATAATAATTACGGGGTAGACAAACACGATTTCCTGGTGGGGTACCTTACTTCCGGATTGAGCCGTTTCATGGTAGTGTACGGGGACAATGCCGTTTTGAAGTGACGTGAAGCCTTGTTGGAAATGAGGGAATCCTATCTTTCGGATCGGAAAAAAGCACGGTATAACATGACCCATGCTTCCGACAGCGTAGAAACCGCCAAGCATGAGATACTGCTTCACTTCCCGGGGTTCGCTTTTGTGGACCAGACAGTTTTGCCAAGGCCGGAAGATTTTGATTTCGGAGGATTTACGGGAAGAATCGACGCCCTTTCCGATATATACCGGTATGAAAATCACCGTATTTCCTACTATCGCTCGAACCTCTCCACGCATTCGAAACGGGTATTTTTCCTTGCGAAGCATCTGGCGCCGGAGATATGCGGGATGTTTCCCGGAGCGGATTTGACGAAGATTCTCATAATGTCGCTCGTCCATGACGATGCGGAAATTCTCACTGGCGACCACGCATCAGCGAATCGGCTCAAAATGACCCCCGAACAGCTGTCGATTATCGACGGGGACGAAGCGATGGCGATAGAAAAAATTGCCGAGCGGTTTCCCAAAGAAATCGCGGGATACGGCTATAGGGAAATCCTTCTGGAAGTTTTCCGAAAGGATACCGTGGAAGCCCAGATCGTCAAATACCTTGATCATATTGACGGCTTTTGCGAGGCGCTCCATGAAATCTACGCCGGAAACGAATGTTTTACCGCTCCTCCGGAAACCGCATACGGACCGGTGCCGATTCCTCCGGATTACTATATTCCGCGATTTTCGAATCCGGAAACATACTATCCGCTCATTTCGTCTGCCATGGGAACGGAGATGCCTTTCATGCGAGATTTCGAAAGAATCGACTTCGAACGGATTGCCAAAGACGGCAGTCCCCATTCGACCGCAAGCATCGGGACGCCTTCCGGCTACCCGCTGTACGATTTTTGGAAAAGGGTTATGCTGGAATCGGGTTGCGAAGAAGTCGTTTCGCTCCTGGTCCAGAAATCAAGGAAGGAGATTTTGTAATCAAAAATTATATGGAACAGCCAAAAATCGGGAAATACCGGCACTACAAAGGGAATTTGTATGAAGTCCTGTGAGTGGCCCGCCACAGCGAAACATTGGAGGAACTCGTAATGTATCGTGCCTTGTACGATTCTGAGGAATTCGGAAACGAAGCCATTTGGGTCCGTCCAAAAGCCATGTTTCTTGAAACGATAGAATATGACGGAACCTTCCAACCCCGATTCGCCCATGTCACGGAACCATAATCGTCGAACCGTCGCCGTCGCCTGCTGATGAGGTTTTGTCGATATCGACGGGTTTGCCTGCGCTATCGCCTATGCCGAATTGCTCCGTCTCGAATGAAACGACGCGTCCGCGGTTCTGACCGATCCGCTGAATGCCAGCATTACCCCGGAAATCCTCGCCCTCGATGTCGAATTTTCCATCATTCCCCGTCCAAGCGATTCCTACGTTATCGTCGATATGTCCGATCCTGAAAAAATTCGGGAATTCGCGCCATTGGACAAAATATCGGAGGTGTTCGACCATCATTTCGGATTTGAAGAATATTGGAATTCCCGGCTCGGCGAACGGGCCAGAATCGAACCCATAGGCGCCGCGGCGACCCTCATCTGGGAAGCATTCCGAATCCGGGGATTTGCCAAAGGAATTTCTCGTGAATCCGCCATCCTTCTCGCCCATGCCATCGTTTCGAATACGGTGAATTTTCTCGTCGGACTATCGGGCGATCGCGATAGGGCGGCGCTTGCCGAACTCGTAAATATCGCGGGGCTGAAGGAAAATTGGATTGCCCGATATTTTCACTCGGTACAGAAACGCATCGAACAAAATCCGGAGGAAGCCATCCGGAACGATACGAAAATCTTTTCGTTTCCGGTTTATTGACGCGTCGCGTTCTGACAATCCGAGATGTGGGATTCTGCCGGGTTCCTGAGAACGGTTCCATTTGACAGCATCTTGGATACCGAAGATACTGACGCCTGGATATTCAACTGCGTCGATATCCAGGAGGGAGAAACCCGAATACGCTCAAACGATCCGCGAATGCTCGAAAGGCTCAAACGCGCTTTCGACGGAGCGATCCGATGAAATGAACTCCGCATCGGCAGGGTCGTGCTCAGAAAAGAGATGCTCCCGGATTTGAAAACGGGATAGTTTTTGAATCCGCATAACCAGGGTGTTTCCGAATATATCCAACAGGAATTGCGCTTCGTTGTTGGGCATATTGCCAACGTTCCATATAACAAATTAGAAAAATGAATACCATCATTACCGAAATCCGCCAAGAATTACAACGGAACAGCGACCCGCACGTCAAAGCTGCGAGTCAGAAATTTTTTAAAGAAGAAATAAAAGCGTATGGCGTTAAAACCGCGCTGGTAACAAAAATTGCCAAAACCCACGATAAAGAATTTTTGGCCATGGATAAAAGGGAGGCGTTTGCCTTATGCGAAGAATTGTGGAAATCTGGTTACATGGAAGATGCTCTTGTTGCCTGTCATTTTTCCTACCTTCTCCGAAAAAACTATGAGAAAGCAGATTTCAAAGTTTTTGAAAAATGGGTGAATAACTACGTCTCCAACTGGGCGTCCTGCGACACTTTGTGCAATCACACGATCGGTTCGTTTGTGGAAACGTATCCCGAGTATTTGGAAAGCCTGAAAAAATGGGCCAGGTCGGAAAATCGCTGGAAAAAAAGAGCTTCTGCCGTAACTCTGATACTTCCTGCTCGTCATGGAAAATTTTTGAAAGACGTTTTTGAGATTGCCGATATTTTGCTTTTGGACAAAGACGATCTGGTACAAAAGGGCTATGGCTGGATGCTGAAGGCGACGAGCGAAGCACATCAAGAAGAAGTGTTTGAATACGTTATGAAGAATAAGGAAAAAATGCCCCGAACGGCTTTGCGCTATGCGATTGAAAAAATGCCGGAAAATCTTAAAATCAAAGCAATGGCAAAGTAATAAGGGTGAGAAAACAAACAAATTTCTTTTTTTGAATTTAAAAAAACTTGTCAAATTGCACTTCGTTGTTGATTATACGAATAAATTCTAGTACTTTCGGGAATCCAATATCGTATCGCATACAATAGGGGAACATAGGGATTATTTGCAGTTTCCCCATACCGATGCGTAAAACTCGATGTTTTCGTTGTACTTCAAAAGAAGTCTTCGCGCTGTCTATCGTTTTGCCTCCCTTCCCCTTGACATTCAAATCAAAGCGAATAGTGTGTTGACGACTTCAAGAATATGGTTATACATTATTTTTGAACGCTCATTAACCCTCTTGGGAGAAAAAATGGACGACTTGTATCTTGCCCTCGGCGTCAAATCCGATGCCAGCATGGATCAAATTAAGGCTTCGTTCCGTTCCCTCGCTCACCGATACCACCCTGACCGAAATCCGGAAAATCCGGAATTTGCCAAGGTGATGTTTCAGAAGGCTTCGAACGCGTACAAAGTTTTGGGAAATCCACTGAAACGCCAAGAATATGACCAATCGAGAACCCAGGAAATCGTCAATGATCGGCATGCGGTAGCAGCGGATCTATGGCGGCGATACCTGTTGTCGTTTCCCGGGCTCTCGAACACCCTCTGATTTGGCTTTTCGGCCGAATGCCACTGGTTTACCAGTGGCTATCCTAGCACTCACCTGCTTTGCTTCCTTGTGCGTTTTGCACACATCCAACCACCTTTAGGAGTATTTCATGAATTGCGTAAAAAAACAGAAAGCCAGTACCTTGGTCATTACCAATACGGCCATGACCATCGCGGGCGAAATCAGTTCCGGCGACGTCGCTCTTGCGAACGAGTCGGTACTCGTATTTGCGTCGGTAAACGGGGACGCGTCCGTTCCTACGCTTCTGGGAAAAATCCCAAAGGCGGGATTGGTGCAACTCCTCGTGGCAACGGCTACTTCACCTTCCTCCATTAACGCGGATTCGGTAAAGCCATCCGACTTTGCCGGGGCGTTTGCGGAATTGCCGAAAACCTGGAGCCCCCGCATGACCCACGGGTCGACTCGCATGGATATCCAGGAGCTGATCTTGGGAATTGCCATGCGGACCGATGAGGATGGAAATCTCGTTGCCCCTGGGAAATACCTCGCTGCCCTGGAAAAAAATCCTGAAACCGCAAAAATCCTGGCATGGTGGCTTTGGCCGAATGCCGCGGAAATCACGGGGTTCGTGCGGACGGGCAAGTGGGGAAATCCGGTACTTGACGGAGGACTGGCGGAAGACGAAGAAGACGTCGATTCGGCCGACGAATTGGCTATCGCTCAATTCGAAGCGAATGCCGATGAAGCCGACGATTTGGCGGAACCCGATGCCGAAGCGAAAGTCAAGGCGATGTTCGACACCGGCCGCCGAGGCATACGGATATCCTCGACGACGGAAGGCGACTGGCAGCACTTCATCGAAGTGCTGAAAAAGAAAGCCCCCGTGCACCTGTCCAGGATACTGGAATGCTGGATGTCGTGGAAGAAGCACCGTTACGATTGGGCAATACTCAAAACCATTCTCCCAAGCGGGACCGCCGTCCCAGCGCCTTCAAAGGCCAAGGCGGCTACCACTGGCAAATCAGCCCTGTAAGGCGGCTTTGCCCGCCGTGCGTACCGTTCCTATGGGATGCGGCATGCACGGCAAAAAACTCCGGGCCGTATACCCTACGGCCCTTCCTTCAAAATTCGAATCCTTTTCCACAACCCCGGCCTTGCCGAGCATTCGCGTTTTGAAAGAAGGCCAATATCCGAGAAAAAATGAGAATATCGAAAATGAGATCATCGAATCCGCAACCCGTTATGAAAGAAATCGTTCCCCACGATCCCCGACCGTTTTTGAGCCAAGTATTGGAAACTTGAGCCAAACAGCAAGCATTTACCCAAGAAACGGTACATGCGATTCTTTCGGATGGACCGGATGGCATCGTGCAAATCGCTTCGGCATTTGACAACTCCTACAAACGGGAGTGACTCGAACGGTCCCTCGACCGCATGGTGCGACTGGTTTCCCTCTATTTGGATTACGTGACCAAAGGAAGCGTTCCCTTGGCGATAAGCCTCCTGCAAACGGAAGAAATTCTCAGCCTCTCGAAAGGAGGATCCACCCTGATCAAAAATCTTGCCGCGCTCCCGAAAAATACCGATTTCGGGTATCGGGAACACGCGGACGAACAATTGCAAACCGACTACGAATCCCTGTTTTGAAATCAGTCGAACTCCATTTCCGCGGAGAATTACGGGGAAGAACTGGCACGGAGAAAATCGAACAAGAGAAAAATCGAATTCGCGGAGCGGCTCCACGAGATAACGGGAATTCGGAGGGATGAGGAAATATTCGATGCCGAAGAATCGATTGTCAGCACGGTTTTCCCCAGGATCATTACCGGAAAAAATCTCGATTTCGAAATAGCGGAGGCATTTTCCAGGGGAAAGTTCGATAAGGCGTTATGGGAAGAGCTATTGGCGAAAACCCGTGGCACGTATCCGCATTTGGCACAGTCGTATTCGTACGGATATTGCCTGAGACAATACGAAGCGCATCTGAAAGCGGCGCTCGAGGTCCATCAGGAAAAAAGTGGCTGGAATGACCTGGTGGAGAAAAAAAAGAGATCGGGGATCGAGGTCCGAACCCGAATCGTGAGTGGAAAATGCCTCGACGTTCTCAAGTCGGAAGTCACGCCCGAAGACATCGAAAAAATCGTGCGCTTCATTCGTGCCAACTATATTACCTTGGATGATTTGTACGCGTACTGCGAGATGAAGATACCTCCCGAACATTTCTGATATTTTGCTCCGGATGCGGCGTTGTCGCCATTGAAAAAGATTTGGCAGAGCCTGCTCTCGGAAAGCCTGCCCTTGGAACTTGCCAAAAACAAGCTCGGGAAAGCGCTCAAACGCGGGAAGTAATGCCCATAGGTTCTCAACATCACCGGCTATAATCAAACCACAGTCGTATCGCGGGGATACTCGACCGAGTACCGAAACGGGATGCTTATGCTTTTTCAAGCATCTACGCTCAGTGTCCATTCCAGCGATTTCCGGTCGTCCATTTTCAGGCCGGCGCTTTCTTTTTTATACTCGGGTTCGATAAGTTCGACCGTTATTTCTTCATGGTTGGAAAGCGGTATTTGATCAAAAATATGTATTTCTTCTCTCGTTTTTTTATTGTTCGTAACGATGATCTGGTATTCATAAGCCGTTTTCGCTTTTTTCGTGATAAGTCCTTCGTTGGTTACGAGCTTCTTAATTAACTTGTATTCGATCTTCAGCGACTCGTCAACCCCGAGTGAAATCAGGAACTCTTCGGAAGGCGAAATGAGCGGAAGTTCGGAATTCGCGACGAAACTGTTTTCAAAAAAAATATTGCTCTTCCCTGGCAGAAGCGGATAATCCGAATCGTTTACCGCCTTGGCTTTCAAATATGAGTATGCAGCCAGCTTGGGCACGGAAGAATATTGGAACGTCGAACCGAAATCCCGTATGAGAACGCATACCTTATGCGGAATATTATCGCTTGCTATGTCGCTTTTGCCGCTAATCGCGAAAAGGACGGAGGTCGTACCGGCTTCGGCAACCGATTGATTGGAGGAGATCGATTGGCTGTCAGATTCCGGCAGTGACATGAATGGCATGACCGGCATCTCCGATTTCTCTTTTCTAAACATACCTGGAGCCGCTCATTCGAGAGAACCCATCGTGGGATACGAATTAAGGGGAGCTCGGTATTTGTCTATGTACCAAGGATGCAACTCCGGCTGCATTCCGCTTATCCTTGGCTGAGCCGTGGACAGTTTCAAATCCACCCCGTTCCAGTCCTCCAGGGTATTCTGGGATACCATGGCATTATATGTCAAATTCATCGCTTTCGTGTCGGACGAAACCCTGATATCGTATACGGGATGCCACCCCGGTCCGTGCACCATATATACTATAGCTACGCCTATCTCGGATTCTTCCGTTGTTTCCAAAAGGACTTCTACCTGGTTGTTCGCTTTTCACTCATTGCCGTCCAACAGATCCAATTCGGATTGGACTTTTTCCATCTTGTTCCGAAGGATCGATATCTCGGCATTCATCTGCCGCATCTCGAGATTCAGGGCATCCATTCTTGTCCTGTAAAAATCAACCATCTTCATCCAGTTATCCGGATCGAGCTCGGAGGAATCCGTCCTTTTCGAAGGCTCGGTTATCTTCGTCGTAATATTCTCGATGAGATTTTTTTCTTTTTCGCAATTTTCACGTTTTTCTTCCCATTCTTCTATGGAGTCCTCATGCTTTTTCTCTTCTTCTCTCAGTAATTTTACCCTTTCGTCGATGATTTCTTCGAAAAAGACACGGCGGAACTTCACGTCCTTAACGCTCGCGGATCATAATCATTTCACCTGAATGCTGTCCTGATCGATATTGGCCGGGAGATTGTCGAAAATCAAAGCATGCATTCCCTTTGCCAGGGAAACGCTGGCGACTCTCGTGACCTCCGCCCTGTCGCCGTAAACCGTAACGGCGCTTATTTTGGATGATACTCATGCCATGTTACACGTGCTGAAAGAATAAAAAACGCTCCTTATACGGTATCATAGACTTGAAAAAAATCAAATTTATACCCGATGGTAATTTGGTGGCTGCCGATTACGGCTGGTTCGTATACCCAACGGAAATTGGTTTTCGGTATTTTACGGTTACGGATTCGGAACGGGTTTCATTTTTCTTCTTCCGGGAGCTTATCGGGAATAAGTGACCGAAGAAAAATGAAAGATGTCCGGATACGCGGCTGGAAAAACCGGGAAGCCGATTCCTGTTGGGTATAGCTATCAGTCCCTCAGGATTTCGGAGAAATGGCTTGTTTAAAGCAGGTGCATTTCTGATTGGTGGAAAATGGAAGATTTTTCAAATTTGAAGAGAAAACCGGGGGTAGTTGCCTTTTTGTATTCTGTCCTTTTTTGAGGGTATATAAATTACCCGTAGATGACGACGGAAAGAGTCAAAGAGTGCGCCTTTCCTAGTTCCTGAGGCAACGCACACTAAAACCAACCACTCGCTTATCGTAATTCGCGATAGTACCACCACCAGAAAAGAAGAACGCACTGGACGCGTGCTGAATACCGGACGAGTACGGAGATGAAGACCAGAAAATTCCAAATGACCCCTGATTGTTATACCCAATAGGAATTGGTTTTCGGCTTTTTACGGTTACAGATTCGGAACAGGTTTTATTTTTCTTCTTTCGGGAGCTTATCGGCAATAAGTGACCGAAGAAAAAAATAAAAGATGTCCGAATATGTGACTGGAAAAACCGGGAAACCAATTCCTATTGGGTATATATGAGCCGTCGAAGTTACTGCGGTAACCTGAAAGAGGAATTTTAAGAGTATTTCTCGTAACTGTGTAATTTTTTCCAAGTATGACATAAGCCTTTCACCATTCCGGAGATTATAAAAATTAGGATTTTCGCTCACCTTTCAATAGTTTTTTTAAATCCGGGAGAGAATATTTTATCGTACTCCATATAATTTCCTCATCTATTCCGGCATAATCGTGAGAAATCCTATTCCTAAAGCCGGACATATCAGCGAAAGGTATATTCTTGTAATTTTTCGAGGTGAGGGACAGGAGTTTGGTCCCGCATTCCCCAATATGTTGCAGCTGCATGCAACAGGCATCGAAAGTCTTCCCATCATCACAAAACTCTCATAAATTCATATCCCCTACGTATTTTCCTATTTTATCAATAGCGTTCAACATCTCGTGCTCGTAGTATCCTATGTCTTTCATCATCTAGAAAATCGTTATGGAATCATGTTCAATTGACTCTTTTAAGTATGGATTCATCTTTCTTTTCGTAACAAAATCCACCTTTTTTACGTTACACTCTTTCACGAGCATCTGCTGTAATTCTTCTAGGGTTCAGAGGGTCACCCTGTTGTTTGGCGATAGTTCTATGAGGAGATCCAAATCGCTATTTTTCGTCGCTTCATTTCTCGCATAGGATCAGAACAAAGACAAGTGACTAATGCCGGAAGTTATGAATCTATTTTTCATCGCGGGAGAGGAGAGTTTTTCTTTTATAGCCTGGGATTGGGTCATATTTTCATAAGATATATTGCAAACTCTCTCTAATTGTAAAGATTTCTACCGAATCGCGAAAAGATTTTGGAGGAGGATTATATACCCAACGGGAATTGTTTTTTGATTGCTAAGATCCGACATCCGTCGTGGGAAATTGACGGGAAGTGCCTGGCCAGATTATGCGACAAGCTCAGCTGAATAGTGATTTTGTATCGTCCGAGATCAGATATGTCGAAACCCCGATGACTTCTTGAACGCTACCGAGACCCGTCGGAATCCCCCTCCTCCCGATGCAATATCTGTGCCCGGTAAAACCGCGCGTACGGATTCTTCCCGTCCTTCAGGAGCGCGGAGTGCGTCCCGCTCGCCGACACCGTGCCGTTCTCGATGCAGTGGATGGAATCCGCGCGGGAAACCGTGCTCATCCGGTGCGTAATGAAAATGATGATCTTCTCGTCCTTGCGTTTCAGGAGCTCCGACATGACGAGGAGCTCGTTTTCCGCGTCGAGCTGGTTCGTACCCTCGTCGAGGATGACGACGGGACGGTCCTGGAGGAGGATCCGGATGAACGCCAGGATCTGTTTTTCCCCACCCGAAAATTCGATGTCGTCGCCGAGGATCGCGTCCAGTCCGAGCTTGTGCGCACGGATTTTCCCCGCGATCCCGAAGGTTTCGAGGTATTTCCAAATATCCGGATCCCCCGTGGCGGCATCGACGCCAAAGAGGACGTTTTCCCGAACCGTCGCGCTGTAGTCCATCGTATACGGCCTCTGGGTGAGGAACGAGACCTGCCGGGCGCACCGTCACGGGGTCCAGCTCCGCATATCGTCCCCGCCGAAGCGGATCGTGCCGCCGTAGGAGCGGAAAAATCCCGCGAGCACGTGCATGAGCGTGGTTTTGCCGGATCCGTTCCGTCCGACGATGCCGTATATTTTCCCTTTTTCGAACCGGAGCGTGAGGTTTTTGAGGATGACCGGGGGTACGGCGCTGATGGCTTCTTCGGTCGCGGATACGAGATCCCGCATGTTGTCATCCATCCAGGAATTTCACGTGGGACCCATCTGGAGGCGTTTCTGGATGAGCTTCAGGTAGTCCAATTCGTATCCGGCGAGGTTCGGGTAGGAAAACGAGAGGTTTTCCATGGCGATTTCGAGCTTTTCCGGCCTTGCGCCGTCATGGGTGCCGACCGGGGCGCAGATTTCGAGGAACAGCTCGATCGACGACTCGCGGAACCGGAAATCCCGGTAGTCCTTCCTCAGGTTGAACAGGCTGGTCACGAGCCCCTCGACCGTTCCCGTGCTGGCGATTACCAGCACGACCATCCCGACCGAATTGGTGCCGGCGAATACCCCGTACCCCACGATGGCCTTGATGGCGATCTGGGAGAGCGAATTGTTGAAGAGCGAAGCGATGCTCCACGAAAGGTCGGCCCAGTTCTTCTGGAGGCCGTTTTTCACTTCTTCCCCCAGGATATGGCCGTATTGCCGGATCATGCTGCCGACGGCCCCGTTCGTGGCGAGATCGATAAAATTCCGAAGGAACAGGCTGCTGTAGAAATCCAGTTTCCGGCCGAGGGAGAATTTCCATTTGAGCTCGTACTTCGTACGTATCCTCTGGGCGAAAAAATCGATGTAGTATCAGGCTATGGCGGCGACTATTACGACCGCGAGAAGCCGGATGTCAAAAAACGCGTACACGGTCGCGAGTCCCACGAGGGAAATGGATTTCTCCAGGATACCGCCCGGGATTTCGAGGATTTGACGCGAGGTGGCATCGAACTCGCTCTCGATAATTCTGGCGATATGCCGGAAACGGCTGCTCATCGTCCGGCCGACTTCCATGTTTTCCATGTTCCGGAAGAGCGTAAGCTGGATGTCGTTGGCAATGTAGTTCTGGTAGGAATCCTTCACGATGCGGATAACGGATTGGACCAGTTTTTCCACGATGCTCACGATCAGGATAAGCCCGAGAATGCCGAGGAACAGGTGGAACGGGGTAAGCTGGATGCCAAAATGGTCGAACGAATTCTTTTCGACGAGCTGATCGGTTTCCAGCTTGGCAAATACCGGAAGGACGACCGAAATGACTCAGGAAAGGGCTCCTTCTATACCGAGCAGGAAGAAGATTTTCTTGTGCCGGAGGAATATGGGGAGGAAGAAGGATTTGAATACGGGAGAAAGCATGGGAGAGCGGAAGGACTGTTGATACGGGATCGATTACGGCTTTTTTACTCTAACGACCAGGAATTCCGGGATTCTTTTCAAACGTTCATAGGACTGCGGATCAACGTCTTGCATGGCAGGAAGAGGCTCCGGTTCTACGAGCCTATCGATCTGGAACCCCGCATCGATGGCGGAGTTGACAATCTCGCCGAAAGGCCTGTGCCAAGTGGTAACCTTCATGGTACCGCCAATCTCCGCGTCTATTCTCTTCATATGAAGATAATCTCCGTTGATAGTGAATTTTCCGCTACGCCGATCCTTTGAAATGCCGATCTGCTTTTCGTATCCGTCCTCGTCGCCCCGGGTTTCCACCATGGCCGATCTCAGGGGATGGATACAAGAGAACAGGAAATGCGAACCCGGCTTCAGGACGCGAAACGTTTCGCCGAAAACCCGGGACCAATTCTCGATATAGTGGAGGGCCAGGCTCGAATACGCAAAATCGAAGCTCCCGTCCGGAAAATCCAATTTTTCCATGTCCATGGTAAAAAACTCGCATTCCGGATGGCCCGATTGCGCTATTTTGATCAATTCTTCGGCGATGTCTACTCCCACGGATCGCTTCGCTCCCAGGCTTTTGAGATACCCGATGTCCTCGCCGCTTCCGGTTCCGAGACTCAAAACCCGTTTCCCTTTTATTTGGGAAACCAACGAGTACATGGCAGGTTTTTCGTAGTAGGCATGGTACGCCGAATGCTTCGGATTCCTCACGTGCGAAGCGTAATCCGAAGCGTTTTGATTGTACCAGGCAATGGTTTTTGGGTCTGTGGACATGGAAAATGGGGGTATGGATCTATGGACAGACTATTGAGACCCCTGCAAAACGACCGGGGGAATATTTTGCATCCTACGCGTCTTTTCTATCGCAATGGCGCTTCGTTGTCGATTATACGAGTTTCAGTTTGGAATCCAAGCATTACGAAATGACACGTTGCCAAACACATGGGTTCCCCGAGAAGGAGAATACGGGAATGCGAGGATGTTTCTCGTAAGCGGGAAATTACCGGACCATCAGGGAATAGGTTCGCAATTTCTCGACAAAGCCAAAATCCTCGGCCATCTTTTGAGAGATTCGGTTATCGCCATGGGCACGCCATTGGGGAACGAATCATTTTTTCGGACGTTTCGTTCAGCAAGGCCTTGATAACTTCCGTTGCATATCATTTTCCCTTGGCTTCCGGCAATGTAACGATTCCCATGTGTGCCAATCTGTCGGCATCGTTATCGCGCATATAATTTCCCAAGGACAGAATTTTCCCGTTCTCGACATATGCGAAAAAAGTATGGAACGGGTTCAAAAAGTCCATACATACCATGTTCCGATCTATCGGGTCGCACTGGCTCATGAATGCCTCGTACGGAGCCGGATCCGATACCGCAAGGTTTTGCACATTCGATGAAACCGAAAACGTCGGTTCATCGAATTGATAATAGCCCAGTTGCGGCCCGTGCTTTTTGACTATGTCCATCTCGGATCGAATGGTTCATTCCGTATCGGAAGAAGGATTTTGGAGTATGGCCGAAACCCGTTCGAATATTTTCGGAGATACGGAAACGACCGTTCCTCCGCTTTTCCATTCGAAGACGTAGATTTCATTTTCATCGTCTATGGGTTCGGGCCCGTCTTTCGTATGAAGAAAGACCGAAACTCCCGGTTGATCGAAATGCTCGTCGGAACAATCCAGGAAAGTTTGCCAGAAAGTTCGGACGTCATGGATTTTTTCTTGTGAGTTTAACATGGGGCAGCCTTGGCTATGGGAAATAATGAGGGAGCATGGGGATTTTCGATAGCACGATCCGGCGATTCCTGCAACATGCGAATTCTTCGAGTCGCTACAATCCGGCCATGGCATGGATGAGTTCGTCCAAGGGGAATTTCATGACTCGATCGTTTTCCTTCGGGTCGTAATTCGAATCATCTTCGTTTTGAGCACGGACATACTCCATGCGGACACGGAAATACTCCGCGATGATGGCCAATCACGCTTCCGTGATTACGTCCCGTAACGCGAAATCGGATCGCTTGACCAGCGCGTTCAATGACATCAAGTTGGACGAGTATTCCCTATTGGCCGATTTTTGTTCGTCCAATATATGCTCGAACAGGTATTTTTGAGATTCACGAGACAGCACCAATTCATTGTTATTCACGAGATTCTCCAGGCTGTCTTCGTGACGATCGACGAGAAATCGGATATTTTCCTCGGTGAGATTCGGATTGTTGCGGCAAATGGCGGTTCCGTATCCGTAGCTGACCGCCAATTCCATGACTCCCTGATCGATCGACGTCCTGCAGAGTTTTTTCAAATGTTCGGGAGTATGGACATAGGCGATATTTTCCGTGTCCTCGATCATATTTATCCAGGCGTTCTGATAGCGAACCAGCCCATCTTGGTCGTTCATGCTTTCCGCCTGGGGAATTTTCAAAATATTCTCCCGGAACCTCACGCGATTGCCTTCCAGAAACGGCATCGCCTCATCGATGGTTCCGTCCAGATCGTGGGAATGATCGTAATCGAGCGCGGCGTTGATTTTTTGGTGCAATTCGCGAATCTTCGGGGAACCGTATCCGTTTTCCAATTCGAACGTGGAACCGGCCTTTGACAGGTATCCGTTAGCCGCCCTTCAAAAATACGCGAACCAGGCTCCCTGCTTCTTTCAAGACGCTCCGGCCGAAGAGCGGTAGAAAAGCACCGGCACGCCGTTATCCGCAAACGTCATCAGGCACGTACGGCAATCCTGATTGAAAATCGCGTATTTTTCGCCGATCCGCTCGACGTATTCGATAAAGAATGCTTCGTAACGCATTTCGGGAGGCATTTCCCGAAGCATTTTTTCGTCTGATTCGTAATCGTCCGGAGTGTACGCAATGGAATCCTTGGAGAGAGGGTTGGACATGGTAAATAGTATAGGAGCGACTGCCGTATCGGACTATCTCGAATTTTCGTATCCATTCTGAGAAATCTCATTTTCCACGGATCTGACGAGACGTTCCATATCTTTCGGGGCATCGGCCGGCAATCGGAACGATACGCCCAGATCATCCGCTTTGTAGGAAAAATCGAATCTCAGGGCGAGGCCCTGGGGATACCTCTTTATCGAAATGAGTCATTTCGTGGATTCCGAAAGGAAATCGCCGATTTTGTATTCCCCGACCATTTCCGCTTGTTTGGCATTGAGCATGAACGCCTGTTTGTATCGGGATGTCCGAAAATCCCGGATGTTCTCCTTGAGAAATTCGATAGCCTGCAAACCCTTGAGGATTTTTTGAAATTCGTTCCATTGCCGGGCTTCGGATTCATGGGCATCCTCCTGGGAAGATCAGGTGGTCGCATTTGCTTTGACGGGAAATGGAGCGGGAGTGTCCGCGTCTGGTTTCGGAGCGTTAAAGGTCATTGATTTCCTATTGGTTCATATGAATCGAATCCCCTCGACGGCAAGGATGGAATCGGTATGCCCGTACGTGATCGTGCGAATGCCGTTTCGTATCAGGATGGCATAATCCCGAGGATTTTCCGAAGAAATGGTAGCCGCGTATTTACGGAGTGCCGAAGCCTTGCCCCGTGCCCTCTTCAGCATGGATTCCCCGGTATCGTTGGCCGTCTGCAAGAATACTGACGCGTACGTATCGTACCGCGCTTTTGCCTCATGGGAATTCGAATCTCATAACAGCAGGGTCCGCAAGGTGCATTGCCAATCGCGATTGATATCCGATACCGATTTCGCCACGTCTCCGGACTCGCAGACCAGCCGGAGCATCTCCGGATTGGGAGGAGTGTGAAAATGAATCGTCTTGCTGGTCAACTCGACCAATTTCATGTTTGCCATCTCCTCCAAAAGCATTCTCCCCGTATCGTCAAGGCGCATATTCTCGAGGATCTCGTTTCTCGCGTTTCAAAACGCAAGCAATTCCGTCATTCATTGTGCCTTGTTCTCGCCGTTTCCCAAATCCATTCCACGAAGTATTCATTGGATTTCGTCCCGTCATTGGTTCACTGACTTTCCGGCAAAATATCAGAGCATGAATTCTTCATGATTTCCAGCGAGAACCGTGATATCCCCCCCTTGGGCGCGCGCCTGTTCGCGAAGCTTTCTGATAAACAGGAGAATCTCGAATCAATCGGCACATGAATCGGCAAGTATGTCGCCGCTGAATACCGCCATTCTCGATCATCCCGTCCAATTTCGGTCGGGGCCTATCAATCCGGCCTGTTTCGAAAGCGCGATGCACTGGGGCATATTGCCATCCAAATCTCCGACGACGGAAAAATGCAGGGGTTTCGGTGTTTCTTTCTGTTCTTCCATGGCATGGGAAAAGGCGCTCCTATGCCTTTCGACGGCGGAAACCGATGAACCCGTCCCGTCTTTGGACGGAAGGTTCGCCTTGTCTGGTTCGTAAGCATCCGGGGTTGACGAAGCATTCATGTGCAAATGAAAATTAATTGTTGTCAATCACCAGTATCGTTAATTTTGAATTATGGCAAATATAAATTCGGAATAGCGGTCGCATGAAAGCGTATTTCCTTTTGTTGTCAAGAGAGTCATATATACCCAACAGGAATCGGTTTCCCGGTTTTTCCACTCACCTATTCGGACGGATATACTATTGCCATTCCTTCGATTTTTGACATAATGGGCACGCGAAATCCTAATTCCCCCCATGCAAGAACATATCCTGCTTTCCGTGCGGCAGCACGTTTCGAAATACCTGTTCCGGCTTCCCCGGTGGCTGGGGATCGGAGCCGTTGCCGGAATCGTCGTGTTTTTCCTTTCGGGCAACTCCTCCGCGTTCGGCATCGGCACGGTGATTTCGACTATCGCGCTCGGGTTTTTTCTCGAATGGAGGAGATTCGTCAAATCCCGGCTGGTCATCACCAACCTGCGGGTATATCTGAGCGTGATGAAATGATTTTCGAGCGGGTTCGAAGCGGGACTCCACTATCGCCAGATCAAAAACTGCGCGTTCCGGAAGGAACACCTGCTCCATACCGTGACGAATTCCGGGACGCTCTATCTCCGGGCCGGTGGCGACGAGAAAGAACAGATCGCCGCGGAATACGTTCCCAATGTGGAAAGCGTTTGCAAGACCATCAATTGGCTGTTGGCGTTGCCGGAAGACCGCCGGTCGGACTTGACCGCCCTGCCCGAGGCCGGTTCTGTCGCCGGGTAGGGTTTTCGAAACGGCAACGTTCACATTTATCCATTTTTTTATGCAATCCCCCTGCTTCCGACGGCTTTTTTTTCCCACCCGATTGGCTTCCGTTGCAAAAGGATTCGCCTGACGTAACCCCGCTCGGAATCGTCGGGGAAAACGGGGATACCCGCATTTTTGGCCTCCTGCCAGAAGACCGGAGGAAGCATGCGTGGATCGTGGGAATGACGGGAACGGGGAAAACGACGGCGCTGTTGCTCCCGATGATTCGACACGATATGGCACGGGGCAAGCGGGTGATCGTGTTCGATCCCCATGGGTCGTTGGCCCAGGATATCGTAGACGGCGCTTCGGCCGACCAGCTCCGGGACATCGTCCGCTTCGATCCGGACGATTCTAAGCATCCCTGGCATTTCAATCCGTTTTCCGGCATTCCCGAAAACCGGAGGGACCGGTTCGCTCGCGGCATGGCAGAGGTATTCCAAAAACTGCTCTGGGAATCGTGGGAATCCCCCTGGGAAACGGTATTGCACGATGCCGTTCGGGCGCTCTTGGAATATCCCGACGCCACCATCCTCTCCCTGCCCAGGATGCTTGCGGACGAAGCGTATGGAAATGCAGTGTTCCGACATGCGGAAGGCAAGGGGTTCGCGAAGGCGCACGGGCCATCCGGCCTGTCGCCGACCCTCCCGAAAGCCGTCGGCCGGCTTTTTTCCGATACCGTTTGGGCGAAGCTTTCCAATGCGGAACACCGGCGGTTTGAACTTGGCGAAGCCCTCCGAGAAGGGAAAACGGCGATTTTCGATCTTTCCAAGGGAAAAATCGGCGCGGAAACCTCCGAGCTCCTGAACGGCATGCTGCTGCTGCAATTGGAAAATCTCATGCTCGAAAACGGCGACATGCCGGAAGCCGAAAGTTACGACGTATGGTCCATATCGACGAATTCCAAAATTCGACGTTCTCCCCCGTGGGGATTTTCCTTTCGGAAGGGGAAAGGTGCCGATTCGATTTCACGTTCTCGCACCAATATCTTGCCCAGATTCCGAAGGCAATGCAAATCCTCTTTTTTGAAAATATCGGTACGATCGTTGCGTTTCGTCTTGGAATGCTCGATGCGGAAGCATTTGAAAAGGCTTTCGGAGGAACCGTGCCGGCGGAGGATTTTTCCAGGTTGGACAGGTATCGATTTTTGGTACGGATGCCCATATATGGGTATGCCTAAACAAATCTGGTTTTCGGTGTTTTACGGTTACGATACATCACTGCCTTATTTGCTGAGAGACTAATACCAAATTAACGTAAATCGCAGCGCTTCCCGCGAGCGTGACCGGGAGGATGGCGTTTTCGTTTCCGAGCTTGTCCGGCGCGGTCTGGACCGAAGGAAACGAAAATGCATCTTCCCGAGGCAGCGAGCAATCGGAGTCAGGTTAATTTGGCATAAGGCCATTCCAGTGCCCTTCGTCGAAATCGGCCAAGGAATCGAGCACGAGATCCGCTATGGCAATCTTGGAGCCCCGGCGTATCGATTCGTCGGGAACGCAGACGCATTTCATCCTGGCGGCTTTAGCCGACAATAGGCCATTGAAAGAATCTTCCCATGCCAAACACCTTTCGGGTGCGACACCCAATACTTTTGCGGTCGTAATGTAAACGCCCGGGTGTGGTTTTCCATATTCTTCCGTCTCCGCGGAATACAGTTCATTGAAATATTTTCCGATACCGAATTTTTGGACTACCGTTTTTATTAAAATCAATTGGGAAGAAGAGGCGATTGCCATTTTGACATTTTTATCCTTCATAAACTCGAGTATCTCGTAAACACCAGGCCTTGGCATTCCTTTTTTCATCACCAACGAGATTACGCCGGACATTATATCCGCAACTACCGCATCTTTATCGTGTATGTAGCCTGGAAATTTATGATTCCAATGCTCGACGACCTGATCAACCCGTAGCCCCATGGTTTCCAGGCACATCGTATTGTCCAATAGTATGCCAACCTTTTCAAATGAAATCATTTCCGCTTCTTGCCAAAATGGCTCCGAATCAATGAGCAAACCATCCATGTCGAATATTACTGCTTCGATCATAAAATTTATAAATTAAAAATGTACTTCGAATTTTATCGTTCTTCAGGGGTCTACTCTAGGGATATTTACTCCTGATTTTTCATGCCTAAAAATGACTTTTTTGGTTTCCATTTCTATTTGTTCATTACCGACTCGTACAACTCCTGAAAGTTTTTCTGCTACTTTAATGGATTTGAGATTTGTTTGTGTAATGGTCATTGTAATATGCTCTACCAAATCTGGTTTCCCAGTTTTTCTCGTCACATATTTGGATATCAGATTCTCCCAATCAAATAATTCACTTCAGTCTCCCTATTGCCTCTTGTCTTCGATCATTCATTTTCGTTGAATTTAATTTCTCTCAAATCCAGATATTTACATTCTTTTCATCAAGCCCGTCAATTCCATCTCCGATATACCGAACAGCTTTCGGATTCTATCACCAGATAAGGATATCCTCATCATTCCCCGAGTCAATTTTTCTCCCTATATTTTCAACGGTGCAAAATCCATCCAGAGATACTTGAACGTCAGAAAGAGTTTTGTGTTTCCGTGCATATGCTCCAAACTTCTGAACCAGTTCTTGTCCTTGAGGAGCAGTAAATAATACAATGTCGTCTTTGATAATCAAAACCATATCCAGGTCACTCTCTTGTCCTGGCATTTTCTCTGTATCCATTCTGCTTCCGCAAAGAATACATCATACTATTTCCGGAAAAG
>CAIVSN010000178.1 GCA_903908595.1 uncultured bacterium
GGGGGGGGGGTATGGTAAGTAGTGGGTGGGAATGGCACGGGTTTAGATAGGGCCTTTGATGTAATTATGCTAACGAATCCCTTATGAAAAAGAAACTTTCCGTCACACAAGGAACCATTCTCAAAAAAATTCGCAGCCATGACTATCGCAGCGCGATTCTTGAGTACGTAGAAAACTGATTGGATGCCTGAGCCAAGAGCATTCATTTGAAATATGAGATAGACGTGATTGGCGCGATAACCAAAGTCTCCGTCTCCGATGACGGCGGAGGAATCGATTTCGCCCAGCTCGAAGATAAATTCGGGGTTTTTTGAGATTCCCAGAAAGAACGGAGCAAACACAGTTCTTCGACTGCCTGAAAAGACGGAATAGGCCGGCTTTCCTTCATCTGTTTCGCACAAAACGCGATCTGGAAAACGGTCTACCACGACACGGAAAAAAACCACTTATCCGCCTATGTGATACAGATTTCAGCCGATTCACCCCAGGAACTGGAATGGTCGGAATCGGTTTCGGAACCTGATGGAATCCCGACCGGCACCATTGTCGAATTTACCGGAATAGATCAATCCGTAAGCGAGCATACGATCAACAACGATCTGAGAAAATACGTGCTGGAATCGATAGCATGGAGGCTCATCCTATCGTGAGCCCAATTCTATATGAACGGGAGAGTGGTTGACCCTGAAGATTTGATTCAGAAGTCGGAACACTCGACCATTACGGTAGAGAACGTGGATTTCGACGTGAGGTTCGTCAAATGGCACTGACCTTTGAAGCACGAGGAATCCCGTTACTACTTTCTCAACTCCCAGAAAGCCGAAAAATTCAAACTTGCCACCAGTTTCAACCGCCAAGGGGACGATTTTCACCATAGCCTCTATATCCAATCCCCGTATTTCGATTCGTTCGTTTATTCCAAAATCGATCAGAAGGAAGATGGGATAGAAATGGAAAGCAACAATGCTGAAATACCCATCCTATTCGATGCCGACGAGAATTCTATCCCAACGCCGAGACATAAGGTTTTCAGGTGACTCAAAAAAGAGTTGCATCTTTGGGTTCATAATCTCAGGAAACCGTTCATAAAGAAACAAGCTCAAGCCTACGTTGAGCAGCTCGAAACCGAATGAATTATTCAAAAATGAGGTTCGGCAGTAGAAGCTTTCGTTTTCGAAAATACGAAAGAAACGCTTGAAGAGCTTTTCCTTGTCAGTCCGAAATTTCTGAAAGAACAAAGCGACGAGCAGAAGAACGTTTTCGCTAACCTCATCCATACTGTTTTACTCGAATGAAACACGACTAAGGTGTTTGAAATTCTCGACAAGGTCCTGAAATTGACAAATGAGGAACGGGAACGGTTCGCGAAGATATTGGAAAACGTCGAATTATGAAGCATAATCAAGACCGTCCAACTCATAAACGACAGGCTGGAAACGATAAAAATTTTGGAGCAGTTCGTCTATGATGAAAAATTGAAGGCAAACGAAGTCAAGCATCTGCAATGAATCATTTCCCAGCATTATTGGCTATTTTGAGAGGAATATTTTCTCGTTTGAGACGCTGAACCGGACTTCGAGGTAAACCTTACCCGTTTTCGGTACCTTCTCGAATGATATGCGACGGAGAAGGCGTACATGAAGGACCCGGACAAGAACAAAGAAATGGATCTTTTGATCTGCAAGGTTGAAAGGAGAGAAGAATCCGGGTTCGCGAAGGTCAAAAGTGTCGTGGTTGAAATCAAACATCCCGCCATCAACATAGGCACAAAGGAATACACCCAGCTTTCGAAATACAGGGACGTCATCTCCAAAGAACCCCGGTTTAACGGTGATTCCTTCGAATGGCGTTTTTTCCTTATTGGAAAAAAGCACGATTCTTTCATTGACGGGCAGCTTGCGTCCAATAGGTGACACGGCAGGGGCGTTATCTTGAAACCAGAACCGAACCATACAGTATATTATCGAGATTGGTCCGATATTATCGAAGAAAATAAGACAAGGTTAGAATACCTGAGACAAAAACTCGAATTACAGCAAAAATCGCTCCATGATAATTCACGAATCGTTTCGACGGAAGAAGGAATGGAAAAACTCATAAACACGGCGGTATCACAACCGGAAATCGTTACTCCGAACTGAATCTAAAAATAATCATAATCCTTATGAAACACTATTCCTTCTTCGAAATCGCCATCCTTACGCTCTTGTCCGAAAGTAATCCAATGTCCGCACGGAGCATATGGGAAAATGCTATTGCAAGCGGTTTGGCAAATCAAAGGAAAGGACAAGAATGACTCACTCCGTCCGATACGCTCAATGCGGTAATCTATACCTATTGCAAGAAACACCCGGAAGGCTTTCTCGAAAAAACCGGGAAACGCCCTGCGCTATTTTCCCTTCGTAACCGAGCAGAAGCGGAGAATTATTTGAAATCTTCCGAAAAGCCCGCTTCGTCAGAAAACGAGCTTTCCATTTTGGAAGAAGAGAAATCTACATGAAAAAAATTTAAGTACCTTGAAAAAGAGATTCATCCTTGGCTCGTGAATTTTGCAAAATTCGCTTTCGGAGCCTATGTAAAAACGATTTCCCATGAAAAATCCGAAAAAAAATCCTATGGCGAATGGGTACATCCGGATCTCGTCGGTTTTTGGTTTCCTTTTTCCGAATACCAAGGAGAAGTCCTGGGGCTTTTTGGGGATAGCGTTGATCTCGTAAAATTCTTTTCCTTCGAGATGAAACGAGAACTGACGATTCAAAACCTCAGGGAGAGTTTTTTCCAAGCGGTCTCGAATTCGTCTTGGGCACACGAGGGATACTTGGTAGCAACGGAGATTTCCGATACCTCGGATTTTCATTCGGAGTTGAAACGATTGTCCCAGTCGTTTGGTATCGGTGTGATTGAATTGGACATTGCCAATCCTGA
>CAIVSN010000179.1 GCA_903908595.1 uncultured bacterium
ATATTCCCTTCGTTAGTAAAATCTCATATTTTTTAGGCATATTTTATGATAGAAAAATGAGTTTAGTGGTTCTAAATGAATTTTTATAGAGTAAAATAGGACAAAAAAGATGAGATTTTAATAGATGTGGAATATTGCAGAGGCTCCTATAGTTATAAATGCGCCCGGCTATCGGTTCAGATACGTAATATTGAACTGCAGTACCGTAGCAAACGAAACCCAAAGCAGGTACGGTATCTGCGCGTACGCGATCCACGGAGCATACGAATATATCGCTACCATCGCCCACACGAGGGTCACGAGCACGAGAAAAATATCGATTGCCGCGAGCAAATTGTTCTTGAGGCCGAATTGGATCGGGGTAAAGGCGATATTGAAAACGATATTGAGGAGGAACGGGAGCGCTATTACGAAGGCGATTTCCTGTTTCCACGCCATGAAGAAAACCCTGCCGAAAGAAACGGCGATGACGATGTAGAGGACCGACCAGACAGGCCCGAAAATCCAGGAAGGGGGCGACCAGGTTGGCTTGATGAGCTGCGAGTACCAGTTGTAGGTGTTCATGTAGCCCATTATAGGGAAAAATCCGGATTTTGACAGGCGAAATCGGGATACGGCTTTGAAAAGGTCCATATCGCCGGTTCGACGCGCCCCCCATTCTATCGCCTCGCCTTTCCCCGGATTTTTTCCATCATGAGCCGGGAAGCGAGCAAAAGATACGGGATCGGATCCGACAGCGAAGCCCAAAGGTCTTTCCGGCAAATGGGCGATGCGGAAACCAGGGCGAACGGGTTCGTGAACATGAAGCGAATCATGGTTCAAAGCCGGTAATATGGGTCGGTCCGTACGGTTCGCGATGTGATCGGCAGACCCAGCGCGCATTTTACGGCGTCGCCGATGAAATCCGCACCATTGAGCATCGAAGCGTTCATGCTGCTCCAGGTCCGGGGATTGCATTCGAGCACGAAAAATTCCCCCGTTTCGCTTTCCATCTGGAAATCGACGTGCATAAAGCCGGAATAGCGTTCCGAGGCAACGATTTTTTCACCGATACCGAATATTTGACGATTCTCGAAAAGCTCGAGCATTTTTTTGTCGCTCCATCTCTGGATGGACGAACCAATAATTTTCCCGTCCACCGCGAGTATGCTCATACCGACGTCCGTGCCGTGAACGTAGCGCTGGACCAGTACCGGGTAAGTTTCGCGTCATGCCGCCGAATCGAGATAGCCCCGCAAATCCGCCGAATCGGAGATTTTGACGATTCCCCTTCCGGCTTCCAGATCGAGGGGTTTGACCATGAAGGGATATGGCAAGATTCCGTCGACCAGGGAATCTCGGCGTTCCACCATGACGGTTTCTGGGTAAGGGATTCCGAGCCGGTCGAGCGTTTTCGCGAATTGCCACTTGTCGTGCAAACGCAGGAGAGTCGCGGAATCGGCGACCGGGAGTGTCGGAACGCATATCCGGTGCCGATGGTCGGACAATCGTACCGTGGTCGGCAAATCCAACGGTATTACCGCTTCGATGCCGAATTTTTGGCAGGTCGCATTGATGGATTCGGCATAATCGGTACCCGTACCGTCTCCTGGATATGAGAAATACCGGGCGCAAAAACGCGAAAAACGAACCGTGGAATCCGCGGGTCCCAGGACGTACGCGCGAAATTCGTTCGGATTGAGCGAACGGATGATCGGGAGGGCTAGGAAGTCGCGTTCCGAGAGCAGGAGGATGTTTCTGGTCATGAAAAATAGGGATAATTCCGTTCCGTGCCGGGATTGTGGAGAATCGGAACGGTTCTTGGGTTATGGGAGATTCGGAGCCATACGTCTTCAATCGTAGAAATCTCAGACTTGGTCTGGGATTTTTGTTTTGTCAAGCCCGTGGAAACTATGGCAACAAGGGGCTCCTGTAATTAGTGATCTCCACAAGTATGAGGCAACGATGGCTGATACCACGTGCATATGATGGGAAAGCGTAAGTTATTTTTGCTGAGAGACTTAGCGACATATCTATACCCAATAGGAATTGGTTTCCCGGTTTTTCCAGTCGCATATTCGGAAGCCTCCAACATATCATAAGTATTCAGCCTAAATCACGGGGTTCCCATCCCCCTCCGAACCCCCCGCATCGCCTCCCCCATCTACCACCAGCATCTCGGTAAGCTCAGCATACTTTTCCCTGAGAGCCCGTATTTCCGAGGG
The DNA here is from genome assembly GCA_903908595.1 of uncultured bacterium. Classification (GTDB taxonomy): domain Bacteria; phylum Patescibacteriota; class Gracilibacteria; order BD1-5; family UBA2023; genus CAIVSN01. Next base: position 2,205 of record CAIVSN010000179.1, read on the forward strand.
GGTTTCCAAACGAATCTCGCCCTGCGTCAACTCCCCCGTTTCCAAAAATCGTTTCAGCTGGCCCGTTACCGTCCGGAAAACCAGAT
>CAIVSN010000180.1 GCA_903908595.1 uncultured bacterium
GGAATAAGTGACCAAAGAAAAAAATAAAAGATGTCCGAATATGTGACTGGAAAAACCGGGAAACCAATTCCTATTGGGCATAACGCTCACCATTAACCTTTCCAATACGTCCTCCATTCGTGCGGCGGAAAAATTGCCCGGAATCGTGAGAGTGAGCGATTCGATGACGGAACAAACAACCGGGAAGGCCGTCTTCCTATACAAAAAAACTTGAGAATCCGTTTGAATGGTCATAAAAACAACCGAAGGCGCAATGAATTGGGGCTCCGCAAGTATGAGACAACGATGGCCGATGCTCATACGTACGATGGGAAGGCGTAAGTTATTTTTACTTGGAGACTTATCCTCGACATGCGGTTTTCGAGCTCTTTTTATGAGCAGGTATGCAAATTTCTCATAGATTCGGCAGCCTCCGATCTCATTGGCCCATTGAAGGGCGGAACGTTTTGGAAGAAATCCGAGCCCGAGGCGACAGGGCTTCGTTTGACGGGACGAGAGACATATGCAAAGATCTCGCAGACTCTCATGGTTTCCAGTTCCCCGAATACCATGGCGAAAAACTGTTGCCCCAGCACGGCTCACCGCGGTGCTCGAATTACACTTGCGATTCATCGTTCTTCAGAGGTCTCGTATTTTTATGTCTTTGAAATGTCCGTGCAATTTTTCACTTTATGATAATTTAGTCAATTAGCACACTCCTGCTAGTTGGTAGCCGGACTTTTCCAAATCTTGAAAAACCGGACGGGCCCATTCCATTGGCCTGTCGCGTAATAGGTTGGCAATGCCGAATTGTTATACGTGCTTCCAACGGCAAGGAAGCTTGGGGAAATCGCGCTTGAAATCGTCCCCGTGGCAATAGTGTTCCATATGGACGCGCCATCTTCCCGTATCAATAGGGAAACGTTGGTATTGTTCACAATGGTAACCCGAACCGTATATTTTTTCGTCATGACGAGTTCCGGAGGAGTGCCGGAAATATACTGGCTGCTCACATTGCTTCAGGCTTCGGAGAAATATTTGTTGCTCCGTATCGTCAGCTGCCTGTTGTATGACCAAATTTGCAGAGAATCTCATCCGTCGAAAAGGAAATGTTTGGTAGTTCGTCAGAGTTCGTTTCCCATTACTCAGAAATCCATGGAAAAATTATTTCATAGCAAATTGTTGCCGGTATACTTCAAATACGATTGCGTGCTGTTGGGCATGCTTATCCCGCCGCTTCCAAGCGTAGAGCTGCTTCCCTTGTATGAAACGTATCCGCCAGTGGTCGTTCCGCTGGAAAAAGCCAAATCGTAATTTCATTTGGTATAATCCGCACAGCCGACCATCGTGGTATACGTGGTGGAATCCTTGGTTCACAAATCCTGGCAATACGAAACCGAAGTATCGGTAGGCGGGGTCGTCGTACCGGTACCCGTCGTCGTTCAAGTATACGTCGTCGTACCGGTATTCGAAATGGTCGTCGTACCCGTCGCTACGGTACCGCTGCTCGTGGTACCCGTGAAAGTCTCCGCTACCACCGTCGCTATCGGTACGTACACCGCTTCGCTATCGACGATTCCGCCGGTCGATGCCATGGCGATCTTGTCGCTCGTTATCGGGTCGAGGCTGCTGATTGGCACGATGCCTCACTTGGGTTCCGGAATCGTGATCATGAACGGCTTGGAACATACGAGCGATGTTCCCTGGCTCTTGCAGTATTCGAATTTGTATTCGCTATCGGACGATGTTCTGAACGGTACCGAGGTGGTCGTTCCGGTCGGGTTCACCGGATACGGGTTTCCGTTTACCCGGATGAAATCGGTTCCAGCGACATTTTCCAATACGGCGGTCCCGTACGAGGAAATCCCCACGCTACCGTCCACGGTCTGAGCCGGAGAAAATGAAATCTCTTTCGGGGTCATGAGCATACTTTCGAGGGACGAAGCGTTTTCTACCCGATCGATAATGGATGAAACAGCCGGGTCTGCCGTACTGGTAACGGAGTGGGAAATCGCATTCTGATCCGGACTGTCATGTGCGGCGATTACGTCGATAATGATTGGCATGTGTCACTCCGGCACCGTAACGACGTCGCTCGTAACCCCGGTTCCGGTGACCGTGATGGTAGTGGCATACTGAACCACTCCGATTTGGATGCTTCCGGAAATCAGGGTGAACGTGGCATTCGGATCGGCGATGCTGGCGGCCTGAACGCCGAAGATAGTACCCCGGACCGCCGCGACGGCATTCCCGGTTTCGATTTCGAGATCGCTTCGGTTGCCGTCGATGGTACGGAGCTTCGGAGCCTTGGCGACCACTTCTCCTATCGCGAGGATTCCCCGGACCTTGGTAAAGAGCCCGGTATCGTCCTTGAGATCCAAAGAGCTGAAACTGAACCTGGATTCCGAAGCGGTGCTTCCCACGATAAGCTCGGTCCCGTCGGAAACCTTGAGTATCGCGATCCCGCCGGTTCCGACCGTCAGCGTGTCGCCGACGGTTAATGGCGTCGTAAGGGCTTTTGCGGGGCTGATGGCGACGGCGCCGCTCGATTCGACGACGAAGGCGGTGATTTCTTTTTTGTACGGGTTGTAGGGCAGGGAAGAGGTTCCCCCGTCGGTGGCGAACACGGTGGTATTGTATCCTCGTATGAGGGAATCGAGTTCCGTACGGGAATAGGTTCAACGAATGTACGCGGTAGGGGTCCCGTCAACCCGCAGCACGGCGCCGACCTGGTATTCGGGAGCGTACTGGAGGAGTTTTCCGTAGGCGTAGTACGAATCGGTATCGGGATCGCGCGGATGGTAGGCCAGGGAAGATTTGCTCAGGATGTCTTCGGAAAAAAGGCTCGTTACCCCGTAAGCGCCGCTCGCGGAGTGCATATATCCGCCATGATTGTCGAAGTACTGCCGGTTCGCCGTGGGATCCGGCACGACCTTCGTCTGGAGGTATTGCGCTTCGAGCGCGTTCGTGAGCGCGGCCACGTCGGCAACCCTTTTGGTGTTGTACCGGCTGGTCTGGATGGCTTGCGTACTGGCATACGCTACGATAGAGAGCGTCGCGACAATCGACAAAACGATGAGAATCTCTATGAGGGTGAATCCGGATCGGTGACGTCTTGAGAGGAATGTAACCATATGAAAAGGATTATTGACCCCCATTGTAGGACAAAAACAAGACAAGGTCAACTTGAATTTTTCAGATTTCTTTTGACAAAGTCGCGAAATGTTACTACTCTCTCGCAAAAAACGCGCATTCGTGCCGAAATAACGTATCTCTTAGCGAACTATCAATGACCATTAAAAACCTCGTAATCGTAGAATCGCCCGCCAAAGGCAAGACGATAGAAAAATTTCTCGGAAAGGATTTCACGGTCAAGGCGTCCATGGGGCATATTCGCGATCTCGAAAAGAAGGACCTCGGAATCGACATCGAAAACGGATTCAAACCGACCTATATCATATCCGAAGACAAGAAAAAGAACGTCAATGACCTAAAGAAACTCGCGAAGGACGCGGAGAAAATCTGGATAGCGACCGACGAGGACCGGGAAGGGGAGGCTATCGGCTGGCACTTGTGCGAAGCGCTGGGGATTGACGCGAAGACGACGTCCCGCATCGTGTTCCACGAAATCACCAAGACCGCCATCGAGGCCGCGATCAAGGCGCCGAGGACCATCGACCTCGATTTGGTCAATGCCCAACAAGCCCGAAGGATTCTCGATCGGCTCGTGGGCTTCAAGGTATCTCCGGTACTTTGGCAAAAAATCAAGACCGGGCTTTCCGCGGGTCGGGTCCAGTCCGTAGCGGTCAAGCTCATCGTGGAGCGTGAACGCGAAATCCTCGCCTTCAAGCCGGAAGAATCCTGGTCCGTCATGGCTCCGGCGGAACGCGACGGAATCGCCTTCCAGATCGAGCTCTCGAAGCTTGCCGGCAAAGTGGCCAAGCTCAAAACCCAGAAGGACTACGAGAAAATCCTCGGGACCTTGGGGATCGACACCACGGGAATTTCTTACAATCCCTCCAAGCGCGGAGGTTTGATTTCCGAAATGAAGGCCCCGCTCAACTTCGAACTCGTCGACGCGGTCATGAAAGAATCCGCTCGGACTCCGGGCGCTCCGTTCACGACTTCCACGCTCCAGCAGGAAGCGAGCCGCAAGCTCGGGTACGGGGTTTCCCAGACGATGAGCATCGCGCAGAGCCTCTACCAGAACGGGCACATCACCTATATGCGAACCGACTCGGTCAACCTCTCGGAACTCGCGATCGGGGCGGCGAAGGATTTCATCGAAAAAACCTACGGGGCCAACTACACGGTACCCGGCGGTCGGAAATACAAGAACAAGCAGGCGAACGCGCAGGAGGCCCACGAAGCCATCCGGCCGACCGATATCGACAAGACTCCCGAAAAAATCGGACTCGAAGCCCAGGAAGCCCGGCTTTACAAGCTCATCTGGGAACGCACCGTGGCAAGTCAGATGCAGGAAGCCCTGATCGAATCGACCACTTACACCTTTTCCCCCCAGCAGGCCAGCGACCAGTCCTGGACATCCAAAGGGGAAGTCGTCAAATTCCCGGGGTTCATGAAGCTCTATGTGGAAGGCAATGACGACGAGGAAGAAGCCGACAGCCGATCCCTCCCGAAGATCGACAAAGGAGAAATCGTCGATACTTCGGTCCTCCGGGGGTTGCAATCGTTCACCCGGCCTCCGGCTCGGTTCACGGAAGCGGCGCTCGTCAAGAAGCTCGAATCCGAGGGCATTGGGCGGCCTTCCACGTATGCTCCGACCATTTCGACGATCGTGGAGCGGGGATACGTCGAGAAGATCGACAAGAAGCTCGCCCCGACCGATATCGCGTTCACGGTCAACGACTTCCTGGAGACGAGTTTTACCGATATGATGGACTACAAGTTCACGGCGAAGGTCGAAACGGAATTCGACCTCGTCGCCGAAGGCAAGCTCGGCTGGGTGGAAATGCTCGAACGGTTCTATGGCAAATTCGAGAAGGACCTCGTCAAAGTCGGCGACATCAAGGGGAAAGTCCAAGAAAAAGTCGGACGGGCCTGCCCGAAGTGCGAACACGGCGAATTGCTCTACAAATTCGGGAAAGCCGGTCGGTTCATCGGCTGCAATGCCTATCCGGAATGCGATTTTATCGAGAACATCCACAAACCGGGGGAAGAGGAATACCTCGCCAAGCTCAAGGCGGAACACGAAGGCAAGCCGTGTCCGGCCGGAGGGACCATCGTCGTGAAAAACGGCCGGTTCGGACCGTTCCTTTCGTCTTCGCTCTATCCGGAAGTCAAGTGGATCGGCAAAATCCTCGATCCGAAGACCGCGGAGCTCGAGAAGAAGCACGGGGGCGCGAAGTGCGACCAGTGCGAGACCGGGATTATGCACGTGAAGAATTCCAAGCGCGGGCCGTTCCTCGCTTGCGACAAATACCCGGATTGCAAGAACGCGAAAAATCTGCCGAAGGCCGCCGAAACCGAAGGCGGGGAAGCACCGCCGGCGGGATAGGGGGCGGGTATCCATTGGATGCCCGAATGCGTGCCGGCAGCTTCGTCCACCGTACCCCGGTACGGCTCGCTCCAGTGATCGAAACGGACTTCGAAGTATACCCAATTCCTATTGGGTATACTTCATTTCGCAGGGGTCTTTAGAAGGACTGCCCGAGGAATTTTTCCATTATGGGAACTTCGTACTCGGCATTCAGTTTTTTCATCTGAAGCGGCGTAATGCTCTCGATGCGGGCTTTCACTTTGGACTGCGTATACCCCAGCTCGGTTTGGAAAAGCTGGGAAAGGTGCTGGTAGTGCCGTCGCTGGAGTCCGGGACGGGTATCGGTGAACCGGTGGTGAAAGAGGAATATTTTCGCCAGATGCTCGTAATATGGGATGAACGGCTCGAAATCCCCGTCTTTTAAACGGCCGACCCTGGTTTTGGTCGTTTGCAATACCATGAGTATCTGCGTGTATTCCTTTTTTGCCAGCAATATCGCCAGATCGATCGCTTCCTCGAACCCGCCGAAAAAAACCTTCGGGTTGATCCGGACGATTTTTTCGTCATCTCCCGGTTCCGTCCCGTCGTCTTCCATGCAGAGGACGATGAGCAATTGGTTCATCATGCTTCTTGCCCAATCCATTGGGGAAATCAGCTTGCCTTTGTGCTCGAAACACCCCTGGGTATTTTTCCAAGGATTTCTTTCGAGAATGGCACGGAGGCCCATGGGGACCAGGTATTCCCGCAATTGCTTCCGGGATACGTCGATATGCCGGTGCTCGCTGATGATTTGGTACAGGCTGGCATGATCGGTCTCCTTTGAAAGAATCTTGTCCCGTACCGGTTCCCGATCGATAAATTCGTTCCGGATATCGTCGGCCGTGGCGAGCAGCACGGTGTAAAATTCCCGCGGGACTTGCTTGTGCGTGAGAACGATCCGGTTCCATCTCTGTTTGGAAATTTTCTCCCAATGTTCGAAATCGTCGAGTTCCGCGCTTCTCAAAAACCCCACCGAAAGGTTGCTCAAACGGTTAAGTTCGGAGCGGTAGGTTTGGAAAGAGATTTCCATGGCTTCGAGGAGCCGTCAGAATTCCAGATACTTCTCGACGTAGCGGGATTTTAATGTATGATACTTCCCGCTATCCTCCATTTTCGTCTGGAAATCCATAAAAAAAGGCTCTCCTTCGAAAAACGGAATAGACTTGGGAAGAACTTCGGATACTATTTCGTCCTCGAAGGCGGGGGTGGTATTCATTTCGGATAATAACATTTCTTTCAATCTAATTAATTCCATAAAAAGTCAAGCATGAAAACGATAATTGTCGACATAGCCCCGCATATCACGGAAAAGGGCGATCTCGATATCCGGATGGCGGAGTTGGCCTCGCTGGTTTCCACCTACGGCGGGGTCACGATCGTCAAGGAGGTCCAGAAACGCGATACGCCGGACTACCGGACGTTCGTCGGAAGCGGAAAGCTCGACGAAATGATCGCGGAAGGGGAATTGCTCGGAGCGGAATTGCTGATAATCGGGAATATCATGAAACCGTCGCAAATTTATCGCGTCAACGAGATCCTCCGAGAAAAGAAATCCAAGATGCAAGCCTGGGACCGGGTCGATCTGATCCTCAAGATTTTTGCCCAACACGCGATTTCTCCGGAGTCCAAGCTCCAGATCGAACTCGCGAGCATCAAGCACATGTGACCGCGGATTTACGGTATGGGAATGGATCTGTCCCGCCAGTGAGGGGGTTCGAAAAATGCCAAGGGGCAGGGAGAAACCAATACGGAAATCATGAAGCGCCATCTTCGCGAACAGACGGAAAAAATCCAAGAGAAACTCATCGTCTATGAGCGGACCCGGAGCGAACACCGCAAAAACCGGAAGCGGAAAGGATTTGCCACAATCGGGATCGTGGGATATACGAACGCGGGAAAGTCCACGCTGTTCAATCTCCTGACCAAAAAGCACGTCATTGCCGAAGACAAGCTTTTCGCTACCCTCGGCACCCACGTCGGCAAACTGTTTTTGGCGAATTCGGAAGCGGACGAAACGGAATACCGGCCGGGGATGCAGCTGCTGCTTTCCGATACCATCGGATTCATTCGGGATTTGCCGCCGGACCTGATCGCCGCGTTCCATTCCACGCTGGAAGATTCCATAGAATCCGATCTGCTCTTGCACGTCATCGACGCGAGCGACACGAACATGCTGGAAAAAATAGAAATCGTCGAGGAGACCCTCGCGAGGATCGATGCCAAAGCCCCGAGGATCCGGGCCTACAACAAGATCGACGCGCCGGAAGTTCAAGAAGTACCGGAAACGGATTCTCCGGACATCCTTGGGCATGCCTGCGTCAGCGCCGTGACCGGAGCGGGGATCGAGGAATTGAAAGGCCTTATCCGGAAAGCGTTGCGGGGATAATCCGGTCCGGGCCGCAGGGGGGCGCATCGCATTCCGCAACATATGGCTCGGGGAGCCGGATTCGCTCAAAAAAGAAACATCCGGATTCCGGAGAAACCTACTTGGCCGCTTTGGGGGCTGGGGAGTTATCGCGCTCCGATGGCATCTGGAAACTCTGGCTCAACGCCAAGGGATTCACGGTTCCGTCGGGGCGGAGCAGTCATTTTTCCCTCGCGAGTTCGGGGAAGCTTTTTCCGATGGGCAGACAGTTCTTGATCGATTGGATCAGCGCTTCCGGCGTATCCGCGTTCGCGTTGTATCCCGTGATTCCGAGGGTTTCCGAGAAGAATTTTATCAGGTCGCAGCGTTCCCGGTTCGTGCTGCCGTCCTTCATCTTTGACAGGAGCGGGTGGGAAGCGTTCGATTGCAGGACTTCGCGAAGGCTGCCCATGAAGTCGAGTCCTGGAAAAATTTTCGCGACCGAAATGAATCCCAGGGCGATTTTTGCCTTTGCCGGCGGAATGGTCATGGTCTCATTGGAATACTGCGAGAAGATCGAAACCGAACCGCTCCGCCTCAGGACGATGGACGTATCCTCGTCGATCCGCACCCGTTTTCCCACGGGAAGGCTCGCGATATCCTGCCCGCCGACATAGGTCATGCTTCCGGCATTCGACCATCGATCGGATCCCGCTCGTTCGTCCGAATATTGAGAGTCGGAAGCGGTTCGATTGCCGGTATCGGCCCTGGTTCCGGCGGATCCGCCGGAGCGTTCTTCCGCCTTCTTTCTCTCTTCCCGTCTCAGGGCGAGTTCGGGTTGTTTTTGCTTGAATTCCTGCTCGATGTCGCGGTTGAATTCTTTGATATCGAGACTTCCCAGGGCCCGATAGGGAAGTATGTCCCGCCGCAACAGAATCGAAAGCTTTTCCGCCAGGCTCGTTACTTGTTTCTCCTCCTCTTTCGTGAGCTTGTTTTCGGACTTGAGATAGCATTTGAGAAAATCGAACCGGAGGACTTGGTTTTCCATGAGCATCTGAACCGTGATATTCGGATCCATGCCGATGATGCCGAGGACCTTTTTCAGGACTTCCGGCGATATTTCCGGGTGGGTTTTCTCGAATTTCTCCAATTCGACATCCGCCAAATGCGTTCATGCCACGACTTTTTTTATGCCTTCCTCGACCTTTTTAACTTTTTCGCTCTTCTGGAAATTTTCCAGGGTCGCCTCGGTCGTGGGGCCTTTTTTGACGGTATTTGCCGCTTCGATGAGCCCCCGTTGAACGGCTCGGGTACTCGCGATGGTCACGGCCGTATTTCTGCAATCCGTGACCCTCAGATATTGTATGATTTTCATCAACTCCTTCCGGTCTCACGAAAAAAGCGGGTTGTCGGCAAATTTTTCGAGCAGATCGATGATTTTTCCCATGGCGTGGGGCCTCAGATTGAGACTGCCCAATTCCGTTTCCGTGGTGACCGCTTCTTCTCATTCGATTTTTTGGGCAATGATCCTTTTGATTTCCGGATCGAGCCGCATTCCCAAGGAGGGGGTGACTCACTTGATCAGGCTCCCAATGGATTTGCGCCCTATCCCCATCGTTTCCGTTTCCTTGACTTTTTTCGTAAGTTCGTATCCCTTTGCCGCGAGCTCCGCCATTTCCTTGAGATTCGCCTCGGTAATCAGGCCAGTAGGATAGGCTTCCCGGAGGGACGCGAGTATTTCGTTGATACCGTTGGTTTTCGGATGCTGGATAAGCCTGACGAGCTCTTTCGCCTTTTCCGGAGGTACTTTGCGCGAAACCAAGTAGTTGCTGACGCCCTCGAACGCTTTGCCGCTCCTGATGTTTTCCTCATTGAATACCTGTTCGGAGTTGATTTTGATGGCCTTCTTGAAATTTTCCAAGACTTTTCCGCTCGGATCTTTCGCTTTCAAGATTTCCTGGGTCTTGGTAGAATGGGCGATATCCCCGTTGGTTCCATCGCCTTTCACCTCGTTGATTTTCCAATGCACCCCGAAGGCCGTCAGGAATTTGAGGTTTTTGAGATATTCGTAATTGAGTTTTGACGGCTTCATTCCGTCCAACATAATCAGGTAATTCGCGAAATTTTCTGAATTTATCGCTTGCGGTCATCCGCTTTCGATTTCTTCTTCGATATCCGCTTCGTAAAACTCGATGTCTTGCACCCGGTTCCCTTTGTTTATATCGAAGACCATCAGGGTATCGCTTCCGCTTTTGATACCGATAATGGAGGCTCGAACCATCGCTTCCAGCTCCGTCAGCTTGTTTCTTCGCTTGTCTTCGTTGCGGTATTCCCAGGACCGTTCGTATCCTGCCTGTTCTCGTATCCGTTTGACTTCCGTCCCCAATAGCTTCATTTTCGCCTCGAACATCTCCGGTCGATTCTTGAGAAAAGGCTTGTCCGATTTTTTCGCCAGTTTTTTGAATTCGGCAAAGTCTTCGCTCGACATGATTTCGGCGATGGCTGCCGTCAATTCTAGGGTGACCGTGTCGATGTCGATGACTACCGTGCCATTTTTTACCAGGGCCAATATTTTTTTGCTGATGGACTCCAGCTTTCCGTCTCAGATTTTTTTGCCGAGTGCCGTCAATTTGGCATCTTCTGCGTCTTTGGCATCTTCTTCCACCTTCTTCGCTCCGACCTTTTGTTCGAGTTCCCCGATATCGGTATGGCTTCCGATTTTGAGATCCGGATATTTTTTCGAGAGGTAGTCGTAGGCGGATTTGAACAGGTTGAAGGTGAGGGGATTCGTTTTTCCCAGTTGGTTCGCCCAGTTCACGTCGTTCCAGCCTTTCATGAATCTGGAAACCAGCTTCTGGTCGGAGTCGA
>CAIVSN010000181.1 GCA_903908595.1 uncultured bacterium
AGGCGCCTATGCCATCGTACTCATCAACGACCAAGATCCAACGGAAATGGTGGGAATCAAATTCGGAAGCCCGCTCGTTTTTGCCAAAGGCAAAAACGGCAGCTTCTTCCTCGCGTCGGACGTGAACTGCATCGCGAAACATACTTCCAATATCGTCTATTTGGAAGACGGGGACATCGTCCACATCAAGGACGGCGAAGCCATTATCAAACACTCCTGATTCCTGGTCCACCGGAGCCATGAGAAAATCGACGTATCCAAAACGATTATCGACAAAGGAAAGTACCCGCATTTCATGCTCAAGGAAATCCATGAGGCTCCGAACGTCCTCGTCGACGTGTTCCGCGGCCGGATTCAATTCCAGGAAGGCATCATTACCACGGACGCCCTACGGAAGCTCCGCGACTCGGAATTTACCCGGGTGGAATTCGTCGCGTGCGGGACTTCGTACCATGCCGGGCTTTTGGCCTGCTACTGGATCGAAGGCCTCTCCGACCTCGATACCGGCGTGACCATCGCGAGCGAATTTTTCAGCCGGCCCCCTCGGATTGCGCCCAGTACCCTCTTCGTGTTCATCTCGCAGTCCGGGGAAACCGCCGATTCCATCGAACCGCTCAAGTACCTCAAGGCGCATGGCGCTTCTACTTTTGGGATCGTCAACGTGGCCGGCTCCACCATCGCGCGGCTCACGGATCAGGGGCTCTTTACCCGTGCCGGCGTGGAAGTCGGGGTCGCCGCCACGAAGACGTTCATCGGGCAAATCGGTTCGCTCCTGATTCTCAGCCTGTATTTCAGCGTTCAGAGCGGGGCGGATTTCCGCCAATACCGCGAAATATTGGACCATATCGAAAATCTCTCCCTCTTGGCCCAGGACGTCCTCGACCTGTCGGAAAAAATCAAAAAAATCTCCGTTCAGCTCGCCAAATTTCCGCATATCCTCTTTCTCGGAAGGGGAAGCAGCCTGGCGGTCGCCATGGAATCCGCGCTCAAGTTCAAGGAGATTTCCTACATCCACGCGAACGGCCTCCCGCTCGGGGAACTCAAGCACGGCACGCTCGCCCTGATCGACGAGAACTGCCCGTCCGTGGTATTCGTCCCGGACGACGCGTACTTTGCCATGAACACCTCCGCCATCGCCGAAATCCGTGCACGTGACGGGAAAATCTGCGCCATATCGCAACGCCCCATTCCCGAGGCGGAATGGAACATCGTCCTTCCGGAAACCAATTCGATTTTTTACTGCTTCCTCGCATCGATCGCCGGGCAGCTGCTCGCCTACCATGCGGCGGATTCCCTCGGACGGGACATCGACAAACCGAGGAATCTGGCGAAGAGCGTGACGGTGCGGTAGGCGGACGGATTTGGAGACCGATTGGATTTGACGCTTCGGGGAATATATGGAAAAATGCGACCGGTTAATCCATTATCCCTACCCCATATGATAAAAATAGACATCGTGCAGGGCAAACTTTTGCTCAACGGAATACCGTATGCGTTTCCCGTCGAGACCGATGCGCTCATAGGCGCGCTTGGGGCTTGCAAGATACAGAAATGATATGTCGGAAAATCCCGTATTTTCACATGGGATAACTTGGGCATAGTGGCATATTTGCACGCGGGCAACACGGTCGAAGGCCTGAAGGTCTACTTCCGCTTCCGGGATCGGAAAGATGGCTGAAATCGGGGCAATACCTTGGAATACAAAGCCTTCGAAGGCGAGTTTTTGATCGAAGGTACGGAAATGCTGAGTTTTCGGGAAGCAAACAAAAGCAAATTCTTCGTCGAACGTTTTTGTCAAAGCGAAACGTGCGTAATCGGAGACATGGAACTTTGGTTCGAAATGGAAGGCGATGCCATCGCATCCGTAACGATAGAGTTTCCAAAACCGAAAGATCCGCCGAAAGATCCGCCGAAACCCCTCCCTATTGACCCTCGATATGCCTACCTCGAACCGCTCTGGCAAGAGTGGATAGAAGCGATCGGCAAGGTCGTCCCGACCGACAATCGCTATTACAACCTCACGCATGGAATAACCGAGGAAGCCCTGAAAAAAGGTTCCCGCATGGAAAAAGGCATCGATATCCCCGACGAGCTCGCCAATTTTTACAAAATCCGGGACGTGAAGTATGACGGCATCAGTGCCGCCTTCGGTTTTTCGACGGTGAGCTGGGAATACGATCTCATGCCGTTCAAAAAAATCGCCACGGATTGGAATTTCATACAAGATTTGGGGACGGGAGATCCCGAGGATATGGAATTGGACGATTTCAGCCCCAAAGTCAAGGCGGACGATTATGCCAATCCCAAGTGGATCCCCTTCGCCGAGGATTACGAAGGCAATTACCTGCTGTACGATACCGACCCCAGCAAAGCCGGCACATACGGGCAGATCGTGGAACTCAAGAACGAATCGTGGGAGCGGAACGTCGTGGCGGACTCCCTATCCGAACTGTTGCGCAAAGACATCGACTCGATCAAAAGCGGAAATCTCAAAAGATTCGATTTCATATTGGAAAAAATGAACGGCGTACCGTAACGGAATTTCAAGTCGAAAACGCCCTGCACCTCCTGTCGAAAATCTGACTCGTAGCGCTCTTGCCGAAATTCTGAAACCTTTCCGACCGAGTGCGAAAAGAATACAAAATCCTCCTCGGAAATCCGAACCTCTACAATTCCTACTCCAAAAAAACCGATATCTGAATCCACCGCGAAAGTTTTTTCATCTCCCAGTTGAGAAAAGTGGAGAACTCCGAATTGTTCCTGCCGAAGGCGGGAGATTTCATACTCGAGCGGTACGACGAAATATTCGCTTTCGAGATATGAGGCAAGAACAAACGACAGGAAAAGTGCCCGAAATCGACGTATATCGTAAAAGACGATATCAAAATCAGCGAAAACGATCGGATTATTCCATTGTGGATATTCTGACTGATCCGGTAATTCCCCATTCCCCCCATCATCCCCATTCCCCCAACCATGTTCCCGAGGGCGGGCTCGGATACGGCGGCTCTCACTTCTGCGAGGTCCTAGGACAATCCGGGTTCCGTACGGTCCTATCTGTCGCATCCCATCACCTCTTTTCTCAAGAACTTTTTTACCTCTTCGAACGTAACCGGGTCGTTCATATGCAGCGGTTCTTCCATGATATCGTCAAAATACACGAGCGATTTCAAAATCAGGCTCTCGCTAACCACTTTCCCGTACTTTCTGAAAAAGGCATCCAGCAGTTCGCGAAGTCAGAATTCCCGAATCAAGAAATACAAATCCACATAGTCCTTGTTCGTGGCACGGTTCTGAATGGCCCAAAGTTTCATGGAGGCGATATCCAATTTATCCGCCAAATCGATATATTCCGTATAGACAAGCGGGAACAACAGCAAATGAGAATACGTAAAAAAGCTGAACTTTATGCCCCGTATTTCCACGTAAAGCGTGTTTTTCTGCTCGAAGGTCTTGACAATCTCTTCACCGCTGAACCATTCGGATATTTCGAAATATAATTTTTCCGTATCGATGGGATCGGCAGTGAAAAAATCAAAATCGATACTCCTCCGGTGTCAGTACCACAGAGCCAAAGCCGTACCCCCCGAAAGATAGAATCAATTATCTCGGAAGAATCGCAGCTTTGGCAAGGCTTCCAGCCGGTTCCGATCCAAAACTTCGTGAAAATACGGGGACGTTCAACTGTTCATGCATGGTACGGTTAGCATCTCGGGAAATATTCGTTCAGAAAAAGAGGTTCCAATAATTCAGGGATTTCGCATCAAGCCTGGAGGCAACTTTCAGGAATAGCCGTTTCGAATTTTCCGCACCGGCATGAGTCATCCAGGTATCGGTCAAATCCCGGTCTCACAACGACAAAGCCCGCTCCGCCAGGATCTCGCTGTCATAATCCATGTGCGAAAGGTCATATTCCCATAGGATTTTCTGGAACGATGCGTCTATCGGCATTGGAGGTACGATGAGAAGTTGGTTTTCGTGCGGTTCTTGGCGCGTATTATACGCATGGGATAAGTTTTTCAAAAATTAAAAAATCCCTCCGTCGCAGCCTGGATGCCTTATTTTTGCTTAGAGACTGAGTTTCCCGGTTTTTCTCCTCACATATTCGGCCATCTTTTATTTTTTTCTCTGGTCGCTCATTGCCGACAAACTCCCGAAAGAAGAAAAAATGAAATCCATTCCGAATCTATGACCATAAAATGCTGGGAAACCAGATTCATCCAAATATAGTATCTTTAATGGAACATAGCGTAAACCGCATCCGCAGAAAAACTTTCGCTTTTCCCCACCCTGTCACTAAAATAGGCGCATATCCGCATCCGAACCCCATCTCCATCCCCTCCCCCATGCCAAAAATCTCCATCCTCATCTGTTCCTACAACGCCGGCGAACCCATCGAAAGCACCCTCCGGAGCTGTCTCGAGCAGACCTGCGACGATTTTGAAATCCTCATCCTCGACAACGCGTCCACCGACGGAACCGTATCGCGTATCCGATCGTTTGCCAGCCCGAAAATCACCCTGATCGAAGGCCGGACGAACCTCGGACCCTACGCCGGGCTCAACGTGCTCTTGGAACGGGCCAAATGAACCTATATCGCCATCCAGGACCACGACGACATCTGGCATCCGGACAAGCTCCGGCAACAGGCCGACTATCTGGACGCACATCCGGAATGCCTCGGATGCGGATGTACCATGGTCATGTACTACGAGGCGGACCGGAAATATTTCGAATACTCGCTCGGGGAAACCACCGACTACGCGCTTCATCCCGGCATCGTCTACCGGAACCGCCCGAATCTCCGATACGACGCGGACACGTCCTACATGGCGGATGCGCACTTCCTCAAAAACATCCTGTGCGGAGGAAAAAAACTCATCCACAACCTCGCCGCCCCCCTCGCGCTCCACGTCGTCAAAGGAGCCCAGGGGAATTACAGTTACCGCTGGTTCCGGCTCAATATGGTCAATATCCGAAGAATCATTGAAATCCACGGATATTCCCCGTATAGCCTCGCAGCTCTCGGATTCGAGATTCAGCGGAAGGTTTTCTATCCTTTCCTGAATATCATCAAGGCGTTCGGTTTCATAGCCAAAATGGAACGATTGCCGTTCTTAATTTTGGGATATACGACATATTCCGCAGACAAAGGCCTAAGCAATCCTATGATTCGGGAAATGTTTTCGTATATTTCAACAAAATAGTTTTGAATGGGATATTATACCTAACCAAATCTGGTTTCCCGGTTTTTCCAGTCACATATCCGGACATCTTTCATTTTTTTCTTCGGTCAGCCCGCTCGTATCCGAGCGCCTTTTCGAGCAGGGGAAGATACCGCATTACCCAATCGTGTGTCCTTCCCTTGCTGGTTCCGTCCCAAAAGAAACCCATGAGCTCGAAAGTGAAGTAGTGCCTTGTGTACACGAGTATGAAGAAGAGTTGCGCTTCGGGAGCGGAGAGCATCCCCTTGCGTCATGCCCCGATGGCCCGGCGGGCCGCTTCTCCTGGATTTTTCGGATTCCCCGCATTCTTCTTTTGGTTGCATTCCTTGTTTTCCATAAGGAATGCTTGAACCGCTCCCGTAAAAGCGGGAAGGAGCCCTTTGAAATCGGCAAGGGAAATGCCCGTGAGAGCCCGGAAGAGCGAAATCCTGGACCAATTCAATAAAAATCCCAACAACATCATCAACGTTATCGGAAAATCGCCAAAAAGGAAATTGGCCGTATACGAACTCCTGGACGTGACCCTGATGGCTGATTTGTTCGTAAAGAACTGGTTGGCAAACCGGAACCGATACGAAGCTTGATTTTTATAAAAGTTATACTAAAATTATATTAGTAATATACTTTTGGTTAAACTTACAGCACTATGTATATCGAGAGATACATCGAAAAAGAAGTTGAGAAATATATCCACCACAAGGAATACCTCGCTATTGTCTGACCACGGCAAGTCGGAAAAACCACTCTCGTAAAGAAATTACAAGAGCGGCATCCTCGTGGATTTTATTATAATTTCGAAGATTTTACTATCAAATGATCATTCGAAAAGAATCCGATCGCTTTTATTAACAGCCATATTGACCAAGAAGGCAAGGCAATATTGTTTTTTGACGAATTCCAGTACGTTACAGGAGCCTGAAACCTATTGAAACTTATTTTCGATACCTATGAAGACCGGATCAAGATTGTCATCACGGGTTCATCGAGTCTTCATCTCAAGGAAATAGGGGCAAAAATGACTGGAAGAATGTTCAGTTTTGAAATGCAATGATTGTCGGTGGACGAAATCCTCCGATATAAAAATACCGCTTACTGCCACACTAAAACCGAAATCTCAAGAAGTATCGATATCCTGCAAATGAAACTGAGTAAAGACGGGCTTTTACGACTTCAAGAACTTCCATTCCTGCCACAAATCCGGCAGATTTCGGACGAATATATGGTTTGGTGAGGCATGCCGGCCATCGTTACCGCGGACGGGGTCGAAAACAAAAAAACAGTTTTGAGCAATTTTACCCAAAACTATATAAACAAAGACATAGTCAACCTCCTGCAGGTCAGAAATATCGACAAGTTTTCCAATCTTTTGATTACCATGTCCATTACCATCTGACAGCAGCTTGTAATGGAAAATATTTCCAACGATTTGGGTATTAATTCGGTGACTCTCGGCGAATACATGAATTATCTAAACCACACATTCGTCAATACCCGTATCTCACCGTACCACAAAAATGGAATCAACGAAATCAAAAAACAGAAAGTAGAGTATTTCTACGACATGGGAATCAGGAATTACCTCGTGAAAAATTTCAACGCTCCCGAAATACGGTCCGATGCGTGACACTTGCTCGAAAATTATATTTTCCTTAGACTCAACGGCCTAAGGGAATCCTATCTCTCGCTCAATTATTGGAGAGACAAACAGGGAAACGAAGTGGATTTTGTCATTCGTACCAATTCCGCGTTGATCCCGATCGAAATCAAATACCAAAATATGAAAAAACCGGAATTTACTACCGGCATGAAGATATTCAACGAACTATATGCGGACGACGTACCATATTCCATCGTTATCACGAAAGATTATACGGACGTATGCGAATATCGGGGGAAGACTTGGTATTTCCTGCCGTACTACATGGTTTAGGAACCTCTGTTACCTTTCTATTTGGATTCTCATTTGAGATAATCATCCCTCGAGAAGCCCATTGCCGGCAAAAATATCCGGTTTTCCAAAATACGCGATTCCATCCTCCTCAATCCCCTCGGGCTCGAATATACCGGACGGTATCTCGTCGCCACCAAGGAACGGGCGATTTGCGATCGTACCTATTTGTCGGGAGCCCAGCACTTTGATAACCTCTCGGAGGTGGACATAGAAAAATTAGCGGCGATCGCGGAGATGTATAACAAAAGGACGATTTTGGGAATCCATAAGATTATCAAATATGCTACAAGTCGCTAAACATCGGGAAATCATGTACCATGTCATCCAATTCTCGCTCGCGACACCGCATACCTACCTCGCGGACGATAGTGAGTTTCAGAACGTGATACGAGAAGTAACGGAGGAATATATAGAACGCAGGCAAGACGAAGCCCTCATAAAAAAGATAAAAAACAATAAAAAACTCCGAGAGCTTGACGCGCTCTTCCTCTCGAAAATATGAAACGCATAAAAACTCCATATTTTCTCAGGCAGATCGGAAAGCTGGAGAAGAAATATCGTCATCTGTCGATCTTTGAGATGGGTTCTATAAAATTCGTCGGGATATACATGCTACTTATAAACACTCCCACGACTCCCCGCATCGAGAAACAGAATCTCAAGTTCCTCTTCATGTATAACAAATATGAATCTGTACTTTCCTATACGGAGTCTACTCTCTGAGGTTCATCCTTTCATTCGCTTTACATCGAGCTCTCAAGAATATGGATTTCCTTCGAGGAGAGGTAATATATTCTGGAATCGCAAAGCAATATCTGGATGAGCAATCAAGAATTTCTGGACTCGGGTATGGAGACGAATGATGTACATTGATACTATTTGGAAAAAAATGTACGAGCGTCAACAAATTCACTCGGATCATAACCAGCCTCAAATATCTGCTCATCAATATGAGTTGGGAGTACCTCATCGTACTGGCACCAATCCATACCATCCCAATAGACTCAGGCAATCATAGAAAAAGATATAGTATCGCCAAATCTCTCTCGAAGAGCCTGCGGGAAATCCGTAATAGTTGCTGTGGATTGCATATTTCAAAAAGTTACTATGTGTCTATTGTATCTCTGTCCATGAAAAATCAACTCTATCCTTCCCCGATCTCTTGTTTCCCAAAAATTTTATAGTTTGGAATTCTCTTTCGTGGCTTTGAAAAACTCGAAAAAAATCGTGTGGATTACGCTAGCAGATTTGAAATGAGACGATAGATATATCTTCGCTTGGATTCTAGTATTTTTTGAAGAAATGACTACTATACGATATATGTTTAATTATAAACATTTTCTATGCTAACAGAGAAAATTACTACAGAAGATATCAAGGATATCCTTGCAAGAAAGGATGAGTGAACGATTCCCCATGAGGTCATAAAGGCGCATGTTACCATGAAGGCTTATATTCAGGAATCTCAAAAGAAGACCCCTGTATAAGGTTATTTATAAAAAAGCGCGGCGAAAGATTTGGATAAACTTCCATGAAAGATGGCACTTCGTTATTGATTATGCGACCACATGTAATGGAAAATAGCACGAACTGCATCCGCAGAAAAACATTCGCTTTTTCCCATTCTGTCACTAGAATAGGTGCATATTCACACCTTATTCAGTGAAATATGAAGCATTTCGACCTACTTCTCCATTCGGGGAAAACCGTATTTTCCCTTACGGATATCTCTCTGCTATTCGGTACGGCAAATTCCAATGCCATCAAGAGTTTTTTACAGCGGGCGGTCAAGCAGCGGTTGCTCCAGCCAGTCGCACACGGTCGGTATGCTTTTGCGAAATACGATTTTTGGGAGCTCGCTTCGGGCCTCCGGCAGAAATCGTACATCTCCCTCGAATCCGTCCTCCAAAAGGAAGGGGTGATTTTTCAGGACTATTCCCATACGGTCACCCTGGTATCGGACAATACGCTCGAGAAGCCCGTTGCCGGAAAAAATATACGGTTTTCAAAAATTCGGGATTCCATCCTCCTCAATCCCCTTGGGCTCGAATATACCGGACGGTATCTCGTCGCCACCAAGGAACGGGCCATTTGCGATCGTACCTATTTGTCGGGAGTCCAGCACTTTGACAACCTCTCTGGGGTGGACATGGAAAAATTAGCGGAAATCGCGGAGATATATAACAAAAGGACGATTTTGGGAATCCATAAAATTATCAAATATGCTACAAGTCGCTAAACATCGGGAAATCATGTACCATGTCATCCATGATATTTTTTCATCGGAATATGCGACATCCCTCGCGTTCAAGGGAGGTACTCTCTGTTATTTCGTACACCGACTCGACCGGTTTTCTACGGACATCGATATCGACC
Organism: uncultured bacterium; assembly: GCA_903908595.1. Taxonomy (GTDB): domain Bacteria; phylum Patescibacteriota; class Gracilibacteria; order BD1-5; family UBA2023; genus CAIVSN01. The sequence continues at coordinate 9,553 of CAIVSN010000181.1, forward strand.
TCATAGCCCCTCTGTCCGACGAGACGATATTTATGGAAAATATGGAGTCCATTCTCAAAAAATATGGCAAGGTAAAGGAAAAATCCCGGAAACGACACACTTTGTTCTTCCTGTTGAGCTATGGGGAATCCGACATGAATATAAAAATAGAAATCAACACGCGGATATGGAAGGCAAATACCTACGAACTGGTAAATTTTTTCGGAATGGAAATCCTCGCCCAGGATCGATCCACGATTTTTGCGAACAAGCTGGTGGCCATAACCGATCGCTCACTGCTCGCGAACCGCGATTTGTACGATGTATATTTTTTCTTCAAAAACCTATTTCCTCTCAATGAGGCCGTGATTCTTGAAAGAACCGGAAAGAATGCCAAGGAGTACCTCGCGTATCTCCTCGATTTTTTGGAAAAAAAATCCGGAGGGAAAAATATCCTGGAATGACTCGGCGAAGTGCTCGATGCCAAACAAAAAGCTTTCGTGAAAGAAAAGCTTTTCAGGGAAATCCGGTGAATATTGCTCTTTCGGATACAATCGGATTAAACCGTCTCTCCCCTAGCGCGAAAACGCCTATTCGCCCCGGCGAACCCGGGACCTGACGATTTTCGAAGACCAGCTCGCGGGCAATAGCAACAAAACGGCAATGGCCGCCTTGAATGCCCAACCGTAGGCCAGCGAATGCGAGAGCGATGCCCGGAAAGCCCGGAACGCCTGGGATTTTTCTCAAACGGACAAGCAGGAAACGCTCGTCAGCACTTGGATCCACGACATTTTTTCACGATGGGTTTTCTCGGAAATCTTTCATTCCCGGCGGTATCGATCCACGAGATCTCCGAGATCCCGGAACAGTCCGCCGTACGCGGACGAGAGATTCCCCACATGGCGCCGGTATTCCGTCAGGGGCTTGCCGATGCCGTATACCCGGTGAACGGACGCGATACGGCAAAACAGGTCGTAGTCCGAAACCGCGTACGTCTTCGGGAGACCCGGATCCCCTATCGGAAAAAACTCCGCCAAGACCGGCTTTCGGATCATCGCGCTGCTATATGAGACGATGAGCGGATCCCGGGATGCCACGTATTCGTCCATCGGAATGATTTCGTCCCGGTACATTCTCGTATTCTTGGATCAAAACAGGCTCTCCAGGGTCACTTTGCCGGTCGCGTCGATGAAGCTCATATCGGAATACGCGAGACCGACCTGCGGATAGCGCTCGAAAATATCCAACTTCTCCCTGAGGCACCCGGGCGCGTACCGATCGTCTCATTCGAGAAACGCGACGTACCCGGATGCCGGATCGGACTGGGAAACGAGGAAATTCATATTTTCCACGAGTCATTTGTTCGGGGAGTGATGCCAGGCCTTGATTCGGAACCGTAAGCGACGAGGAGATACGGAAAGCGGTCGATTACGTCAACAACCGGCCAAGGAAAATACTCGGGTACAGGACCCCAAAAGAAGTATTCGACGAAGAAATCAGACTATTGTCAATCAAAAGTTAAAATTGTACTTGGTAATTGATTACAGCCTAGTCTAATCCAACATTTTAAAAACCTAAATATCAATTTCCACAACTAATCATCAAGACAATAAAGGAAAGATATACTCAATACAGTTGATGGTTTTTTCAAAAAATCCAAGCAATACTTTCTTGGGTCCATGGGATTGCAATATCATCTCTGAAAATTTAACATGGTACGGTACAATCTTCCAATTTCTGAATCAGGCATTGATACAGAGCGTATTGAGAGTTTTATATGAAAAAATATGAACATGATCGATATGTTGAGATTCTCTTCACAATAATCACAGCAATACATTATGTAACGCTGTTGCATTTGGGGTAGAAAAAATTAATTTTTTTCATTTGGCATTCATCTCTATGAACGACAAAAAATCCCCAACGTTTGAAATATGTTCTATTAATTCTCCAGCAATCAGTATATCAGACTTTGACAATAATTTTTTATCCAATGTTCGGAGTTCTCATCTGTAAATGATACTATTAATTCAAGTTTTTAGTCAAGCATCTGGAATTTTTGAAGATGTATCAATTCAAATAACATTCTTTGCTTGTTTCGCAATCTCTCAGTGCAGCCAGAGATCCGTTCATTGTTTTATTAATCAGGTTTCGTCGTAACATCAAATATCTACGATATTTTTATTTTTACAATTAAGACTGATGAATTTTATCCTGTTTACCGGTCTTTGTATTTTTATTTTCTCAAATAAATTATAATTTATGGATGCATTCATGAATATATATGAGTTAAGTGAGTAAGAATTCCAGTAATCCTTTTTATTTTACTCGAGTTTCGATTTTAGCGAATGATAGAACCGAGTACCTTTTTCCCGAGAGATATAGG
>CAIVSN010000182.1 GCA_903908595.1 uncultured bacterium
GCGAGCGGGAATTACGAAGCGATGTCAAGCGGAAATTTTATCCGGGACGAAAACCGGGAAACCAATTCCCGTTGGGTATACTATCATTAATCGGATCATATGGAGAAAGATATCATAATGGAATTCGTATTGACGGAGGAGGATTATTTGAAATATTGCATGTATAACTTTCATAAGCACATGACCAGTTTCGTGATATTTTTTCTAATTTTCATGGTTATTTGGATGTATCCGGATATCACATCATGAAAAAACGAATTTCATTTCAATAACGCAGTCATAATGGTTATCGTATTTATGTGAATTTGATATTGGGCTTTCAAGATTGTACCAATTTTTGCATTTAAAAAGGCTTTTAAAAATAACACTGAAATATTCAATAGGCAACTGACTTACGGTTTTTCACCAGAATCAATAAAAGGCGGGTCCAGATGAGAAAGCGGGTCTTCAAACAGTGAATTTAAATGGGAGAAAGTAGTTGAAATCGTAGAAAAAAATGATTATTTCTATTGCTACGTAATACGGGACTGTGCCTATATCCTTCCCAAACGCGCCTTCGAAAACGACGCGGAAATATCTCGATTCCGGGAACTCGTCAAAGACCGCATAGATCCGAAAAAACTCAAGCTATTGAAATAATCGTCCGGATGCCTATTGCATCGCCCCCGACGCTTCCGACAATCGAAAATTCCGGGCCTCGGAAATCAATTCGACCACCTTTTCTTTCGTGAGGGAAACTCTGTCTCCTGACTGGGTGACGCCGAGCATCCGCAGTCGCAGGTAGGAAGCCTGATCCCGGGACAGGGAATCTATCCCGTCATACAACGGCTGATCTTCCTGATCGTCCAGCCCGAGGAGATAGGTTTGTTCTTTCGCGAACGCATGCGGGTCTCGGAATCCTAGGATTGTCATATTTCGATTATAGCAATAGCGTGCCCAACGGGAATCCCCCCTTGTTCGCATTTTCCACTTTATACACATATAAAAACAAAACGCAAAAAAACATATTTCCAACTCTAGGCAAAAACGGGATTTCAATGCCGGAATCCTCGCCAAAAACGGTGAAATCCGAAGTCGATTTTGAGCACCGTAGCGAGGCGTGGCAGCGCCACGTTTAGCGAGGAGCGGAAAAATTGACAAGGAGTTCGCGTTTTGGCGAGGATTCCCCCCTACTCCGGAGAACGCTTGCCCGAGCGGGATAATCTGATATTTTTGTGTATGGCTTCCTTCGTCGAAGTCTTTGCCGTGTCGATCGTATTGGATATTTTTTGGATTTTTACCACGTATTCATCGAAGTCCTTCGCAATGTCGAGAAAAATGTAAAACAGCGGCACCCCGACCATCAGTCCGATGAACCCCATGAAGTGTTCAGAAAGCAAGAGTATGAGAAACGTGAAGAACACGGGGAATTCCATATACGACGAGACGATTTTCGGGTTGAGGTAGTACGCTTCTACCGCATGGACGATCGCCACCATGATCATGACCATGATCAGGGTGTTCGCACCGCCGAAATTGAACCCGACCAGCGCGATCGGAACGGAGGAAATGAACGTCCCGAAAACGGGGATGAATCCAAAAACGAACACCAGTAACGCGAATGTGGAAATGAAGGGGAAGATTCCTTCCGGCTGGGTGAAGCCGATGATGATCAGCCCAATCGTGGTAAGGACCGCGTTGACGAAAGCGATGATCGCTTGGGCTTTGAAAATCAGTCAGAACCCCTTGGTGATCTTCTCGGAAAAATCGGAAAACTGATGGTAGATGAATGAGAAATTCCCCACCTGTATTCCCGAAAAATACTGTATGATTTTCTCTCGGTCCATGAGGAACACGAAGCTCAAGACGATTGCGACCATGATTTTCACCAAGAATTCTCACGCATTTTTTACGTTTTGAAAGACGCTCATCGCGGTGGTCTCGATATTGGTTTTGCTCATGACGCTCGCGAAGAATTCGTCGAATCAGAGATTGAAGCCCACCTGGCTCTGGAGGTTGTCAGCCGCGCTCCGCAGCTTGTTGGTTATGTCGGGAACCAGCTTGACGAAGCCTTTGATTTCCTCTATCAGATGCGGGATGAACCGGTAAAACATCGTGATGATGACGGTCAGGAACACGAGGTAGATAATCGAAATCAGGATGGGGAATTTGTTGAAAGCGACCAGAAACTTGCGGACTTTCGGAGACTCGAAACGCGCCGCGAGCTGGGCAATTTTTATTTCCAGCCACTTTGCCAAATCCAAAAAAAGGTACGCGAAGAGGAAAGTGAACAGGAAAATCAGGAAAAATGACGAAAGCGCGTACATAATGATTCAGAGCAGGCAGAGCGCAACGAGCTTTTCAAAAAAGAATCGGTTGAGGATAAGCCTGAAAAGGAATGGAGATCGCATGGGTGACGGCTAAAAAATATCGTTTGCGGATTGGGAATCGAGTTCGCGCGCGGCCGGCGGTCCGCCCGCTTGCCGGGTTTCGTAGAGAATACGCACTTCCGCCCGGATTCAAAACAGCTTTTGGATGGCCGTCATGAGAAATTCCCGGTTTTCGGGCGTATCGGCCTGTTTTCTCGCGAAATCCGACGGGGCGAAAACCGTGAGGACCGGGGGCGAATCCTGCATTTTGAAAGTGCCCGACTTAATGGCCGAGAGCAGGACGCCCTTTTTTGGAACGCCCTGGGTGTACTTGACGAGATCCAAAAACGAAAACGGCTTCGCGGGAGTATCGCCGGATTCGGGAGCGGGAGCGTTCTCAGTTTTGGAAACATCCCCGTTCGACGGGGCAGTGACCGGTATTTTTTCAATCGGATCGGGAGCGGCTTGCATTTTGACGGTTTCCGGCTTTTTTGCCGGAACGGTTGGCTCGATGGGAAATTCCCGGATTGGCACGGTCGGTTCGGGCAAATATTCCGGTTCGTTCGAAAAATGCCGAACCGTTGCCGGCGCCGGAACCGGTATTGCCAGCTCGGGTTTCGCGGCTTGGACACGATGCTGCGGAGGCATTTCCGAAGGCATCCGGGCTGCGGGAACCTGACGGGCCGGAGCGACCGACGATTCGTAATGCGCCGATTGTATCTGCGCGAGCAGCGTCATCTCCAGAAGCAAAAACCCGTTCGGAAAATCCTTGACCCGGCCGTACGCCACGCTACAGGCATCGAAAATCCGCATCAGCCGGGGGAACGAAGGCGATTGGATTTCGGCAAATGCCGTTTCCCGCAGGAAATAGAGATACTGTTCGAGCAGCCGCTTCGGCTCGACGGATTCGGTTTTGAGCTGGGCAAAAATCACGGCAAGCCCCGCCGGGTCGTTTGCCAGAATCGTATCCGTGATTTCCCGCAGGCGTTCCGTGCCGACAATGGAGAGATTGTCCCGGATGAACTCGTACGAAAGCCTGCCTCCGACGCTGTACTGTTCGAACAGGGAAATCGCGTCCCGCAGTCCCCCGCGAGCCAATTGCGCGATCAGCCGCAGCGCGGGCATTTCTGCCGAGATGTCCTCCCTTTCGGCGATCAGTTCCAAGCGGGACACGATGTCGTCGTCCGAAATCTTGCGGAAATCGTACCGCTGGGAGCGCGAAACGATGGTTTCCAAAACCTTCTCGAACTCGGTGGTGGCAAGGATGAATTTGACGTGCTCCGGAGGTTCTTCGAGGGTTTTCAGGAGCGCGTTGAACGCGCTGGGAGAAAGCATGTGGACCTCGTCGATGATGTAGACCTTGAATTTCCCATAGGTCGGCTGGAACCAGGCCTTTTCGATGAGTTCGCGGATGTGATCGACCCCGTTGTTGCTCGCCCCGTCGATTTCGACGATGTCCACCATGGTGCCGTTATTGAACGCTTCGCAGTTCCGGCAAACGTCGCAGGGATTCCCGTCCTTTCGCAGATCGAGACAGTTGACGGCCTTGGCCAAAATCCGGGCCACCGAGGTTTTTCCCGTTCCCCGGGAACCGCAAAACAGGTACGCCCCGACGGTTTTGCCGTTCTGAAGGGCGCTCGTAAGCGCTTTCCGGATAAATTGCTGCCCTACCAGATCGTCAAAATCTTTCGGCCGGTATTTTTGGTACAATGACATGCGCGAATAGTAGCAAGAATCGGGAAATTTACAAGGGGATTGCGGATGGAGAATTTTCTTAGAGCCCGTTCGGGATCTCGCGTTTTTCCGGAACGGATGGGCTTCGGGACGAGTATACCCGATAGGAATTGGTTTCCCGTTGGGTATAATTGACACCTGCAAAAATACCGTGTAAAGTAATCCCATAGCACTTACCCGCCACATGGACCCATCGGAAACCCACCGCTCCCGGGAAAACGCGGACGCCAGGATGTCGTTCGAAGAAATTCAATCGCTCGCGAAACGCAACGCGGACCGCGTCTCCGGAATGAGAAAACGGTTCGGCGAAAACGCCGCGTCCGGAATTTTCCCGTCCCCGGACCATGCCGCGGAATACTTGGCGAGATGGGAAAGCCGGCTCGACGAAGCCATCGCGAGGCACCGGGAAGAACGCGCGGGAATCGACGCGGATTCCGACCGGGATATCGCGGAACTCCGAACGAAACAAGTGCTCCTGTCGGGTTCCTCAGAAAATCCCATCGGCCCGACCGAGGACATTTTCCCCGCTTCCGAAACCCATGCCCAACTCCACCACGGCAATATCATCGACCCCCACCGGAAGTCCCGCAAGCATGACACGATGCAAAAATTCCAATACGGATACCGAGTCAACGACAACGGCATGCCCATATCTGGAACGTCCTTCGACGAAGAAACGGGAGAAAACCTAACGGAAAACGAAAAAATCGCGAAAACCAAAGCCAAACGCGACCGGAACGAACCGCAAAACCCCGGAATGACGGTTTTCTGAGCTTCGGATCCGATTCCAACCGAACATCCGCAGGGAGCATCCGCGGCTTCCGAGAAAGGGTAAAAAAGACTCCCGGGAACTCCGGAAAAACGATGAAATCCGAAGTTATATTCGAGTACCGCAGTGAGGCGTGCTGGCAAGCACGTTGAACGCCGTCCTGAACGCCACGAAAAATCTCATTCTGAATAAGTGCCTCGTCGAACGGCATCGCGAACCATTTGATGAATACCTTGGCAATCGAGTCGATCGTGGTGATCACGAAATAGTTCTATACAATGGGTGTTTCCAGAATATCCTTATTGGTTATTTTGGAATTTTTCAAGTATTTGTATACTGCAAATTCCGCTATGGAGAGGAACGAAATGAATCCCAATATTTGACCGCGCATTGCATAATCGGAAGATCCATCGACATAGAACACTCGAACAAAGAACCATAGCAAACTGATAATCGAAAGCATCAGCAGTATGAAAACCACTATCAGAAAGCTTTTTCGCAAGTACAGAACCAAAAGGCTCATCATTCCATACAGGGCCAGTGGGACTCCGAAGAGGTAACAAAAGATTCATATTCCGAATACGTATCCAGACGCGTCCGAATATCCGTACCAGGCTCCGAGTTTTTCGGAATAATACCAATACAATCCCCAAGGAATCAACAGGAGGAGCGACCCGATCGCGAAGGTTAGGAAGTATTTTTTATTTTGCATGATGAAGAAGGAGAATATAATCTAATTTGTGTATATGCTTTTTCGTAGCTGGCATAATACATTTTGTGCATAGGTGGAAAACCCTAAGCCGTCACTTTCAGTCGCACCTTGATGGTCGGATTCGCATCCGTCACCGGCATCCCCTGCCCGTCCTTTCCGCAGGTCCCGCCGATGAACACGCCGTTTTTCCCGACGACGAGGTCATTGCCGACCATGCTGATTTCCTTGAGCATTTTCGGCCCGTTGCCGGAGAGGTTCGCGCCCCGAACGACTTCCCCGATTTGACCGTCCTTGATACGTTGCGCGAAGTTGACCTTGAAGACGAAATCCCCGCTCGTGGTATTGACCTGTCCGCCACCCAAAGCGGTAATATACAACCCGTCCTTGACGCTCGCGACGATGTCCGCCGGGCTATCCGGACCGTTGTCCATGTAGGTATTGCTCATCCGGACGATGCTTTCGTGCGCGTAGGATTCGCGGCGGGCATGCCCGTTGTGCGGAAGTCCGAGAAAATCCGCCGTCCCCTGCTGCTGCATGTAATTGAGAAGTTTTCCGTTTTCGATGAGGACGGCCCGGGCGGACGGCGTGCCTTCGTGATCGAGCCGGTACGACCCCCGGAGTCCCGGCAGGAGCGGATCGTCGACGATGGTCACCTTCGGGCTCGCGACCATTTCCCCCACCTTGTTCGCGTAGGCGCTCGATGCCTGGAGATCGCCTTCGAGCCCGTGCCCGACCGCTTCGTGGATGATGACCCCGCCCGCTTCGGTGGCGATCACGATGTCCATCTCCCCGCAGGGCGCGGCCGGGGCCAGCAGGAGCGCATGGAGCCGTTCCGCGATTTTTTTGAACATCGCCGCGATGTGCTCCGCCGTGAAGTATTCGAGCGAATGGTTCGCGGTAATGCTGTCGTAATACTCCTGCGTAACTTCGCCGATTTTGCCGGTCGCCATGGCGAAAACGCGGACCTGGTATTGCCGGTCCATCCCGCCGGGTTGCCGGTCGGACAGGCTTACGTACGACTGTTCGCTGATTCCCATGCCCACCATGGTGCTCGTGATCCAGTCGTGCGACCGGAGGGAATCCACCTGCGGCAGCACCCGCTCGTGCAGTTCCGAGAGCGTTTCGAGCAATCCTTTCGTATCGTCGAAATCGTACGAATCCGTTCCGGGAGCCCACGTGACTTCCCCGGTTTCCGCTTCGAAGGCCTTTGCTTGGTCCATGAGCTCGTCGAAGCTCTCCAATGACTCACGGGTCTGGAAATACCGGTGGCTGCCGTTTGTCAGAAGGAGGCTGATTCCCGAGGTCTCCCCCAGGCTCACCGGCTCGGACCGGCCGTTCACGACGCGGATTCCCACGCCCGTGTGATTCTCGATATAGAGCTCTTTGCACGTGCCAGGAAGGCTCGCGAGACGGTCGTGGAGTTGTTTTTGGGTAAAAATCATAGGTGGGGTTAGAATAACGTGGTATATCATATGGGAACCTCGGAAAAATGCGAACTTCTCGTCAATTTTTCCGCGCTTCGTTCGCCATGCCCCCCGCACGGTTTCCTGAGGTGCAATAAGATGAGTTTGTCCATGGCGCATTTGAAGTTATACCCAACGGGAATCGGTTTCCCGGTTTTTCCAGTCACGTATCCGGACATTTTTTTATTTTTTTCTCCGGTCACTTATTCCCGATAAGCTCCCGAAAGAAGAAAAATAAAACCTGTTCCGAATCCGTAACCGTAAAATACCGAAAACCAATTCCTATTGGGTATA
>CAIVSN010000183.1 GCA_903908595.1 uncultured bacterium
CCGGAGCCGGCGCGAGGGTGGTGGTGGTGAAGGTGTCGGAAACGCCGCCGACGGTGAGCGTGGTGTTCGTGGCCGCGGAATTCGACGCGCTCGACGTGTGGCGGACCTTGACGGTCTGGCCGAGCGTGACGGTGCCGGGAGCGGAGGTCCAGGCGCCGCCGTTGACGCTGTATTCCCCGCCCGCGACGGAGATGGCCGCCGCCTGGTTGATGCCCGCGACGGTGATCGGAGCGGATTCCACGAGGGTCGAGAGCGCGACGCCCGTCGCGTCGGCGAAGGCGAAGGCGTCGGGGACCGTGTCGGGAACCGGGATTACCGATACCGTCACGCCCTGACTTGCGGTCAAAGTCCCGTCGCTCGCGATACGGGTAAAAGCGAACTTGCCAAGTCCCAACGAGCCCGAAACCGAAACGATTCCCGTAGCCGGGTCAATGATTACACCGGAAGGCGCTCCGGCAAGAGAAAATACCAAGGAATCGCCGTCGGCATCCGATACGTTCATCGCCGGAATGACTCATGAAGCCCCCAGGAACAATCAGAGATTGACGGAATTCCCGCTCGTGATTACCGGTGCGGAATTCGTGAATTTCACTTCGGTAGTTTTTCCGGCAGGATTCGGCCTGATGGCAATAACCCGAATCAGCACCGTTTTGTTTCCCACATATGCGGTAGCGATATTGAACGGGGCATAGGTATTACCTCCGTCAACGGAAACTTCGAGTTTCGTGATATCGACGTCGGAAGCGGGAATAAGGGCGTTTCTCAGGTCGTCTGCCGTTACTTTCGGAGCTTCGGGTATGACCGCGAGGGTCATTTTGAGATTGATGTCCTGCGAAGCGGCCAATTTTCCATCGGAAACCACCCGCTTGAACGAATAGAGCGCGGCAGGGGTATTTCCCGATACGGTAATGACTCCGGTTTTGGAATCGATCTGAATGAAGTTCTTGAGGGAATCTCCCAATCCCGCAAGCGAGTACGAAAGACCATCCCCGTCATTGTCCACCACGGACATGGCCGGCAACGCTCCTCATCGGGTAACGAAAAATTCGACGCTTACGGAAGCCACGCTCGTTATTACCGGAGCGGAGTTGGTAAACTTGAGTTCGGTTGCTCGGCTGGCCGGCGTGGCAGAAGTGGCCTTGAAGCGGAGAAATTGCGATTGGTCGCCCATGTATTTCTTCGACGGTACGAAAGAAACGTACGGACCGGAAGCCGAAGGGGAAATTTCCAACTGGGAAATATCCGCCCCCTCGGGAATGACGACAAGGTTCTCGTTATCATCGACGCTGGCCACGGGAGCTTTGTAATACGGCTCAACCTTGATGGATTTGATGATAACCGAACCTTTCTCGGCAACGATGGTCATGATGGTATTTTCCGTAATGACCTCGATAGTGTTGGTTCATGTGCCCAAAACGGGTTCCAACACCTTCGTATTGACGATGATTACGCTGCCGGTGATGGTAAAGGCAGTCACGGGGAGCGCCTGCTTGTTCGTAACATTGATAGCGGAGATAATATTTCCCAATTGAACTCCCGTGGGGATGACGATGTTCCCGGTAAGCGTGTCGATTCTCGCTCCCGAAGGCAGTTCCGTCTTGTCGATCGCGACCATGCGGCGCGTTGGAACGGTGGTATCCTTCTGAACGGAGACGGATTTCGGGATAAACGAAGCCTGTCATGCCTGGAACGTGGCGTCAAGGACGTTTTTCGGTGCCGTAACCGGAATCGGGAAGGATTCGGGAGTGTCCAACGAGCGGGTTGCGGGACTGGCGGATTTCCGCGAGGGAACGTCGGGGGCAACAGGGGCAACGGGAACAATGGGGGCTATGGTTCCCCCGGCAGCCACGTAATCGAGCGCGGAAACGGAAAAATTTCCATTGGCGGTCGATTTGTAATAGGAAGGTTTCTCCATTTGCACCGGAGGCTGGATCTTGGCTATGGCGGGGTGTGGCAGGACCGCAGGGGCATTGCTTTGTTCAACCGTGCCTTGCGCATCCAAATTCTGACTGCTCGCGCTTCGGGAGTTAGGGTTTCGGGAATTCATGCTTCGTGAGTTCGAGTTTCGGGAGACAGAAGCTCGGGAGCCAGAAGCTCGCGCACTCGCGGCATCCGTCTTTCCGAAACCGTCGAGATTGAAATTTCCGGAAATATTCAGCATGACGCCCATGGTCGGCTTTCCGAATCCGCCGACCGGGTCGCTGACGAATCCCTGCACGCTGGCATTGAGCCCGTTGACGAACTTCTTGCTGTATCCGAGGGTCAGCCGGTTTTCCGTACTGGAAGTGGCCAGGCTGGCCACGATGCTCGACTTGCTGTCGAACTGATACTGGGCCGCGAGCTTTCCGGTCGCGGAAGTTTTCGCGGCTTCCGGCACAGCGTAATCTATCTTGGTCGTCTCGGCCCCCAGTCCCGCGCTTACGGTAAGCTTGTCGGAAACCTTGTATCAGAAGACACCTTCGAACCCCTGCTTCTTCATCCCGGCTACGCGCATTTCCTTGGAAAACAGTTCGTAGAGTTCCGGCGTTTCCTGGGTAAATTCCTCGTCGCCAAAACTGACGCTGTCGGATTTGCTCTGGTAGGCGGAAATTTTCCCGTATCTGATACGGCTGCCGAGATCCGGATTGACCCAAGTCCAGGTTACGGCGTTCGTGACCTGCTTGAACCAACCGGTTTTCGATTGGGTTTCGAACTGGTATTCCAAACGACTGCGAAGCTCATCATGCGTCAATACCAAATAATTGTCCTCTCCGTATTTGAAACCCAGGCTCGTCAAGAATTCCCGATGGCTGGATCCGACACCGAGTTTGACGACGACGGCGCTATCCTTGAAAATCTCTTTTCCGGCTTCCGCCTCGACAATCGCTCCGGTATTGCGAAATTCCACGCCTCCGCGGAGTACCGTCCCGCCACTCGTGACGACATCCACCTTGGATAGCCCTTGGAGCGCCCGTTCGAATGCGGCCCGTTGGCCTTTTGGGCTCTTGTCAGGGTCGAAGGGGTTGTTGAAAGGGTCGGAAGGACCGTTCAATTCGGCATTTACGGCTCATTTGGTAAAATCGACCTGCTTTTCCGTTTCGGCTTTTGCCGGAGAACCGAACAAGGTCGCTGCTATCGCAAGGGATGCCGCAGCGATGTTTTTCTTAAATTTTGACATGGGAATGGGGGGAAATATTTCTTATATATAGGCAAATGCACCGATAAGTCAAAACTTGAATTTTTTCGTTTGGACGCCAGTAACAATTGTCGGGGGGAGGGAGATCGTTTCAGTCAGTCGCCAACCGGTAGCATACGGGAAATCAAATACGTTGAACCAAATAGTCTTCCTTCGTACAGTACACCATATCCTGATGTAAAAATCAAAAAAATGCAAGCAATACCCAATAGGAATTGGTTTTCGGTATTTTACGGTTACGGATTCGGAACAGGTTTTGTTTTTCTTCTTTCGGGAGAGTATCGGCAATAAGTGACCGAAGAAAGTGACCGAAGAAAAAAAGATGTCCGAATACGTGACTGGAAAAAACCGGGAAACCGATTCCTATTGGGCATAACCGGATACTACGCGAATATGAAGAAAACACTAAGCGAAAATTCATTGCATTTTCGGTATTGTATTTTCGAATACGTTCTTTTCTTCTTGACCCTGGTATAATATGCACCATACTGTCGCTGATAATAATTAATATTTTTTACTTCATAATCCATGGCCAAATCAAAAAAATCTTTCTCCTTTAAGAGGCTAAAATGATTTACCCTCGTTGAGCTTATCGTAGTAATCACCATACTCGCTATTCTCGGCACGATTGGTTTCCTTTCCATCGGCGGATACTCGTCGAAGGCGAGGGACTCGGTGCGGGTCAGCGACCTCGCGCAGGTATCGAAGTCGCTGGATTTGTCCATAGTGACATCGGGGGCATACCCGATACCGGACAATTCCTTCGCCGTGACATATTCGGGAGGGACGGTCTGGAACCAAGGGACGGTCTGATCGGGCGTCATGCAGTATTTCAGAGGGACGATAGCAGGGGGATGACCGGGGAAGAAGCCCGAAGATCCGCTGAAAAACACGGAATACGCCTACTCTTCCCTCGCGGAAGGGAAAGCATACCAGATCAAGGCTGAATACGAAGGGGAACTCGCCCCATCGACTTTCCGGGGCGGATTCCTGCTCGATTCAGCAAACGCCGCAGCGTGAAATCCTACCACGGCGTACATCCGGGGGAACTTCGGGGGGCTCACCGCGAAGGCAAGCACGGGCGCTACGGTCTATATCCTTGCCATCCCGAGCATCATCACGAGCACCGGGGCCGCCAATGCCATACTCAAAATCGAACAAAACGCTCTTTCCGGCACGCTCCTCTTCAACGGAAGGCCGCTTGCCGACAATAACGGATACGATCCGAAAGTCGTGCACTCGGGTGTCGCCGCGAGTGGGAACGGACTCCCGACCACGAGCACCGGCATGCTATCGATGATGGGCGCACTGAGGAACGCCTATAGCGGCAACGCTATGCCCATGACTTCCGGCATTGCCAGCCTCCTGGCCATTACCGATACCGGAAGCCTCATAAGCCTGGGGGACATCATGGTGAAGAATGAGCTCGGTGGGAAATACTCGGCTTCATCGAACGGCCCCCAAACATCTAGCAGCAGTATCTCCGGCAATGATAGCATTTGAAGGAAATGGGCAGATGGGACCCATGCGAAAAGCTGTTTTGAATATAAGAATTCCTCCGGATGAAATGCGTACGGTTGAGACATTGGCAATGGCATCTACTGGATAAATCCGACTTGAAGCAATAGTTTCAAGGCCTATTGCGACATGACGACGGATGGAGGAGGATGGACAATTTTATGAAAAAATCGCTCAACCGGGGGATATGCCCATGCTCCCTGATTTTACAATGATGGAAACGTACCGACGAACGTTACCGCCTGATCCATTAGCCTTTTTGACTTTCCGAATACGATTATCTGAAATTCCACGGTTTTTTATTGGAAGGACACCGTTACGGATCAATACGTCAGCTTCAATCTCTCCAAGATTCAGAATATAAAGGCCTCGCCGGATTCTTTCACCCAAGTGGCGGATGGCATTGGATTGCGTTTTTTATCTTCTTCTATAACGAGCTCCAGTAGCCTTTACCAATTTTGCGCGACAAGTAACGTTCAAAATCCCGCAAACGCGGGAAACTTCTCTTATGGCGTTGCGACATTGGGCACCGACTGAGCGTATGGTTTCGCGTGGATAGCAAGCTGAAGCGAAAACAATAAGCGTATCTTTACGGTCTCCAATCATATAAACCATGAATGTTCCTATGGCACTTACTGATTGCAGAGATATGGTCCTGCCCCCAGCTATCCGGAGACGGTCGTTTTCTGATTTCGGTAAATCAACGGGGTTACCCCGTATGTTTCCGAATTGCGCGTAGGGGTAATTTCCAACGATGCGCAGAATCTCCCCTGTCATCTATGCCTAGCCAAATTTGGTCTCCAGGTTTTTCCAGCTTGCGTATATGGATACCTTTTTATTTTTTTCTTCGGTCGCTTAGTCTCTCAGCAAAAATACGTTGCATCTTTGCCGCGTATGTATGAGCCATCAGGCAAGGCGACTCTTACGCAGTGGAGCGGGCTCCGCAAGCATGAGGCAACGATGGCTGATGCTCATGGGTACGATGGGAAAGCGTAAGTTGTTTTTGCTGAGAGACTTATTGCCGATAGGCTCGCGAAAGAAGAAAAATCAATTCTATTCCGAATACCTAACTATAAAATACCGAAAACCAAATTTGGCTAGGCATATGCGTTGTTTTCACCCATTCTTTCGCCCCGACCTTGCCTTTTGCGCATATTCCCTATAATGTCCGTGTTTATTTTTTGAACCGCAACAATGGCCAACATCGACCACGCTCCGAGCAAGCACATGCTCAACCTCCTCCACGTCCTCCCGGCATTCGCCGACGAGTCCAAGCTCCGCATCAATACGCTCATCGAGCTCAATTCGATGACGATCAACAAGTACGAGCTCATTACCGAATCCGGACAGCTCAAGCTCGACCGCGTGGGATTTTCTTCCCTCGCCTATCCGTTCGCGTACGGGGCAATCCCTTGTACTTGGGATTTGGATGGGGATCCGCTCGACGTCGAAGTCGTCGGGGTGACCGAACCGCTCGTGCCGGGATGCCTGGCCGAAATCCGCATTATCGGAATCATGAAATTCGACGACGGCGGCGAAGTGGACGACAAGGTCATCGGGGTACTCGCCGACGACCGACGGATGGACCACGTCACGAGCTATGAGCAACTCGGCGCGCACTGGCTTAAGGAAACCCAATACTACTGGGAACACTACAAGGACCTCAAGAAGCCCGGCACCTGCAAGGTCAACGGATTTTTCGACGCGGCCGAAGCCGTCAGGATCATCAAGGAATGCGAAGTTCGGTACCAGGAAACCTACGTCCCAAAATTCAACCCGGCCTAATCCATGGAATTTCTCATCACCACCGCTCCCGGCCTCGAATCCCTCGTCAAGCGGGAATGCGAAAAAATCGGCCATGATCCCATCGAAGTCACCGACCGGTCCGTCCGGATCGAAGGCGGGCTCGACACGCTTGCCGAGCTCAACGTCTGGCTCCGGTGCGCGAACCGGGTCTATCTCGTCCTCGCGGAAGGATTCGCTACCGATTTCGACGACCTGTTCGCGCTCGCCGAGTCCGTGGATTGGAAAAAATTCCGGCCGAAAGATTCGCCCATCCAAGTGGAGTCCGTCACCCACAAATCCAGCCTCACGAGCGAGCCGGCCATCCAACGGACCGTCAAAAAGGCCATCGTCGATGCCCTGACCCGGAAACCCGGCGACCTGCTCCCCGAAGTCGACGAAGTCCCGACGTTCCGCATCCTCGTGCTGATCCGGGAAGACAAGGCGACGTTCTTGCTCGACAGCTCGGGAGACCCGCTCCACAAGCGCGGCTACCGCCAGGAAGCCGGAGAAGCGCCGCTCAAAGAAACGCTCGCGGCCGCGATGATCTACCTTTCCAACTGGAGATACAAGGAATTGCTCGCCGATCCGGCCTGCGGATCCGGCACGATTCCCATCGAAGCCGCGATGATCGCCCGAAATATCGCCCCGGGACTCCGACGGCATTTTGCCTTCGAGAACTGGGACTGGGTCGATCCGAAGTTCCTCACCGACGTCCGGGAAGCCGGGAAACGCAAAATCTTCGCGCCGGGAAACTACCAAATTCACGGATACGACATCGACGCGGAAATCATCGAGAAAGCCATCTACAATAGCAAAGTCGCCGGAGTCGCCACCGATATCGCATTCGAAGTCCGGGACATGACGGACTCCCCTACCATTCCCGCCATCGAGGCGGCGATGAACCGAAAAGAAGGCGCGACGCTCGTTTGCAATCCGCCGTATGGGGAACGTCTCGAAACGGAAGACATCGGATTCATCCACACCATGATCGCGAGGATGTTCTCGGACCATCCGACGCTTTCCGGCGGGGTCATCACGAACGAGAGCGAATTCATCCAGAAAACCCACCGGGTAGGATTGGAACGGCGAAAGCTGTTCAACGGTTCGATCGAGTGCCAATATTGCTATCGCAAATCTCAGAGGAAGGGAAAATAATCTTGGAAATCGATTACCGCATATTGAGTCTCTCAGCCCTGGTTGTCACTTTCATTTGCATTCCGTACAAATACCTCATACAATCTGTCAGACATATCCCTTTTGTCGTTTATATCTCATTTTCATATATGGAAACTGAAAACAAACCCTCTTCGCAGGGAAAGAAGCTCCTTATCGGAGGAATTCTGACGTTCGTGGCCCTGGGCAGCATCCTGACGTTTGTCGGAACCGGATCGGGAGGGCTCATGTCCCAGTTCTCGGGTACCAACGTGACCACGAGCACGGTTGCCACGATGTGGCTCCCCAGCATTAACAATCCGAAACGCTCAGCGGTAGGAGACTATGCTCCTCGGCTCGACGGGCTGTTGAAAAGTATCTTCGGCCGGGGTACCGGTCTGACCTCCGACAGGTTCTCGACCTATCTCAAGAATCTCTCTTCGGGCATTCGCGCTCTCGGGGCAAAGCCGGAATATGCTGGCGACGTCATGATTCAGAACGTCATCGGATACTTGGCATTCGAGCTCGACGATACCGCGACGGCCTTGCTATGAGGAAGCATGCATTTCAATGATTTGCTTACGGTCTTGAACAATACCGGAGGGTTGGCAATAGTGACCGACACCGGAGGAACGTACCAATGCCCAAATTACAATATTCCCCAGGTAAGGGAAGGCTGTTCGATTGTCTCAGAGAAAAACGAACGTGGCTGCAATGTGCCAAAGCTCGTATGTACCAATACCGGCAGTACCAATTGTACTACGGGGTATTCCTTTAACCAGGATTACCGTTCCTGCGTAAGGGCCACGAAAACGTCGCTCAGCTGCGAAGATCCTTCCACGGTAAATTCCTGGTACAAGGAACAGCTCAAACGATGTGGCGATACTGCGGGAATCGCCTATTGGAAAGGACAACTGACGGCTTTGGGAAATGAGAATACCACGAAAAGCGCGTTCATAGCGGCATCGTCCGATGAATTGAAACTCACTGGGGCTTCAAGGGACGCGACAATCTGTGAAGGCACGGATGCGTATATCGACAATTCAACCTGGTGTAAACCAGGAACCAATACCGGTACTCCGGCCACTGTCGCAGCTTGTGCTCCGGGTAGCGTTTCCGGCGTTCAAGCCGCTCCTGTTACCATGACCGCCGCCGGACTTTGTCCTGCCGGGCAGGCCATCAACGGATTCGCGAGCAGTATCGCAGGAAATACCGCTACCTACACCTGGGGCTGTAACGGTTCGACCGTCGGAGGACTCTGTACCGCAAGTTATACCGCAGCTACGGGCGGATCAACGATTCCTGCCGTTCCGACGCTTTCTATCGTCGGAGGAGCAACTACCGCGAGCATAGGATCCATTGTCACAGTGGTATGGAGAGCTACGGATTGAGCCGATTACTACGCTTTGAGATCCAATAAGACCGAGCAAATGCCTGAAACGAGTATCCTAACCGGTGCCTTTACTGTCGGAGAAGGCAGCAATTCGTATGCCGTCAAAGCATGCAACGCCGCGAGAAAGTGCAGCGAATGGAGCGCGAACGCCACGATTACCGGTACCGAAGCTACAACTTCAACCGGAACCGTATCCTGCAGCGCCCAAACTTCTTCCGGCCAGATCGCTCTCAATTCGAATTATTCGAATACCATTGCGATTACTGGAACGGTAGCGGATCCAAAAATCTACTATTTCGATGCGGGTAGCACCTACCTTACCGGTCCTATGCCGAATACGATCGGACGGATTGACTATTATTCCGGACCGACCGCTACGACTATCAGCCGTACCTACGTGGTGACCGACGGGGCATTGCCAGGCAATTCCGCGGTAAGCGCGGCGAACGGCAATAACGCAAATGCCAAAGTACGCTGCCTGGCAAGCCCGATTTCGTATTCGATCGTAGCGCCGACTGCCGTGGCCATCCCTGGAAAATGCGGAACGACCAACCCTTTGCAATGCGAAATCGGAACCGCTACCGGTAGCGAAATCCAAGCGGGGAAAACCGAATGGTATTGCGACGGCCCGAACAATGGGCCGAGAGTCCAGTGTTCCATCGTTACCGGTTTGCCGCCAAACGCGTACAACTCCGCTCCGGAGCTTCCGGTAGTGGAAGTGTCGAATGGGAGTACGGCAAATGGCTTCTATTTCAATATTTCGGCCAACGATCCGGAAAAAGATCCCGTCAGATACCACGTCTCCTGGAAAGCCATATCCCCTTCCCAAATCGATACCTATTACCCAATTCCGACCGATTCGTTTACTCCCGGAGATTCGAAAAGCCTCTTTGCCATGGGAGTAACTTCGCCCGGAGCCCACTCGATTACCGTGGAGGCGACCGATTCCAAAGGCGCGACTTCGCCATTGAAAACGTTTACCTTCTACACGACTTGCGGGAGCAATGGCGGATTTACCGGGCAAGTGGTTTCAATGACGGCATCCGGAGACGCTTGCGTTCCATAATTCCGCAGCCAATCGACTGACAGTAGGGACGATTCGTCCGTAACCCCCCGGGCACTGAATTCCCCCGGGGGGTTTTCCATGTATTTTACCTACGAAACGTTTGCGCATTGGGCCAATTCAATGTGCCATTGTTCAAGGGGGTATCGGAATAGGTTTTATTTTTCTTCTTCCGGGAGCTTATCGGCAATACGAGACCGAAGAAAAAAATAAAAGATGTCCGGATACGTGACTGGAAAAACCGGGAAACCGATTCCCGTTGGGTATGCTATCGGGAACTTTCCCTTGCAAACCATTTATTATATTATATCCTAAACCAGAATTACCTTATCCCCTCATTATGAAACCCCTTAAAATGGAGCCGATTGCCGTTTCATCGTCCAAGAACAGGCCGCTGATGGCTTTTGGCGTATTCGTCCTGACCGCGATCCTGACCTATGGCTCGATAATATCCCCCTCAGGCAACCTCCAGTCCACCCCCTACCAGAACCGGAACGCCACGGCGGAACAGAAGCTGGACCGACTGACGGGCACCCAAGGCAGGACGGTACTCGACGGAGTGGTCGTCAAAGTGAAACAGCGAGCGACCGAAAAAGGCGGAAATCCCATGAACGCCACGGCGTACAACGCCTATTTGGACGCCTATCTCACCAAAATCGATTTGCTGGACAACAGTACGAGGGCCAGCCTGGGAAACGATTATGAGTTCCTGTTCCAATACATCTATCCGAGAGTGCACGAGCTCAGGATGACCAGCGCCCCGGCAGTGGTAGCTGCCAATGATATCAACCGGTACCCCGGATGCAACGCGGACAACATCTTCCTTCCGAACGGACAGGTATGGGCAGCATGCAATGTCGGGGCTACCGTTATGTGGGACGGGGTGAGCCAATTGAAAGATTGCCAATCCCCTACTGACTGCAATCCGGGAATCGCATGGAAATGAGATTACTACCAGTGGGGAAGAAACGATACCGGATATACCCTCATGCTCAGTCAGTCATTCGCTCCCGGGGAAGCGCCCAGGAGCGGGGGATGGGAATCCCCGGGGAAAAACGGCTGGGGAAGTTCGAGCGGCGATACTTCGACGAATAACGGAGCCGATACTACCCTGATAGCGAGAAAATGACCCTGTGCCGACGGATGGCACGTACCGAGCATAAAAGAATGGGGGGACGCGATGAATGATACCGCTGTGAAATGATTAACAAGTATAGATTGGAATGGATCTTTGCTTCAGAACAAATTGAAACTCCCAAGCCTGGGAGGAAGATTCTCCGATTATACATCTGGTAACTCAACTAAGTCGACCTTCGGGAACTGATGAGCGAGATATTGGTCTAGCAGCAAAGAACATAGCTATGGAATCAACGCATACGGAGTCGAAATGACCCCGAGGGCCATGTCCAGCAAGTGGGACGAAATGGAGTTTTTCATCCCTCCTTCCGCGAAATCAATATCAGCGGAAAGATCCAATGCGTACCCGGTGCGGTGCATTTTGAATGCGTCGTCAGCCGCTTCGTTCAAAGCCGCTTGTACCACTGTCCCGACGTTTGGCAATATGAAGGCGAAGACCGTAGGAATACCTACCCATCCGGATTACCCATGGAGATATAGCAGCACTCCCGGAGACTGCACGTATTCCTGCAATACCGGATGGAAATGAGAGGGTTGTGCCGCGAAAGCCGATCCGTGCGACCCGGAATTCCTCGAGGTTTTCTATCTGGGTGGCCAAGATAAGAAGCCCATGGTTATAGCAAAGGCCGAACCATTACAGCAAAAATACTACACTATCAGCATTTGTGGCGCGGAAGCTACCCTGAATGCCGATTTCTTGGACGGAGGCATAGGATATTACAAACGGGAAAATATCGTGAACGCCTGTCCTTCGGGCTTCCACCCTGCCGAAAAACGCGAACTGTGATACCTGAGCGGCAGGGTAAATAGCGAAGGGAAAAATTACGCATCCACGACAAATCCCACTTTCGGAAACCAATGAGACTACTTCGAATACGGAATTAACGCCGCCTGAATCAAAAAAACATATTCCTCCCCCCGCTACTGGCTCTTCGATTCGCAGACAGATGCCGCAAAAGATTTGATCATGACCGGAATAGGCCAATTCTGAACCGCGAATTTTTCCGGTAAAATGCTCGCTTTCCCCGTAAAGTGCGTAAAAGACCACGTGCTTTCGAGAAACGGCAAGGACGAACTGCAACTTGCCGGATGCGAAGAGACCGAGGCGATAGGATGAATTACCGTATGTACGAAAAAGACCAACCTCATGAAAGATCATACGAATCCGAGCCAAATGACCTTTACGCCACACGTGCTTACCGTGCCGAACAATCTGCAATGGCTAACGAACGATATCACTCAGGAAGAGCGGACCAATAGGACGAACGAATTAATTTCGAGCGTGAAAAGGCTCGAATTGCACGAGTCTTCCATCGCCCGTCCAGTGGCATTCCTGACTTGTCCCAAGGGATACGGATTCCCCGACCCGGTAGTCAGCGGGTTGATGCCAACTCCTACCACGGGAAACGAATTCCCTGTACCGGCAGCCAATGCCCTGCTTGGCAAGTATCCCGGTCATTGCGTCAAGCAAGATGCCGCATATACCGAAGCCATCGAGAATATCAAGAATCCCTCCATCGGAACGACCGCCTGTGCCGATACCGTAGAAGTCGGAACCCTGCAGATTTGTTCCAAAATATCTACTTCGGCCTGTCCGAAATGACATCACAACCTGACAAATGTGGAATTCATCTCGAACGAAGGAATCCTGATGGGTAGCATAACGAGCGGTGTAGGCTATAAAATCCCATTCCCTCCGAACGGCTATCCAGTGGGCTATTACTCCCCAGATTTCAGCCTTACCTGCGAAGGCAATTCTTGTCCAGAAAATGTACATACCGATGCGTATCTCATAAAGTGAATGAACGGGGTTCAGAGGAAAGACGCGCGTTGACCAAATATGCAACAATTTGGATTTGTTTTCTCAGGAAGCGGGAGAAAAGGAATATGCGTGAAAGACTAACATCCGTTAATAGCATGAGATAGAAGTCTTCTCAATGGAATATAAACGCTTTTCGAACGAAAAATATTTCCGCTTGCGTTTCGCCGGAACATCTCCTACAATCCTCCCGACATATCCCCCTTTGTCGCCTATATCTCACTTTTCGCATATGAAAAACCAAATCGGTCCCGGAACCCGGGGCAGCACGATCCTCGCAGCGGTGAGCGCTTTCGCCCTGACGGCGTTCCTGGCGTACGGGACGGTTTCGTCTCCCGGAAGCAACTTCCGGTCGACCCCCTACCAAAACCGGATCGCCGCGGCGGACCAGAAACTGGACCGGCTGACGGGCACGCAGGGCAGGACGGTGCTCGACGGGGTGGTGTCCAAGGTGAAGCAGAGGGCGGAGGAAAAATGAGGGAATCCCCGGAACGCGGCGGCGTACAACGCCTACCTGGACGCGTACCTCGCCAAGGTGGACCAGCTGGACAACACGACGAGATCCAGCCTGGGGAGCGATTACGAGTTCCTGTTCCAGTACATCTACCCGAGGGTGCACGAGCTGCGGGCGGGCGCCGCGGGCAACGCCGGAGCGGCCACGAATGCGGCGGCCGTCGCCTCGGTCGCTTCGGTCGCCTCGGTCGCTTCGGTCGCCCAGAACGTCGCCCCCTCCTGTAGCGACGGGATCCAGAACGGGAGCGAGACCGGGAAGGACTGCGGGGGATCGTGCGGGGCCTGCGCGGGCGTCATGGCCGAACCGGTCGCCAACACCGGGGGCGTCACAGTTTCCACGGCAGTAAATGGAAAATGTTGAACGCTTCCAAGTTTTCACTGCTCTTGATACGACCAGACAACCACTCTCAAGGATGGCTGTAATAAAGCTGACAGGAAGTGCTATGACAGCGTTTACTGTGATTTGAAACTTGATACGGCATGCATAGCCGGAACCCCCGATGAAGTCATGCGTATGGATTGACAGTATATGAGATGGCACTGCATGGGATCTGGCGGCGGGACGAACTCAGATTTCTGCGTGGGGTCTTCCCCGTATCCGGGTTGTCAAGATTCCCAAATGCAAAAGCTTACGAACGGAAATGCCGTTTTTACCATAGGAAAGCCATCTTTCGTCAACCAGGAATGGAAGAAATGAGAAAAAAATTGCGGCTACGTCTGCAAACAGTGATTCCAATGAGTGTTCTGCGAGGCTCCTGCTCAGCAAGACAAGATAGGCGCCAGCGGATGTTCGGCGACAAAAACGGATGCAGCGACTTGAATCGAATATTGCTCGGCCCCATCGAAATTATTGGACAATCCCGTAATCGAAACCTATCCGGTCGACCAACCTTCGTTTTCGACTTCGAAAACCATATGCCCGGAGGGATTCGACTTTCCCGAAACGCCCTTGTTGTACAAGATTCCAGATTTGATAAAATGAGAAATATTCATTGCTCCAGCAATGACAGATACTCCGGAATCTGCGAAGTATATTTTCAAATTCATAAGGACAAAAATCGGATTGTCAATTTTTACAGCCGGAGGGGCTCCGAAAATTTCGGATGTCGGTTTTTCGTTGGCAAAAATCAGCCATTTTGCCGACGTTCCTCTCCATAATGAAAAGAATTCCATGTTCGGTATCGCGCAATTCATGCTCAACTACAGGGGTGGGGAGTACCAGTACCCCTCGTTCTATACGTATGAGAAAGACTTGGGAAACTTCAGATTGAGCGATATCGGAGGGGTTTGCGTGAAGCAAAACCGGAATCTCGACATATACATGTCGGGATGCAAGTCGACGAAAGACCTTTGAGATCGAAAGGTATGCTCCGAGTTCGCCCCCGCCTGATGAACGTGCATGACCTGATACCGTGAGGCAACCGCAAGCGATTTCAAGTACTTTTCCGATAATCAGCTATTGATTCGGAAAGATTTGAAAAACAATGGCGAGTTCAGTCCCGCCATATCAGAGCCGACCGATTGCAACAACGGCATTTGCTACGTTAAGGCCCAGTGAGCCGACAAACTGAATCGAGAAGAGAGATCGATAACTTTGCGCAATCAGGGTCGATGGGTTACTGGATTCATTTTGTCCGAAACGGAATGATCGGTTCTGTGCATAGCTTACTAGCACGGGGCCAATGGTTTTGTCGCCTATGCGTATCTCGCTAAGGGAACCTCCTATTTCGCTAAGGAATCTCCGAAAAATAATTTCCCGCAAAAACTACTAGAGGCACTGTGCCGACGCTACAAGAAATATTTTTTCTAGGAAATTGTTTTTACCGAGCCTACTTAGCCTAATTCCGGCAAGCATTTTTTCCGGTCTCGCTTGAGTTTTTCTATTGGTACGCGCTGAACCGGCAATTTGGCTGTTGGGTATGGATCGGATTTTTGACCGGTCGCCTTTCCACGTCAAGTGCATGGGATATTTCCATCTGAACTCAAAACGTACCCTACGAGCCACGAAAATATCAAAATTTTCATTTGCTTTTCGCCAATATATACAATACGCTATCCCCAACAAATCCTCAAAATTTGCCTTTTACATCCTCACCATATCTCCATATGGACACGTCTTTATTCAAAAGCAGGAAGTTCGTTCTGTGATTCGTCGTCCTGTTTCTTTCGATCGGTGCCGGCATGACGTTTTTCTGATCCGGATCCGTCGGGTTGCTTTCCCAGTTTTCCGGATTCAACGTCACTCCGAGTACCGCGTCATCCCTTTGGAAGCCAACGCCATCGAACCCATACCGCGCTGGTATCGCGAACTATTCGAACCGGATCGACGGTTTGGTGGTCCTGATATTGTCCCGGGGTTCGAATCTCCCTCGCGAAAAATACGTCACGTTCCTCAAAAACCTGGTATTCAAGTTCGAAGCGATGAGAAACGAACCGCAGTACGCTGGTAACGATGAGGTTTCCACGATCATCAAGTATTTGAATTACGAACTCATGGATGCCATCAAGGTATTTTCCCAAGACGGCGGTTACGATCGGCTGATCGACATTATCAATACCACGGCTGAAGAAGCGGGCGTTACCAGCGGACCCGCGACGATACCGGCTCAAGGAAGACTGGGCATCTATCGCTCTCCGGGTACTACCGGAGAAGTCAAATATTTCTTTTCGGAAAAGGAAGCGTTTGCGGCATGCATGGAATTGGTAAGCCTTCCGACGAATGACATCGTAAAGCGATGCACTTGGGAAGCCCCATGCGAAACCTACCCGGGCGGGCGGCCCGGCTGCACTCCGCCCGAAGCACGGACCCGGCAGATATATCCCACGGAGACAGTTTGTACCAGCGAGGCAAAAATGTGCCCGGATGGTTCTTTCGTTGCCAGGACGGGGCCTTCGTGCGAGTTCGCCGAATGTACTGCTCTTCCGACTCCAGTCGGTATCATCGGAATACCCAACGATGGCAGCGAGATAAGCGGAAAACTCCTCTTGGCGGGCTCCAAACGGCAAAGGGTCGCTTCATTCACGGTTTCACCTATGGTACTTACCAAGGTTCCGTCAAAGCATGAGGCCATTCGGATCAGGGACATAGCGATTACCGGAACCAATTTGCAGTACTTGTCTAATTTTATCCTTACGGATGCCGAAGGAGTGGGGCTGACGAAACCGTTGAACGAGTTGGGAGGGGGATTCAGAGACATAGATGCCAAGGATATCTCAGCGGGCGCCTTTGTCACGTACTACGTGGTCGCAGATGTCAACAGCATGCCGAATGAAGATTCGGTGACCGTTAAAATTAGCATTTCTCCTTCCGGTTCCACGTTCGTCGTGAATTCAAGCGAGAAAATCCTCAATATGGAGGGAACCGAAGTTTCGGCAAAGCATACCGTGGCGCAAACTACCTTCAGCGTGATCCAAGATCGTTCATTCTCCACCCCCGGCAATGATTTTTCCAAAGGTGCCCTAAAATTTTCGGTATGGGCACATGGAAAAGACAAACTTACCCTTCAATATGCCGATTTCGAAAATGATTTTTCCAGCTACAGCGGTGATTTGGCTAGCTATAGCGGCGGCAAGCTCGTCATCGTCAGAGTGAAAGATAACGCGGTCGTAGCTTCCGGCGATCAATCCACCGGTTCGATCAAATTCAATCCCGGAGTCACTGTCGAACCGGGCCAATCCGAGACGTTTCTCGTAAAATTGCTCTGAGCCGTACGTACGGAGTGAACCATCGCAAAGCCTTGGAAAATTAAGATGATCGACCTTGGCATAAACAGCTTTGAAGCTGAGAATTATAGGTATGACCCCGTATCCGGAGGCGATAAATACGGCGTTGGACTTCCGTTTGATTCGACCTTCATGATTCAGTAATTCCCAGATATCCGTTTCAAAGTCCGCTTTTCCACGAATCCTCTGGATCGAACCGATACCAGGGGATTTTTTATGGAAAAATTTCCAATAAATTAAAATGGGGTCTGACTTATACCAAATTAATCTAACTCCACTTGCGAGCAGGGATTGGTTTCCGGTCACGGAACGGGTTATATTTTTCTTCTTTCGGGAGCCTGTCGGCAATAAGCGACCGAAGAAAAAAATGAAAGATGCCCGGATATGTGGCTGGAAAAACCGGGAAACCAATCCCCGTTGGGCATACATCAATATTCCGGTTTTACCAAACGACTCAAAGTACGGCATTCTGGTGGCATAATTACCGCGGTTTCATCCTTTTTTTCATAACCCTCGCCAGGTGGACTTCAAAAAAAGGGGGGATATCCCAAAACATGAAGTCGCAAATTCCGAGGGAATGCCAGTATTTTTTTGGGAGGACTCCGTAAATCCAAATCATGCGCGACGGCCCCATCGTTCCGACCCCTCTTTGGACCCGCGAGAGAATAATATTGACAATCTATAAAAAATATCGAGAATGCAAATTCTTCCCACGTTGCCCCCTATGAAGCTCTCATCCGGCCTGAATTTTTCCAACGGCATCCTATCTTCCCGATTATGAGAAATCCTGCTTCGCCATAAGAAAAAAGCCATTTGAGTGCTCGGTGCCATAGGCATCGTTGCGGCAACGGGCCAATATATGAAAAACGGGCAGGCATCCGTTGACGAAAGCCACGATTTTCTCAATGCCTCGTTTTCGCTCGAAAGCCTCAGTCGCGACCGGATGTCCCGGGAAATGGTTTTCACCACGCTGTACCCGGAACTTCCGATAGAGATGGGAGACATGCAGGGGAGATCGCACAAAATCCCGGTGCTCCGGGATCTCGTCAGGCGCGTCCCGATGACCGGAGGCGTACTCCTGCGCTCTCCGGACATGCAAAGCATCGAACAGATGCGGGCGACCACCGCGGCCATACGGACCGAAAATCCCACCGCCATCGTCGCCGCGGATTTCGAAGGGGGATACATTCGTTTCCCCAGCCTATCCGACGCACAAAAGGAGCAATACAAGTTCCCCAAAAAACTGTTCGAACTCCGGGAAAAGGAAATTCAAACGTATGTTACCAAAGTTTCCGGCAGCCGGTTGGGGCAATTCCCCAGTGCGGAATTTCTCGGCAAGGAATACGAAGCGATGGCATCGGTGGAAAAACGGGTCGAATTTCTCGATCTCATGGGGGAATACGGGTTCGCGGTCGGGCTCATGATGTCGGATATCGGAGTCCATCTCATTCTTGGCCCATCTTTCGATGCGGCAAACAGCATCGGGGATGACAACGAGTACCCGCTCTCGAAAAACGATCGGTCCTTCAGTACGGATTGGGAGACCGTTTCGGCCATAGGCAATGCTATCGTGCGATGAGTCCGATCGGTTTCCGGCGTCGGGGTCGTCGCAAAGCATTTCGTGGGAACCGGTTTTACAAAGAAGAACACCGACATAACGGAAGGAAAAACGGATAAAATGGCATCCGCCATCGGTCCGTTCAGGGATTTTGTCAATGGATTCGAACAGGCCGGATATACCCAGAAACAAGCGCTCGATGCCATGAAGAACCTTTCGCCCGGATGAGCCGCTTACGAGGCTTCCGTCCGCCTTCACGACGGAGCGATAAAAATATTGGACCGGAAATTACAGGCGTTGTCCCCCGGAATACGGCAACTCAGGGATGATCTGAAACGCGCTTCCGGAAAAACCGCGAAATGAATCCGGGCGAAGATCGACGTTGCCGAGGAACAACAAAAGGAGATTCGCAACCGGTTGAACCAGGCAAAAAATACCAAGGACATCGCCATTTCCACTTTCCGCTCCAGCGTCCTGAGCATCCGCGGCGAAAAATCTCCCTTCGCGTTCAATACCCCGATGATCATGAGCGGGAACAACGTCAATAATTATTACGAAAAAAACGTGCCCGGCGTATTTTCCCAGAAAACCGTCACGGCGTTACGGACGGGCGTGGGGGCTTCCGTGAGCCGGAAACTCGGGGGCATGTGAGAAAATGGCATCATAATGACCGATGACCTTATGGCCGGGGGTCCGAAGGCCTACGTCCGTCGGACTGGCAAAGGCCTCCCAACGGATCAAAGTACCGCAAAAGCGGCGTTCGACGCGGGGAACGATATCCTCCTCTATGGCGATACCCGAGTGGACGAGATCGTTAACGAGCTGTGACGGGGAAACCCCGTTCAACTCCGTAAAAGCGCCAAGCGTATCCTGGATCTCAAAGTGGATCTCGGGATTCTGCAAAAGAACGCCGCATGACAGTATTCCGTATCTCCAAAAAATTGGAACGTTACCCCTGGCTCCGTCAAACGCGACGGGTGGTATTCGCACCAGTGGCCTTGGCTGATACGGAACGACTATTACCGGCAGGAAGGAAACAAAATCCCGCATGTCAGTACCGCGAATACCGTTTTGAACGCCACGAAAAACCTCATTCTCAACCAGTGCCGCATCGATCCGGGAATCCTCCGGTACCTTTGCTCGCTGCATCCGGGCATGTACGAAACGTATCGATCGCCCAACGAAGCCTTGCTCCGCAAAAAACTGATCATCGTCGACAAGGAAACCCAGATGCTCCAGGTCTATGATCTCGAAACGAGAACGTTCGTAGAGGAATTCCCCATTGGCGTCGGGAAAGGCACGAAATCCATCCCGTCAACGGAGGACAAGCGGGTTTCCTGAGACAGCAAGACTCCGACGGGGTATTATCAGGTCGTGCAGAAGAAAGATCCGGCGCTTATCCGGAAGACGATCGAGCCGGCACTCTACCCGGAATATGGGGGAGATGGCGGTGCCATGATCGTCCTAGGCGGACCGTGGGCCTCTCAAATCGCCATACACGGGACGCTGGCCGAGGCGGTCGGACCGGTAAGCCACGGTTGTGTCCGCGCGACAAACGATATCGCGAACCATTTGATGAACTCCGTGGCAATCGGGTCGATCGTGATCATTACGAGGTAGGCAGGCTTTCTTAAATCAATGCATGTCACGGGATCATTAGCAAAAAAAAATTGAAATGATTGATTAGAGTAGATCCTAACCGTATCCATCCTCTTCTGAAATCGCCAAAAAATATTTCCGCTTGCGTTTCGCCGGAGCATCTCCTACAATTGGCCGGACCTATCCCCTTTGTCGCCCATATCTCACTTTTCGCATATGAAAAACCAAATCGGCCCCGGAACCCGGGGCGGCACGATCCTCGCCGCCGTAGGCGTTTTCGCCCTGACGGCGTTCCTGACGTACGGTTCGATGGCAGCCCCGTCGGACAGCTTCCAGTCGACCCCCTACCAAAACCGGATCGCGGCGGCGGACCAGAAGCTGGACCGGCTGACGGGCGCCCAGGGCCGGACGGTGCTCGACGGGGTGGTGTCGAAGGTGAAGCAGCGGGCGGAGGAAAAATGAGGGAATCCCCGGAACGCGGCGGCGTACAACGCCTACCTGGACGCGTACCTCGCCAAGGTGGACCAGCTGGACGATTCGACGAGATCCAGCCTGGGGAGCGATTACGAATTCCTGTTCCAGTACATCTACCCGAGGGTGCACGAGCTGCGGGCGGGCGCCGCGGGCAACGCCGGAGCGGCCACGAATGCGGCGGCCGTCGCTGCCGCGAACGCCTGAGCTGCCGGGACTGTCCCGCCCCCGCCGCCTCCATCCTATGCCAACGGGATCCAAAACGGGACCGACCAAGCTGCTTCTGATGGTTGAACGGCTTCTTACGCCGTTAAAATGAATCCGGAAAGCTGTATGAAGCATGGGACCAAAACGGCTTTGCTCTATATCGATAATATATCGGGGAATGCTGGTTATGGTACCGCAAGCCAAAAAGCGTACATTTCCGCTTGGGTAAACTCCGACGTTGCGAATCTCACGTTCGACGACTCGGTCGGATTGGCCACGTGGGGATCTTCCAACGACCCCCAGTTGAAATGCAAAATAGCGTATGCGATCGACGCGGTCTGCGGAAGCGTTGCAGGCAAGCCCGTGTCATACCGGGGAGAAGATTTCGTTGGAAAAACTACTTTGAACGCATGTGCCATATGAACTTACGGTAGAATTATACATCCACTCAACGGGAAGCCTCTCGAATATCTCATAGAAAATTCCGGCGACGGTTTCCCGACGAATCCGGACAGTTTCAGGACGGCGAATTACAAGTACGTTTGCGAGGGATTGAACGGCGGAAATAAGACGGAATGCAAGACCGGACTCATCTGTCCGACCTCGTTCGATGCAAACGGAGCCTGCGTTCCGAGCTGTCCTACGGGTCAATCGATCAAAAACGGCTTTTGCGCGATCGACGTAATCGTTCCTATAATAACCATCTCGTCGGCAGACGGATCCTGCAACGCGAACATCCAGAGCAAAACCAGCTGCACTTGCACGGTCCCGGCCGGACAGTCCACCTGCAGTGTGAATTACAAATGGTCTGTCCAAGGATACGCATCGGTTTGAATATATACCATCCAATGAACGAAGTCGATGGCGGTCTGAGGCACGGACGACTTCCTTTCCCAGAATCCCGGTTCCGCCTTCGTATCCTCGGCGACCGAAGGGGAAACCAGCGTCACTGCATCGGCCTCGAACGCTTCGGCGACCTCGAACGTTGCAATGCTTGCCGTGGCCTTCCAGCCGATACTGGAACCCGGTCAAAGCGGCGGAAACGGCGCGTCGAACTGGGGCCTCACGGCGAGCTGCGAAAGCGGGGCCTCATGGAAAAACGGGAAGTGCGAGAGAGAATAAAAAAGAGTCTTCCTTGAGTCTGTCCCGAAAATCGATCTTATACCCAACAGGAATTGGGCATAAATAGACAACCGCACACATTGAAAAAATAGAAGCCCCTCCGATGTTGTCGATATTTTCCCCGGGGAATCTTTTCGTGTCCGGTGCATGGAAAATTTCCAAAGATGAACAAAACATGCCATGCCGGTTTCGTACAAAAATTTATTTCCGCTTGCGTTTCGCCGGAACATCTCCTACAATTCCGCCGACATATCCCCTTTGTCGCCTATATCTCACTTTTCGCATATGAAAAACCAAATCGGCCCCGGAACCCGGGGCAGCACGATCCTCGCCGCGGTGGGCGCTTTCGCCCTGACGGCGTTCCTGACGTACGGTTCGATGGCAGCCCCGTCGGACAGCTTCCAGTCGACCCCCTACCAAAACCGGATCGCGGCGGCGGACCAGAAGCTGGACCGGCTGACGGGATCGCAAGGC
>CAIVSN010000184.1 GCA_903908595.1 uncultured bacterium
ACCTCCGTCAATTAAATGCTTTGGAAATTAAACGGAAAGAGGAACATGACCTTATGGTAAAAAAATATGAATTATCCTTTCGTAAACATGAAAGCTCACTTATTGATAAGTTAAACGGCTTAAATAGCATATACAACAAAGATATGCTAATCCTTGACGCGGAACAAATTGACGGATCGAAAAGAATTAGCAAAACAATTGATTACTTTGTAGAACAAGCATCTGCGTATGTTGAAATAAACAAAAAAACAAATTCCCTTAAAATTCAAGCGATTGAAACGAAAAAGATTCAATTGCTTCAGTCGGAAAGAATGAAAATGAATGAAGCTCTTGAGAAATTCCAATCAGAGTATTCCAATAATTATTTAAAACAGTTCAAGATAGCCGACGATAGATATGAAATTTTTTTTGATCTAGGTGCAAACGCAGATTTGATTTTAAAAAGCCTCGAAAAAAAATGAATAGTTTCGGCCTGAGATGTAAAAGGTGTCGACAGCTCATGAAAGATATTAACATCCTCCGGGGTATATGTTACGGTCTCCCATATCAATCCGCTTAGGGCAACAAGACTCAATGACTGGAGATTGAGAAAAGAGCGAGCAAATCCCATGATATTGCCGGCGTCATTGCCTTATTCAGAACAAGTAAGTATTAAAAAAATATTCGAGGAAGATCTATTAAAATTAACGAAGGAAGAGGAGTCATTAAAAAATGTCGGTATTCCGCATGATTTGCAAAGTCGCATAGATTCACATAAAAAAAATCTGAAAAAATTTCGTGATGAGATTCACTTGAAGAAGGTTAAAGTCGACTCATTTTACGCTATTGAAAAAAGGAAAATTCAAGCTGAAATAGATGCATACAGATCGAGTTATGCTAAAAGATCTGGAATTCCCAAGGATATATTTGATAAATATATAAAGCCTTTGCAGGATCAGATAGATGCGGTGAATCAAAAGAAGGATCATCTTTGCCTCAATATAACCAATAGGTACGACGCTATTCATAACTCCCTAATCAATGATTTAAAAGCCCGAAATCCTGCTTTGAATGATGATTTTAAAAGAGTAAACAAGGAAACATCTGAAAAATTAATCAGGTTATATAATAGATATAACCTTAAGCTGAAAAAAAATTCATCAGAACGAAGAGAAAAATATAGTACTTTTCGCAGCCTAGCAAAACCGATTGTAGATCGCCACTTGCCAGCCTCTCTCGGTATTGTGATACAACCGACTTATTCTCGATGAGTAACTTTTAGTCTACCTGAAATTTTAGATTATGGATTAATTCCACCGTTAGCATGGATTCATAACAACAATCTGCCAGAAGAAATTATGTCTCTCTTTAAAAAGTCTGAAAGAAGATTAATGTTTGAGTCACTGAGTGCAAAGGTAAATGAAGTCAGGGAGTTGGAACTAGAAATAAAAAGACTTTGAGAAATATTCACAAATGAAAGAGACAAAATTTCAATGGAACAGACAAAAATACTTGAAGAGGAAACTACTAAAATTAAGGATCTTCAATTAAAATTTCGACAATATCTAAATAAAATAAATAAAAATGCTGAGAAATTTTTTGAAGAAGAAAAAAAGGAAATCATCGCCGTTCAGTGAATATATATCCTGGAATTGAATATCCTGGAAATTGAACTCAATAATCATAGTGAATCATTTTTGAAAAAATATGGAGAATCTTTTCATGACCAACAATACTTGGAGGCATTATTTGAGAAATCCATAAAGCCTTTGAAAGATAGGATCGATATACTTCGGCACCAAAAAAACGAATGAATGATTATCATAAAGAATAAATACGATAAAATTCACAATGCTACAAAAGATGATCCGGATACCAATTATTCACTATTAAATGAAGCTTTTATAAAAGTGAACAAGGAAACATCTGGTAAATTAAATACATTGCCAACTAGATATGATTGGATATTTAAAGAATTCTCTGCGGAACGAAAAAAGAAATATGATGATTATTGTTCTCAATTCAAGACATTTCTGAGCCTATATGATACTTACAATCAATGACACTGAATCTATCGAAAAAAATAACCCATGAACTGCATATTCCGAAGAAATACAGATATAAAAGAGATTGATATGTTATAGAATTACATGACTCAAATTATCAAATAATTAAATAATTGCTTTGTGTGCGGTGAAATGATAAAATACCACTCCTGATTGTAACAAATTTTCGGAAAATTTTATTCATGGTAATGAACAGGAACCCTCGTAATGCTCGATTACTTTTGGAAATTAAAAAAATTCAACTCATATCCTGAGTGCTGAGGCTGAAAATATCAAATATAATGATGAATTGGAGATTAGCCGAAAACACAAGAGAATTTCTAGAAAAATTAAAAAATGACAAGAAGTTAGCATTTTTCAGGATATTTCATGAAGGTGGCTGATTTTCTTTTCTAAATGGCCTTAAAATAATTTATGCGCTTATTTGATTATTGTTGGTTGTAAATTTTTTTGATGGCAGCTACGAAAAATTAGAAACATGTCAAGTTCAACATTGATACAATGTTGCCCCTGTAGATGATGGCTGATGTAAATGTAAAGACTGATATCGAGAAGGTTTGGCTAGAAAATGCGTTTCATTAAGTGATTATTGTGAACAAAAAGACAAAAATTCCACAACAAATGAGTATTGAAACTGCACTTGCAAAACATGAAGCAGATTAAACGATGAATTATCAATGTGCATTACAAATGAAGAATATTGCAATAATAAATTAGGCCCTGAATGAATTTCAGAAGATAGTTGAAAATGTGGTTGTGCGAATTGATACTACTTGAGTGAAAATCATTTGAAATGCATAGCTGCTTCTGAATTTTGCATAAGTCAATTTTGAAAGAATTCTATTCCGATAGGCTTTTTTAATGCTTTTATTTCACAGCTTCCATTTTTCATCTGAAATAGATATAATTGAATCTGCACTTGTGAATTCGATGCATCATGAAAATGTCTATATGCAAGTGAAATTTGTAGAACTAAACTATGATCAAATGCAGTTATCGAAAATTGAGAATGCAAATGTGAGAATGGGTATTTAGAAACTGGAAATGGTGATGGTTGTATTAAAATCCCCCCTATTTCGAACGAAGTGCATCAGGGAGAAGATATGAATTCAACTAGTGAATCTTATAATTACAAATGCGAAAAATGATACCAGAAAGGTGATAATGGAGAATGTGTATCGATTGAAAAATACTGTTACAGTAAACTATGAGAATACTCTGCCATTCTAGATAGTTGAGAATGCTGATGTCAGAATGGCTATGCAAAAAATGGATACGGGGATAACTGTATTATTATCGCCCCTGCTCCTGATGAAGAATGTCAAAAGGAAGACGAGAATTCAATCAGCAAATCCTGGAAAGGCAGCGGCTGGGTCGACATGGAGCAGGATATCCGGAACGGGATCTTTTCGGCGTTCGATTGTGAATGTAAAAAATGATATAGGAAAGACAATTATGGAAAATGTGTATCGGCATCTGAATATTGTTTTAATGCACTATGAGGAAACTCTGCTGTTCTCGAAAATTGAGAATGTGGATGTCAAAGTGGCTATGTGAGAAATAAAGATGATAATAACTGCATTACACCTGATGAATTGTGTTTGCAGACCTTTACTAACTCGAAATCATCTACAAATTGAAATTGTGAATGTATTATCGGATATAAACTAAACTCGGGAGGAACGGGCTGCGAAAAATCCAATCCCTGAGCTCCGACTATTTCGAAGCCTGTTAAAAAAAGTAAATAATGGCCTGGAATCAATGGTAAAGTTTTCAGATGGAATAATATTTTAAAAATAGGTATGAGTATTCAAAATCGTCGATTAACTAAAAATAATGCCCTTCGGTTCCTAGCTGTATTCTATGATTTCCAAGGAAGATTTAACAGACTTGAATATTTTGTTTTAGTTACTCCGATTTTATATTGATTGTGGTTTTCCTTTTGGAGATTTTTTTGGTTGTATCAAATTAATTGATGGTCTACGGTTTATTTGATTTTCTGTGTCATTCTACTGTATCTATTCATAATAATCTCAACAAAAAGAATGCACGACAGAGGTATTAAACTTGATTTAGCAGGGATAATATGTCTTGTGTTAGGCACGTATTTAGTTGCGATTTTTCTCATGATCGTAAAAGGTGATCTTTGAGAAAATAAGTATGGCATTCCTAGTGCAAAAGAAAGCGAGTCATTCTTGCATATACAAAACCTAGCTTCGGGTATAGAAAATTTATTCAAAGGTCGGATTGATAGAATGGATTTTCTTATGGTATCCATAGCAACAGGAACAATGCATATAATAAGTAAAAATATCTGGGAAACCTCAGGTACAATATGAATTGGTACTTTTACAGTGCTATTGCTTATTCAGGCATTGTCTACTTGATGGTACCTATCTATGGCCGTACGACGCTTACATGATCTCGGGTATTCCTGATGGTGGACAATTTTAGGAATGCCTATTTTATTATATTTTATACCATTGGATTTATGGGAAAAAAATATTTGAGCGTGAATAGCACATCAGGCTCTATGGGGTTTTACTACTTTGTTTTTGGTCTTGAAATCATGAGAAAGGAACAAAAACAAATATGGCATTGAAATATAGTCTGGAAATTGTCTATTTCTCAATTCGCACTATCAATTACACTCAATATATCAGATATTTTAACAAAGATTACCTTCTGCCTTGAGAATTAATCTTTGATTTTGAACCAATATGGTAGTTGGAAAATAATATCTATAAAGTAGATATATATCCGAATTATTTTTCAATTTTTTATTCTAAAAATAACTTCATTCTCGCAGCCTAATCATTACATCCCATGACCGTCTCCACACGGTTCTTACATTCCCTGACCGATCATGCCCGGGGAATCTCAAACTATCTTTTGAATTCCTTGGAGATACGCGTCTTGCAGTGCCGGATTTCATTGTTCGGCAGGCATGTCCGCAGCCCCGGAACCGGCCATTCCGGCATTTTCGCCAGCCAGATTCATCCCATTGGCAATTTGCGCGTTGGCATATTCATCCAAAAAAGGCAATTTGCCGACTCCCTCTGATTCTGAGTATCCCATGTGCGAAGAAATTACGAGTAATTCGGATGACTATCCAACATCAGGCTATCAGATATTTTTGAAGATTCAAGCCGATACATAAGAAAAAACGCGCGTCCGTCCGCAAAACGACGCGTCGGGGATTTGGGCAAATCCAACCGGCCGTTTCCCCTGTTTTCGCTTCGGTATCGACCAGGGCATATTCCGAATCCCCCGCTTATTTGACTTTTCCCCCATATAAAATATAACTGCATCTGACGATACGAATACCAAAGGGTTCCCCCGCCCGCCGCAAGCCTCCGAAGACTCCCCGAAACCACCAGTCCCCTTATTCCCCACTATGTGAATCCGCTTCAGCGAACGTAACGTCGAGACCTATTCCAAGGAGCTCATCGCCCGGCTCGACCTCGAAATCCACGGCCTCGAAGGCGCAAAAATGGCCTTCGCCCGCATCCTCGCGAAACCGAAAATCCCGCTCGTCCAAAACAGCGTCGGACCGCTCGGGGTCGTGATGATCCCCGGACCGACCGGCGTCGGGAAAACCGAAATCGGGCACGCGCTCGCCGACATCCTCTACGGGTCGCGCGACCGGCTGACCTACATCCCTTGCGACACCCTCCAGGAACCCCACACCCTCTCCCGGCTCACGGGATCCCCTCCTGGATACGTGAACAACGGGGACGTGACCCTAGTAGCCGACACGATGCTTTTCAAGGGGTACGAGGAAGCCCGGGAAGCGGGACGTTTGCACGAACTTGTCCAGGGGCGATCCGGTTCCGCTATCCTCTTGTTCGACGAAATCGAAAAGGCGCATCCGAATGTCCGGCAAGGCCTCCTTACCGCGATGAGCACCGGGGTATTCCGGCTTTCGTCCGGGAAGGACATCAACTCGGATCCCCGGGTGCGCGTGGACCATTCCAGCGAGACCCCGCTCCACAACACGATCTTCATTTTTACCTCGAACGTCGGGGAACACGATTTCGCCATACAGAACGACCGGCCGAACATGGGATTCCAAAGCGCCGCGCCCGTCGCGGAGCGGGACCGGGAAAAGCACTTCCTGCGCGAGCTCAAACGCGAATTCAGCCCGGAATTCCTCGGCCGCATCGACTATATCGAGCGGGCCCGGGCCCATACCGCCGAAGACACCCGCGCCGTCGCCACCCTCATGGTGGGCAAGTGGAAACGCTCCATGACCGCGACTTTCGGCGACAAGATCGAAGTCCACACCGACACGGCCGCCATCGTGAAATCGCTCCTGAGCCACGTCACCGCCGAAAGCGGGGCCCGGCTGCTCGGACGGCAGTTCAAACTGCGGGTCGAAGACGTGTTCGAAAACGGGATACCCGAATATTTCCTCGACTCGCTCGAAGGTACCGGATACGTGTGCAAGGTCGGGGTGAACGCTTCCGGAGACATCGAATTCAACCTCGATCCGACGCGCAAAAAATTCGCCCAGCAGGCCCAGGAACGCGCGAAAAACGCCGAACTGGAAAACCTCCCGGAAATCCTGAACGCTATCAACCGCTACCAGGCGGTTGCCCACCTTTCCAGCTTCGATTACGACCTCAAGGGCGAGCTTGAAACCGACCTCAAAAAGTGCCGGGGACGACTCTACGAACTCGGCGTAGGCCAGGCAATGATCCGCAAGCTCGACGGCCGGCACGTCGAAAACTACGTCCGGTACCTCGATTCGTTCCTCCATACCTACGAAGGAGTGGTCAACGACATCAACGGCGAATTCGCCATCGAGATTTCCATCCTCAAGGGCATGATCCGCCACGCCCTCAAAATCGAGCAAAGACGCGGCGTTCCCGTGATCGATACCATGCTCAAGCTCCTCGCGAAGAGCGGCTATCCCGAACTCACGCAGTCCCAGATGCTAAAACTGGGGAGCTTTATCCACCAACAACAGCTGAATTCGGTAGGGATCGCATAGGACCCCCCCTTTTTTATCCCCAACCCTTTGCCCATGCCAAAAATCCGACTCGACGGAATCGAATACCCGGTCACCCCCGAAGCGGAAAACGTTTTCTCGCGATATCTCGCGGAAGCCAATCGGTACGCGGAAATCGGAAACCTGCCCGTTTCGAGCGCCCGAAAATTCGAATCGCGGCTCGCGGGCCTGATCGGACAGACCGTTTTCGAAACGAACGGAACCGAAGCGACGAAAATCATCGCGAAACTCGGGAGCGTAGAATCTGTCTATTCCGATATCCTCGGCAATGGTCCGGGAGAAAGGCTCACGGGCGAATTTGCCGAAACGCCGGAGCGGAATTTCGATTCGGGACTTCCCGGGAAGGGGACGCGAGAACTGTCCGAATCATCGGGGCTTCCCAGAAAGGGAACGGGCGAATTCGCCGAAATATTGGGAGCCCCGCTGGTTCGCGACGGCAAAAACGGGATATTGTTCGGCGTTGCCGCAGGAATCGGCAAACGATGGGATATCGATCCGATCTACGTCCGACTGGCCTTTTTGGTAGGATCGTTCTTTTACGTCGGATTTTTCGCCTATGTCGCCCTCATATTCCTCATGGAAAAAGATCCAAGCGCGGCAGCCCCGGCCGACCTCTGGCTCTCCCGGGCGGACGGCTTCGCGTCAAAAACCAACCGGAACGGAGCGGTCCCGGCCAACGGCGGGGCATTCCAGGGTTCCGGGTCGTTCGCGGCACCCACGGTATCGGCCTTCGCGCAGAACGCGAACCCTTTCGACGCCATGCCACGGGCGGCGGGCGGCGAAGCCTGGGGATTTTTTCGGATGATCCAAAAGCTCTTTTCCATTGGGATTTCCGCAATCGTCCTGTTCACCTTCGTTCCCCTTGCGGTATTTCTCGTCTTCGCGTCCATGCTGACCAGTTCGGGGTACGAGATGTACAACCAGGTGATTTTTTGAAACGTGCACCCCGCGTTCCCCGCCTCGCTGGCAATCGCGGGAACGGTGCTCTTCCTGTTGGCGGGAGCCATCATCCTGAGATTGTTCGGCATGAAGACCGTCGAGAATTGGGGGTTCGCCGCGGGATTCGCATTGCTCGGGATATCGGTTGCCGGGGGAATTTTCGGGGCTTTGCAAACCTACTCGCACTACGAAATCCGCGACAAGGGCGAAATACGGCAGGAAATCCGACCGTTCGCCGGGGAATTGCGCGTCCAAATGGCGGAATTCCAACGGGACTATTCGGTTCCCGCCCCGAACGCGGTCACGATCCGCCTCTCCCCTTCGGACGACGGAACCTCCTCGGTACGGATCGTTTCGTCCGTATCCGGAAAGGACAAGTCCGATACCGCCCGCATCTTGTCAAAACTCGCGCCAGTGGAAATTTCCCAAAGCGGATCCCTGGTACGGATCGGGGATGCGACGGCCAAATTCGGGGAAAAAGTGAATTTTCCTTTCGTAACCCGGGAAATCGTCGTGGAAATACCGAAGGACGTTCCCGTCAGATTCGAAGATTTGCCCACGGAAATCCAATTGACCGGCATCGGTTTCTCAAGGAACTGAACCTATTCCAGGAATTGCCAGGGCTCGACCGTTTCCTACGACCGGCAATCGATGGCCTACTCGTGCGACCCCATTTTGGCAAGCGATGCCCCCAAACCCGGAGGAACGGGGAACGGAATCCGGGATATTGCCGATTTTCCGGTGGTTTCACCGGTTTCGGACGCCGGGAGCGAGTCCTGATTTCCCACTTCGGAATAGCGCTTTTCGGACATGCCAATCCGATCCGGCCGAGATCGGGCTACCCCTTCGACGCCATCGCGATATCCTTGAGAAAATCCTTCATCGCACCCACCCCGACGGCGATTCCGAGCGCCTGGAACACTTCCGATAGGAACATTCGATTCACTTCGGGATTGCCGGTCGGATTATTCCTGAAGTAATCGGTGACCGTCCAGATGACGCCGTTTTTCGGTTTTTCCGAGATCTGGTCGAGGATTTCCTGCGCGCGGACTTTGCCGCTTGCCCCCGTGCCCTTGAACCAACCGACAAGGACGGCCCCGGCCTCGCTCAGGGCGACGATATCGTTCGTCCGGGCCCGGATATTTTCTTGGGAAACGATCGTCCCGGGACGCGGATCCGGGAATACTCCGGTTTGATAGGAAAGCTGGGAATTGATGCGCATGGGGATGTTCGGTAGGATTAGGGTTCGAATGATAGATAATCCGATGAAAGTGTCAAGGGCATATTCCAACTTCCCCGCCCCTCGCCGAGTCTCCTTTTGATTTCCCATGGAAAATGCCTAAAATACCGGGGATTTCCAATTCGATCCGATTATGCGCCCGCAAGATTTCCGAGATGTCCATGCCTCCGCGTACCGGGATTTTTTTTCATCGAACCCGTTGGTGGCCAGCGGGAATTTTTCCTTCCCCTGGGTCCCCGGATGATACGCCAATAAGTCCCGGATGATCCGCATCGCCTCGAAAACGCCGTTCCGCGTTTACGTCGGAATCCGCGAAACCAAGAACGGCGGGGTCGCCCTGCTCGATACGGTTTCCTACGATGCCGTATCCGGTGGGTTCGTCAAACGCCCCTTCGTGGAAGCCGCCGAAGAAACGGCGAAGATCGAATCGATCATCCAGGAATTCCTCGAAAGCCACGGGCATGCCAAAGGGATCGAAATCAGCTCGCTCTCCGAAATTCCCCGGGGGCATTCGTTCGGATTCGCCGGGACTTCGGCGGCCGTGATCGCGTACGCCCTGTTTCGGTTCGTCGGGGAAATCACGGGCGGAACCCCGGAAACGGACGACGGCTTTTTCGCGTCGGCACTCTGCCGGGAAGTATTTTTGCTCGCTTGGAAAATCCAGCTGGTGGCCCGCTACGGGAATTCCACGGGCCACACGATTCTCAACGCGTTTTCCGGGACGGGACCGACGTACTCTTTCACCGAAGCGTTCGGCACCGATATCGATATCGAAAACCTGGAAGGCCGGGAAATCCGTTTCGTGCGGTATCTGGACAAATACGCCGAAACGGCCGTCTCCAAAGAAATCCCGCTCGATTACGGCATGGTGTTTTCGGGAATCAAGACCGACACGCGAACCGTCGAGGCCTTCAAGAAAACCGATGCTTCGAAGCTCGGCGTGTTCTCGGATTTCCTGCGGGACGACCTTCTTGCCGGCATCGCCAAGCCCGAGCGGTACCATTTCGCGAAATTCCTGCCGGAAGACGCGCTCTATTCGCAATTTACGGGCAACCTCGACGCCCTCAACGTCCAGACCGCCTACCATATCAAAACGCTGTTGGAAACAGGATACGATGCGGGGGCCGCCGAAGACTTCATCGAACACGTCAACCGTTGCCGGTACGCTACCGCCCTGGTGGAAAACCAGAACGGCTTCGCGGACGATTTCCTGTATTTTTTCCGGAAAAACCAAAGCAATCCTGACGAAACCGTCGGCCTGATGCCGATATACAGCGCCAAGATCTGAGGCGGGTACCTGTTCGCCCTCCAGCCGGGCATCAGCCGGGAAACCCTGCGCCGCGCCATGGGCGAACTCGGGAAACACTATCCGAACGCCACCGTCGATTACGCGTCGTTTCGCGACGGGGAAGGCAGCGGCCGGGTCGTCGTGGAGCAGGATATCCGGAACGGGATCTTTTCGGCGTTCGTCGGAAAAGACCAGTACCGATACGACGGAAACCACGGGGATTCCTACTTGGCGAAACATGCGGAAATCATCGAGAAGGAAACCGAGGGCATCCTCTTGGACACGATCGAAAACCGGATATATTTCGACGGCAAAAAAACGGATTCGAGCGGATTGAAGTCGCAAAATGCCACGATCCAGATACTGGAACGGCTCCTGGCCCGCCCGGGAAAAGAAATTTCCAACGACGAACTGCCCGCTTCCGCCTATGCCAAGAACAAGAACGAAATGACGGGAAAAATCATCCTTCCCATCGTCAAGCTTGCCGAATGCGACGGGCGATACCGGCTCCCGATCACGTGCTCCGGAACCGTTTCCCGGTATTTTATAAAATTGGACGAGACACCGCTCCGGATCTGAATCATACGGGAAATATCCTAGGAGACCCCTGCAAAACGCGAACTCCTCGTCCATTTCTGCGCTCCTCGTTCGCCGTACGCCGGTACGGCTCACTCCGGTGCTCGAAATGGACTTCGGATTTCATCGTTTTTCAGGGGTCTCCTCGGTGAGACACAAAATACCTCCCGCGCATCCGAAAAAACCATTTTTTGCCATGCCGGCCTACATGTGCTACCATGGATTCCACCGCATATGAAGCATCATTCGCCCAATTCGCCCGCGTCGGAGCTGCCACTGGACCCATTGGCGGCGACGTCTTCCCATAAGAAAGCCGACGTCAAACGAGCGGTCGGCACGGTTCTTTCGTGCCCCTGGTTCGATACCGGCGAAATCCTGAAAGAAATAGCGGAAGCGCCCCACCGGAAGAGGATTTGCCTCTTCCGGCATTTGCCCGTCGACGAAGCCTTCGTGGTCGAACATCTCGGACGGAAAATGGATTTTGCCGAATACGAGAAAATCCGAAAAAATCCCGGCGCGGAAATCGGCGAAACGGAGCTCGAACTCATCAATGCCTTCGACCGGGAAATACCCATACGGAAGCTGACGGAGCAGGAAAACGCGGCATATCGGAAACGCGTCGGTCCGTTTTTCAACGATGGGACGACGGTATATGTGGACCGGCCGGAAACCCGGCTGAAGCGGATTCGGGAGAGCATGGATTGGATCCGGAGCCAATTCGGGGAACGGATCGCTTTTCGGGATGCCGACCTGCTCGCGGACAAGCACTTGCCCCTGGGCAACCGGCTCAACAAGACCGCCGTCCAACTCCGGGAAATCGTCAGCGGTTCGCGTGACCGCCCCGAAGACATCGTCATTCTCGGCAACCGGGCCCACGAACACCAGTTCAACATCATGGCCTGACGGCTGAAACACGCCGCGGACTATTCCGACTTCGAGCGGATCCGC
This sequence comes from uncultured bacterium, assembly GCA_903908595.1. GTDB lineage: Bacteria > Patescibacteriota > Gracilibacteria > BD1-5 > UBA2023 > CAIVSN01. The sequence continues at coordinate 12,051 of CAIVSN010000184.1, forward strand.
TTTTCGTTTTTTTACGTCGACGAGCGGTGAGAGGCATTGGGAGGGCAATGAATCGGGCTTTCGCCGGATAACTTCGGACCGATTTGCCGTTTTTTCGGTATCGGAAATCCCGGCGCTTCCCTCTCCAAAATCCAGGGATGACTCAGTTCCCACATGGAAAAAATGGCGGCGGGCAAGGATAGCGAGCGGTTTTTCCAGGCGCTGCTCGACTCGAAACAACGGGACTTGCAAACGTATTCCCTCTCCAAAATGCTGGCCTCCCCGACCGCAAACCCCACCCTGAAACGCCTGGCGGCCGAGTTCAAGGAAGACCCGAAAGTCTTTCCTTCCTGGTTTCTCGACCTTTTTTTGGAAAAATTGAAAAAATCGAAACGGGATTCCACGGAAACCGCGGATCTTGCCAGGGAAATCCTGGTCGCGCGCTTGTCCGGGGCGAACGGAACCGAAGATCGGGAAATTTTCCACCGGTGCAAGTCCTTCGGGCTCGAAGATCTCTACGAAGACGGGAAATGCCTGTCCGATGCGCTGAAACAATCCGATGCGAATGCGAATGCGGTATTCGCGCGATCCCCGGACGCGCTGATCCGGAAGCGGAAGGGATTCGTCGAAGGGCGGCTATATGCCGAGAAGCTCGTGTCGGAATCAAAAGACGAAACCCAGATCGTCCAATGGTTCGTATGAAAGGAAGTGGAATTGCCCTATTTGTTCTCCATGCCGATTCGCCGACCGCTCGTTATCGAAAGTATCGCCGGCTCGGGAAAATCGACGGAACTCGCCATCGCGTACTTGGAAATAACAAACAATCCTCGCGGAATCGTCCTGTTTTTCGATGCCGTGAATGCCAAGGATTTCCCCGTTTTCAAGAAAAGCATGGAGCGAACCCTGGAAGCCGCAAGCAAACTCGGATCCGGAAAACAGATCGCGGTGCTCTTTGACGGCATAGACGAGATAGACGGGGACTCGCGCGTCAAAACCTTGGAGCTTTTGCGGACCATGGCCCAACAGCCCAATACCCACGTGATCGCGAGTTCACGTCCGGGGGAATTCAATCCCCTCAGGAACGAAGCGATGATCCTTCACCTCCTGCCCATCGGGCCGGATCAGCGCGTGGCGTTCCTGAAAGTCCGGATGGATCAGAGCCGGAGAGTGCCGGAGAAAATGAAGAAGATTGAAAAAACAATCGATTTCCTTAGCTCCGACCAGCTCTCGAACGAAATCAGGAACACGCCGCTCATTCTCTTTTTTCTCTGTAAATTGTCCATGACGGATGCGGGACTCGACGGGATATGGAACCGGGCGAAACTTTACGAAGGCATCGTCAAGTGAACGTTTCTCGAACACGAAAAAAAGAAGGAAAAAGGAATCGAATGAAGCAAATGCCTCTCGCTCATGAACGCGCTCTGAAACTGCGCGATGGAACTTCGGAAATGAAACGAGCCCTCGGTTAGGACGATACTGAAAAAATGCCTGCTGGAAAACACGGGCATCTCTTACGGTCCAAAGCAATTGGGGAAAGACGCCGGCGCCCTTTGAGCCATCTATGGGGACTACGGGACCGGAAACCGCTTCGCGATGAAATCGTTCGAAGAGTATTTCCTCGCGTACGGATATTCTCAATGGAAAACCCCGGGGGAAACGCTCAAAGAAATCGGCTACGGGAAAAAATTCGATTCCGTCAGGATTCGAAAGCATCGCCCGGTTCTCTTGTTCTATTGACAGATACTCGGGAATTCCGGAAAATTGGAGGACTTGGAGGACTTGCTCGAAAAAAAACTGCTGTCGGAAGACACCCTGTACGGGGAGAATTTTTTCCTCGGAGCGGAAATCCTATCGACCCTGCCCGACAAAATCAGGAAGAACGAGAAGATGGCGGATATCCTGAAAAAGTACCTTCTGAAAATAGAAGGCTGGAAATTCCGGGATATCATTACGAGAATGCCCAGGATCGAAGCATTCACGGCCAGTCTCGGATACGCCGATACGCCGATATCGGAAGCGATTTTCGGCCGGTTGGCCCAGGCATGGGAGTCGTCCCGGAATCCCGGAATCCCGGAATACGCCTATTTGATCGGAACGCCCAAAGCCATGGATCTGCTCCTCGGTATCGCCGGAAAGAAGGGCGGCGGATATCTCTCCGATCCCGCGGAATGGATTCTGGAGCGATTCGCGAAAATCACGGAAAAAACCTTGCGCAATCCGATATTCGCGAAACTCATTCTGAAAAAACTCTCCGAAGCGGAAGATGCGGAAAGCGAAGCGAAATTTCTCGGAAGCGTTTTCGACGCACTGGATATTCCGGACCGTTCGGAAGCCCATTTGCAGTTCGTTCGATCCGCCTTGGCGGAAAGCCGTCATTTTCTGGAATTCGCGAACGGCACCCCAATGCAAAGGAGCCAATCCCCGCAATGAAAAGCCTTCCGCGCCATTAGGACGCATCCTGCGTTTTCCGGGAATCCGCTCGTGGTAGCCATGGGCCTTTCCGACCTCCGGAACTATCTGGAAACCGGTTCTTTGCCGTCCGGAGAAGTCCGGGAAATCGCCGGATTCCTGCTGCTGCCCGAAAACTGAACGAACCGGGAAATCGTCGGGAATTGCGCCGCCCAGCTGTTCGATAGCGGAAAATACGCGGAAGCGGCCGATCTTTTCGCGCGCCTTCGGGAAGGAAAAATCGACTGGCACTGCGCCGCCCAGCTGTACGATAGCGGGGAATACGGGGAAGCGGCCGATCTTTTCGCGCGCCTTCGGGAAGATTGCACCGAAGGGGAACGCGTGAAAATACTGGAAAGATCGAGAAATCTTTTCGAACGAAACGAACCGTTCCTCTGAGCCAAGCTCGCCATCGCGTACGGGGAATTCGGCGAGGGAATAGAACGGACGCATATGAAACACGCCGATTGGCACGTTCGAAACGGGGACTACGCCGAAGCCCGGGAACTCCTGGATCTGATATCCCGAACCGGCAGCCGGAATGCGCCTGAGGCAATCGCGGAGTATTTCGAAACCCTGTATTCCGAAGGGCAATACGAATGGATCAACCGGCTCGCGCATCCCCCATGGAGCATGGACATCCCGAAAAAACTGGGGAAAACGCTCCGGCTTTCATCCATCGGAGAAATCCTCGGAAATACGCGCGAATCGGCAAACGTTCCTTTGGAACGCCATATGGAAAACGGGGACGGCGCGTACGATGCCGTAACGGAAATCATCAAAGCCGCGAGCGATCGCAATCAACCGGGGGCGGATCTGGAAAATCGAATCAACCGGGCCTGTTCGGCGCTCGTCGAGGGAAAATATATCGGAAACGTCCCGACCGGCAGAATATTCGAATTGATACAAACCCTCGCGGCCTCATCCACGAAAACCTTTGCCGCATCGATTTTGCCGCTTGCCGCTTGCCTTTGTTCCAAAGCGAACCGCTTCGACGGAACGGCAGAACTCAATTCGATAGTGGTTCCCGCCTTGGCCGAAGGGATGGGATACCCGGGAGATTCAAAAAATCACGAGGGTATCGGCGAATTCATGCGGAGCGTCGAAGATGGATTCACGGACGGTAAAACGTTTGATCGGACAGGTTTTATCGAATGGAGAAAAACGTTCATCACCAGCGTATCCAGACGGATACGCGAAACCGTGGAATCATCAAAAAAAGTCGACTCGGCCCTGGTTAAGCTGTACGCATATCTTTTCGGGCAAGTCGAATCGTACCGGTTGTTGAATTACCTTGATTTCGTTGCTCAAGAGGGCGAATTTTTCGGACAAGGCGATTCGTACCGGTCGTTGAATTCCGAACTCAAGGCCGATTTCCTGAAAACCGTGGCATCGCTCGCCAAATCCGGGTATGCGTTTCCTCCGGAAATATACGGGGCATGGCATCTCTTCGGTATCGATATCATTCATCCCATCCTAATGGAAAATCTACGAAAATTCGTGGATTCCGAGGATTTTTCCTACGAACGATTCAAAAAAATCGCGGAAACGGGCCTGTACGTTCCGGAAAATTTCGACGAATTCCCCTAGATTCCCAACGGAAACCCAATTATTCCTGATTTTTTCAGTTTTATTCATGACGCAAAAAACTACCTTGGTTCCGCGGATACGCACAAGGTTCTTTAACATCGTTCCCGTTCCCCCAAGCCGAAACTTCGGCAACGGCCACACGGGAATCCCATTCAAACAAATAGAAGGAGAAAATCATGTTCCATCTGATAGCGTTGTTGGCCGCAGTGGCCCTGGTGCTTTTTTCGACGCGCTGGCTCGCCTGGCATTTCGTCAAAAACCGCAAGCCCGAAGTCGCGAAAAAAATGAAGGACGCGAACGGAAAGATCCGAGAAACGGTGTCGAGAACCATCCACGGGATGGACCAATCCCTTTCGCACTCGATTTTTTCCTCGCGGAAACCCAATCTCGGGAATTCGATACGGATACTCGTCGTTTCCGTCGTTGCCGAGTCGGCTTTCGTCCGCTACGATCCGGAAAAATCCATCCGGAACGGAATGAAAGCGGAAATCGCCGGACTGCTCGGGAAAATCGAAGCGGCCATCCTCGGGACGGATAGCGCCGAAGTGCGGTCGTATTTGGAAAACGTCAAACGTGACGTGATCCGGAGACAGAACTCCATCGAAAACGTCCGGGAAATCGGCGAAGTTTCGGCGATGCTGGAATATCTTTCGGGTATTTCGAGCGACGTCGACGCGGCACTGGAAGCCGGGGCGAAAGAAGCGTCGGGAGGGGAAATTCTCCTGCTTGGAAACGACCGCCACGAAAGGTTCGGGATTTTTCGGGAAGACTCGGACCGGAAAATACCCCGAAAGCCGGATTTCGGCAGAAACATCACATGAACGCAACGCGAAACCCTTCTGCTCCTGAAATAGGACCGTGGGGGAATCGCACTTTATTAGGAGAAATATCATGAGTAAAAATGAGGAGGAAATACTGGTAATTGCCGGTATTTCCATATTGGTAGCAAGCGCTATGGGATTCGTGATGGCGCATTGGAAAGCCCTGGTCGCAATCCTGCTGATTTTCCTGCTGATCTGCCTCCTGGCATACCTATGGAAGAAGGGGTATCTCATGGATGCGTTCGTGTTTCTCACGGTGGGCATTTTGGCAGTGGCAGTTATTGGCATGGGAATTTATGGAGCAAAAGCCATCGTTGACGGCATAATAGATGGCACGCGAGAATATTCCCGAACGCACTCCCCGGAATACCTCCATGCGGAAAAAACGGAAAGCCTCGGGAACCTGAAAGCGAATCTCGAATCGCAGATCGCGAGAATATCCGGGGGCAAACGGCAGTATGCCAACGATATCGCGGAATACCGAGGGGAAATCAAGCGGGAAATGGCCGACAACCAAATCAAATCCATTGAGACGGCGACGGCGAGGATACGCTTCAATATCAAGCTTATCCAAGAGCGTGACGCGTTTATCGCGAAACTTTCCGAATACGAAAGCAACGCGAAGGACGGCATCGAGGAAGCCACGTACCTGCTCCGGCAGCTCTCGGCGGCGAAAACCATGTCGGAAATCACGTCCAACGGCCAAACCCTTGCGGGGAGCGTCGCGGAGACGATCGACAAATACGAGCTGTATTCGAAATCCCCGGTGCTTCATCCGAAAGACCTCCAGGTCAAATCGGCGGAAGTCATCTGGGAAACGTACGTACGGTAAGGGAACTCATCCAGGGGATTGCTTCGGCAATCCCCTTTTTTCTTCGCTTTTTCAGTTTTTTTCCACGGGCGGCAAGCTATGTTGTCCCTGCGTCTTGCACCGGTTCTTTAACATAGGAGGATATCATGGCTTGGAAACGCCTATTGGTCATCGCGGCCGTCGTCTTGTTCCTGTATTTCTTCCGGGGAATACTGCAAGCGGCCATCATGCTGCCGATGCTTTCTGGCTGGCTGGAGCCTTGGGAATGGGAAAATACTACGCTTTCGCTTTCGCCGTTCCCCTGTATTTCTGGTTCGGTTACGCGTTCGAACGCGTTCTTTCGCTGGATAAAAACCGTCGGAAACTCGGATTCGCGTTGCTGCTCGGCACCTTCGCCGCCGTAGCGCTGATCCAGGGAATCCGGACCCACGGCGACCGGTTCGACCGGGAAACCGGAACGGCGAACTATACGTACTCTGTCAGCGATGGCCGGATTATCATTCATCCGAATTCGGTGAAATACGATCCGGACAACGGGGAAAAAACGAATCCGCTTTCCCCGGAAATCGCACGGAGGCTGGAAGAGGAAGAAAAAAAACGAAAGTCGGAGGAGGCCGAAAGGGAGCGGAGGTCGTTCGGAGGTTTGGCCGAAATGAAAGGGCTGTACCGCTAGGATGGGCGGTTGGGAATTTTTTTAACGCAACTAGGAGCATGTCATGGACAGGCAAAAGGTATACAAATACGGGTTTTTCTCGATGATCGGGGCATTCTTGCTCTACCTCTTCAGCGACGGCATAAAAAATGCCGTCGATCAGGGGGCAAAAAAGGCAAAGGGGTTCTTTGCGGATGCTCCGGATTCCCCGGAGTATCCGAATCCCCCGGGGAAATGACGCGCGGACATGGACTTGTTCCATAGTCCGAGCGCGTTTCCCGAAACGAAAACGCAGATCTTCGGATTCTGCGTTTTTTTCTGGGTGTCGAATTCCCAAAGCGTTCACTGGATTGCATTGTATTTTTGATGTTTGATCCTATCATGGATTCCTACATCTTCAATCATGGAATACGCTCAAGCATGTGACGTACCGCAGCATATGGCAATCGAATCGATTTCCTCCGAAATGGATGATAAAGAAATCGTGAAACCTTGGGAAAAAAATAAAAATATACTTTTTATCGATTTCAACGGCGTGATTTCATACCATCCGTTTTGGATAACCTTTCGGGAAAAGCATTTGCCGATTTTTGGGGAAATCGAACAAAAGCTCTTTCGATGAGATAAGACGAATGTCATCGCATGGATGCAGGGTCGGAAGACCTCCGAAGAAATTTCCAGATGGCTTGCGGAAGAATTAGATCATCCGTACGACGATATTTTCAATACCCTGGTAGAAGACTCGAAAAACATCGATCTTTCCGATTCCATACTCGATGGGTTAAGGCGCCTAAAGGATCGCTACGTGCTTATTCTGGTAACTGACAATATGGATTCCTTCGAGAGGTGGACCGTGCCCGCGAACCGGGAATACTTCTCGATTTTTGACAATATCTTCAATTCCGCGCAATCTGGCCTGTTCAAAAAAGATGAAAATTGCAGGATTTTCAGGGACTATATTTCCCAGTACTCCGCGGAAGCTGGAAATTGCATTCTTATAGATGATTCCTCGAATAACAGAAATGCTTTTGGAGAGCATGTCTGAGGAATGGTATTCGATGTGAGGAATGAAAGCGATTCGGCTTGAGCGCTCAATAGGATATACGAACGCACGCGGTCAAAATGGATATGGCAATATTAGGTCTCCAAGCAAAAATACGTTGCATCTTTTCCGCGTACGTATGAGGCAACGATCGCCGATGCTCATGGGTATGCTTGCCGGGTTCGACTACGTCAAGCGGATGGCAAAATGACTGGAGTTAGGTTAATTTTTTGTAACTATCAACCCCCGGGTTTTGGCTTCAAACAAGGCAACCGACAGGATCCCGTAAAAAAATGCCCCGGGCCGTCAGGCCGGGGCATTTTTTTACGGGATTAAAACCCCGGGG
>CAIVSN010000185.1 GCA_903908595.1 uncultured bacterium
CAGTGGTAAAAATATTAATATTGTTAACGGAATCATCCGAAGAAGTGATTGTAAATGAAAAGCGAATTATTTTACGTACTTGAAAGTAATAATTATTTTAAAATAAAGTAAGTCAGAATTCCATTATTGGCTAACTGTATATTCCTATGCGAAAAATCACCAAATCCAATCCAGTAAAGCCAGGTCGTTTCACTTTGGACAAAAATAATTCGAATTTTTTGAACAATCAAAAGTACGTGGTAGATGATTCGAGAAAATCAAAAATATATAAAAATTACCTTTTTTTCATATTTCTCAATACGAATTTTTTGAAAACTACCCAAATGATCGTGGTATTTTTCTTTGTATTTTCATTGTTTGTTTCACTATTCATATTAGTGGTATTTTTTGGATTCTGATGGAAATTTACATTATTCGGTACTCATTTTTCATCCTATGTTTTCCATGATGGTAATTTCGCGAACCTTCCCTTAAATTTAACATTTTGATCGTTTGTATTACTTGTGGTAGTTTGACTCGCAAATTTTGAAAATTATTCATGACAGATCAAATCGCTCTCTGATCTTAAAAAATACTTCGTGATCAACGGGATTAATTATTTTTACATAGTATTCTATATTTTTCCTTTTGCACTCCTGTTACTTGTAATGCTTCTCTATTTTATCAAATATGCATTCAAGAGTTATTTTGACGGATACTCCGTTTTAATCTTGAAGCCTTTGAATAAAAAATTCGTAGATTTTAATTATTTGTCCGCAGAAGCTTGAAAAAGCGAATATTTTGAGATAATTAAAAATCAATAATCTTATCACCATTTCCATGGGAAAAATCATCAAATCTCATCTTGAAACCGTACGCATCAAGAAAGAGGAGTTCACGCTCGGCATGAAATGACAGTTTACCGTAGAGTTCGTCAATGACTCCTTTTGACCGTACGATTATAAATTTGCTCGGGAAGATTGTTACTATATAGATGGGCTAGAGGATAGGGGAACGAAAGTGTTCCCGCTCAAAAATAAAGAGTTTGATAATACGGAAATTTTTCTGGAAACGGACGATATTATCGTTTGTACTGGGGAAAGAACGAACGTATCCGGGGAAACTAAAAATTTCTTTGATATCATCAATATAAAAACGGAGAAAAAACAAAGAATTTTTGCCGATGAAGTAAACCTGATTTGCCATGTCAACAACGAAATCGTAGTGAATGCCTTTTGTGACTGAAGATGGAAAACATTGACTCTTGATATGGAAAATCTCAAGATACAGAAGGAAAAAGAGGAAAAAATACTCGCATTCTTCAAATGCGTATTCAATGAAACCGAGTGAAAATGGTTTTTGCTCGATTTTGTCAAAACATGAGCGAGTGACAATGACTGATTCTTTCGTTTTAAGGAAAACTCTCTCATAAAATGAATACCGAAAACTTTCAACCGAGTGGACTTCCTGGTCAATTCAGATATCGATCTTTGGGAACGATCTTGCAAATAGGAAAATTTTCAAACGTTTTCGGGCAAAAACAGAATGGAATCAAGACGTATAATCAACGCCGAAGTTCAATGAAATCGGGCTAAAGGGGAAGCGGATATCCGGGACAAGCTGATTGGGTTGAGGCGGCAAAATAGAGATTTCCTCTTTTCCCCAAGCTACCTCGTCACCTCCCCCGCGAGATACATCGCTTCGGACAACGTGATGATCCGATCGCTCTGGAAATATTTTTCCCCGAACTGGTCCTTCCATTGGAAATAATACTTCGATCGGAGCGTCCCGATACTATCCTGGAACTCGCCTTTTTCGTCCAGCCAGACCGGGGCGTAGGAATCCAGGGGTATCCTGAGGCTCTTGAGAAACAGTTCCGCGAAGGCGCCCCGGCTCCATTTCTTGGATTCGAGCGTGGCCGAACTCCTCGCGAACAATTCCTGGTTATTGAGCGCCAGCTGTTTCTTTTCCTTGTTCGTCCCGGCTTTCAGGATTTCGTAGCTCAATACCCGGGAAATGAGCTCCTTGGCCATCTGGGTCGTCATTTCCTCATCCTGTCCGACGTAGCCGTTGTTGGTTTTCCACCAGTTGTTGGAGAGGCCCGCTATTACCGTGTCGTAGTAGGCGTTTTGCCGGTCCAGTCAGGTCGGGATTTCGCCGGTTATCCGGGTCGTATGGCCGCTTTTTTCGCTCGATTTGGTCACCCGGATTTCGATGGTTCCCGTGGAGAGCGGAAGGATCCGGGTAGACAAAAATCCGTTCGGCGTGTCCTTTTTTGTGAATTCCAGGACTTCCACCACTTTGTTCGGATCGCATTTGTTTCATTTTTTTGGTATTTCCTGACAGAACTTCGCCTTGCCTTTGACGACCTCCAGCCGGTATTTCCCGGCGTAGGCATTTTTGCCGACATAGTAGGCTCCGCCCACGAGCGGGGAAACGTACATATCGTATTCCTGTCCGACGAATCATTTTTTTACCGTGATCGTTTCGGTATCGTCGGTCACGATTTTGTCGCCTTTCTTCATTCCGTAGATTTTTTTCCGGGCGATTTCTTTTTTTCCGATGGTGAATACGAGTTCGATGGGTCCGGAAGTTTTCGGGCTGATCGATATTTGGCGTTTCCCGCCGTACAGCTGGGTGAAATTGTTCGGGAACACGGTTGCCTGCGCCTCGTCCACGGTGATTCGCACCCCGGCTCCGGGAATGTTCTTCTTGCCGAGTTTCTTATCGAAATCCCGGACTTCCACGTTGAACAGGTACGACGACCCGACCGCCACCACGCTCCCGCGGCTCGGGAAGTTCGGAACGATGGTGTAGCTCTTGAGGAATTCTTCCGATTCCTCGTTCAGGATTTCCTCGCGGGATTTGATGGTTTGTTTCTGGATGACTACCGACGGAGTATTTTTGATGGTTTCTATGACCTGGGCCGTAGGGGGCGCCACGCCCATGGTTCCGGTCTCGATGAAGACGACGGGGTCGATGGTATTGCTGGTCAGATAGCTCCGGCAGTCGCCCTTGTTGACGAGGGCGATCATGTCCTTGCCCTTCGAACAGGTGACGTAGTAGTACGGGTGGAGCTGGTCGGTGATGTCGACCTGGAAGTGGAGGTGGTTCCCGTAGGAATTGCCCGTGTTCCCGACCTCCCCGACGGTCTGGCCGAGCGTGACCGTATTGCCTTTTTCGACCAGTCGCTTGGAAAGGTGGGCATAGTTGGAATACAGGTTCGTCCCGTCGGCGAGGGTGTGCTTGATAGTGACGTAATTGCCCCACCCGCTGGAAAACTCGCTCTTCGTCACGGTCCCGGCGGCGAAGGAGATTACCGGGGTCCCGGCGGACGTCGCGATATCGACCCCGAGGTGGCTTCCGAGCCCGACGTCCCATCCGTAGTCGTAGGTCGCTCCCCAGAGTACGGTATAGATCCGGCGGTACTGCGAATCGGCCTTGAATTTTTCATAGTCGGCGTTGGCGATTCTCGGAAGCGGCATCTTGCAGGTTTCGTCGAGCGTGGACCAGGCCTCCTTGCGGCAACTGGGTTTCGCGATCTGGGCGAACGGGTACCCGAAATCCGATCAGAACGCCGGAATGGAAACCGACATGCCGATCAGTACGGCCATTCACAGCAGGATATTTTTTTTCATGGTTTGGTGGGTTCGTGACAAAAACTCGCCGTATACTAAGGAGTATGCGGCGAGAGTAAAATTTTTGAGGTGAATAAATCGTGAATTAGGATTTCCTTAATGGGAAATCCTCTTTCCATTGCGGTCGCATGAACTGGTTGTAGATTTTTTCGAACCGGATGACGTTTTGGTTTTTCTTGAGCTGCCGTTCCTTGATACCGGTGGGGGACTGGAAGCGGATGTCGTGGAAGAGTTTCCAAAAAAGCGAGTAGATCGTAGTGGTATTGAGATGGGCAATCGTACGGAGTTCTTCTTCCACGAGCCACATTTTCGCGAAGCAGTCGTCCCTGCCGAAATTATCCAAATCGGCGTCCTGGATGATTTTCTCCAAATGGGTTTGCGGCGTGGTGAACGGGATGGTTGCCAGGATGAGGGATTCTATCCGTCGGATGCGGTATTCGGGATGTCCTTCCTTTTCCAGCCATTCCTTCGCCAATCTTGCCCCGATGATTTCGTTTCCGTTGTAGGCTTCGATGAATCCGGTGTCGTGGAACAGCGTAGCCAGGAGGAGGTCCGTCAGTTCTTCGTCGTCGAGTTCCTCGGAGTGTCAGATTTCGCGAGCCCTTCAAAATACGTCGAGCGTGTGCCCGATGTTGTGATAGGAGTAGTGCTTTACCGGTTGGAGTATCCGCAGTATGTCGCGGTACGCTTTCATCAGTAGAGGCGAGTCACTGAATTTTTTCATTGACAATATTCTAATGGATTTTATCCATCAATCAACTTTCTTTTTTATCCGCTTTCTTCCAAGCTCGCGCGAGCCGTAACATCTTTGACTTTTCGCGTATTTTTTATAGGATTGAAGCCTCTACCCGTTACTCGAAATCCCTATGTCAGGAAACGATGAAATGTCCGTCCGCAAGGCAAAGCTCGAACGAATCCGCCAGCTCGGGGTCGCGGCCTATCCCGAAACTTTCGCCAAAAAAAATCCCGTCGGCTCGATTTCGTCGCGCGGGGATGCCGCGTTCCGTCCCATCGAGGCAATCATCCCGAATCCCGTCACGGATACGGAAACCGCGGGACGCATCGTGCTGTACCGCAGTTTTGGCAAGATCGCGTTCGCCCATCTCCAGGATGACAGCGGCCGCATCCAGATCATGTTTTCCCGGGAAAATTGCCGGATTTCCGTCGATGGGATTGCCACGGAGCAGTTGGGCGATGCCGAAACTGGGATTTCCGCGTACAAATTCACGGAGAAACTCCTCGATTTGGGGGATTTCGTCGGCATCCGGGGGGAATTGTTCCGCACCCACAAGGGAGAACTCACCGTTTTCGTCTCCGAATTCGCCTTCCTCGGCAAGGCGCTCCGACCGCTTCCCGAAAAATTCCACGGGCTCGCGGACCCGGAAATCAAGTACCGGGAACGGCATTTGGATCTTATCACTGACGATTCCGCGATGAAACGGTTCCGGTTCCGGTCGGATTTCGTCCGGGCAATCCGGGAATTCTATTGGAAGGAAGGGTTCGTCGAAATCGAGGGGCAGGTGCTCACGAACGCCGCTACCGGTGCTGCGGCCCGGCCGTACGTCACGCACCAGAACGCCATGGACACGGACGTGTTCCTGAGGATTTCCCACGAAATCCCGCTGAAGCTCATGAACCTCGCGGGGATGGACAAGATTTTCGAGCTCGGCAAAGCCTTCCGCAACGAAGGGCAGGATCCGTCGCACCTGCCGGAACACCTCCACCTCGAACACAACGCGAACTATTGGACCTATCGCGACAACATCGCGTTCACCGAGAAGATGTTCGACTCCCTGTTCGATACCCTCCAACTCGAACGGAAGCGGAAAATCCTCAACAAATCCGAAGAGCTCGTCGACGTGGATTTCACGACCCCGTGGGCGAAGGTGGATTATATCGAGATGGTCAAGGCGGATACCGGCATCGACGTTTCGAAGTATGAGGACGTGAAGTCGCTGAGAGAGGATATCAGGGCGCAGGGGATTATCATCGAAGGCATGGATCAGATGGGTCTCGCGACGCTCATCGATTACCTTTACAAGAAAATTTCCCGCCCCAAGATCGTCAATCCGACGTTTCTGTACAATTATCCGGTCGTCCTCAAGCCGTTCGCCCGGCGGAATGACGCGCATCCCGATCAGGCGGACGCGTTCCAATTGGTTATCAACGGTTGGGAACTCGTGAATTCCTACTCCGAACTCGTGGATCCGATCGACCAGGCGGAGCGGTTCCGGGCCGGGGAAGCCGCGCTGGCGGGTGGAGACGAGGAGGCGATGACCGGAGATGCGGAATTCGTCCGCGCCATGGAATTCGGGATGCCCCCGATTTCCGGTTGGGGAATGGGAGTGGACCGAATCGTCGCGTTGCTTACGGAACAGAACAATTTGCGGGACGTGGTCCTGTTTCCGCTGATGAAGCCGAGGAATTTCGAGGAGTAATGATTTGAAACGCCGGAGGGTTTGCCTACAGGAGCCTCTGCAATCCGATATATCGTAACGCTTCCCCATGGCCAAAAATGCCTTCCATGCCTCCGTTCCCCAAGCCCTGTTCGACCTCCGCGCGAGTTTTGACAACCGGCAGCTGTCCAAAGTGTTTCGCCTTTGGGAAGCGGGAACCAAAACCGCCGAAGAAGCGAAAATCCTCCTCCGTCCGTTCCTCGTGGAATGAACCGTGGTCCTGAGCGATTCCTCGGGATTGAGCAAGCTGGCCGCGGAGCTGCCCTTGCACGAAGTGCTCGCGCTCATCCAGGGGCCGAAAGAACACGTCTATTCGAACGGCACTTTCATCTGAGGCATTCCCATCTGAATTTGGGCCGCCGACAATTCCGCGATGTTCTACCATTCCGGCATCCCGGTCGCGAGCATTCTTGGGATGTTGGCAGCTCAGCGAGAAGCCATGACGAACGAACGGGTAAAAATAGGAGTCGGCGTTCATTCCGGCACGTTTTACCGACTGGGAGACCAAATTTACGGCGAAGAATTCTCCATTATCGACGAAATCGCCGAAAACCGGACGGCCGGAGACGAAATCGTGGTCACTGCCCCCGCACGGAACATTTTACGCGAAATCCCCGGTTTCGAATTCTCCGAACGGGAGGATATTGACGAAGGAATTTCCGCGTACCGTTTGGAGAAAGCTCCGGAAACGACGCTTGCAAACACCCCGCATGGAAAATACCATTTCGCGCTCCCGTTCCCGTTCCGTTTCCATCAATTCTTGAAAAATCCGTCAAAAATCCGGGATCCGAAAATCATCCAATCGGTCATGGGGCGCTTTACGGAGCACCGGACCGTGGTGCTCGTGGATATCCCGAAGCCTTCGTCGGACGTGGCCGAAGTTTCTATTTTGGAGGGGATTTCCTCGGACTTCGGGCTTCGGAAAACCATCCGATCCACGCTCCGGGGTTTCGTGGGGCAGGAAATCAAAACGTGAGGCGGCATGGGAATCCTCGTCTTTTCGGATGCCGGAATCGCGCTTGGATTCGCGAAAGCCCTTCGGGAAAACCTTTCGGCTCGCGATATTCCGTGCCGTATCGGCATCGACCAGTCGGACGTCCTGCTGTTCCGGCTCGGCGGAAGGGGGTTCGATGTCGCGGGAACGGCCGTGAACGTCGCTTCCAAACTGGCTCAGGATTGCGGGGATTGCGGGAGCATCTACGTGACCGAATCGGCCGTTTCGGGAACGGATGCCCCGAACGGACTCCCGTTTTCCGTCGAGATTTCCCGGGTGCGAATACGGGGAATGACGTTCTAGCGTGGGGCTTCGTATTGTTTGTCTGGAGACTGAGTACCCGGGTTTTTGCGCAAAGCCTGTTTTTCTCCACGGAATCCGCCCGCCTTATTTTCTGGACAATATCCGTTTTATATCTAAAATAAACCGGAATCGTTTCTGGCTTCATTTTTTCCAAGGTCGGGATTTTATTTTTTTCGCCGTATTATCCCGGTTGGACACACCGCATCCATTATGGACAAAGCTTCCAAATCGCCCCCTTCCAAACACTATCGCAAGGAATTCGACCGCCTTCCGCCTTCGGAACAGGAGGCGCTTTTGGGGCTGGTCCGGATTCATGGCTTGCCGGCAATTTCCGAAGCGATGAACGGTCGGGTCGGAGCGATATTGGCCGGTTCCGGTTCCGGTACGCCATCGGCTCCGCAGGCCGATTCCGGGCTCCGACCCGAAAGGGGAGAGGCGTTTCCAAGAGGGGAAGAGAACCTCGAAATGAAAAACGATTTCCAGTCGATTTTGGATGCCATTCCGGAACAGCTGTTCGAGGTCGATATCGACGGATTCTGCCATTCTTACCATTCCCCGCTCAAGGATTTGCTCCTGTATCCTCCCGAAGCATTCGTCGGGAAAAACCTGGATAGTTTTCTTCCGGCCGACGTCATGAAAACGATTTTATCGGCCCTTCGGGAAGCGGAAACTTCCGGATTTTCTTTCGGAAAGCAATTCTCCCTCGAACTGCCGCGGGGAACCCGGCTTTTCGAGATTTCCGTTTCGAAAAAGGCCGGCAACGTCCCGACCCGCTTCATCATGCTCAGGCGGGACATTACCGACCGGAAGCAGATGGAGCAGCGTTTGCTGGATAGCGAAAAACGGCTCCAATCCATTTTCGACGTCGCGAACGCGGGGCTTTCCATCACCGATACGGAAGGGAAATTCATCATGTTCAACGATTGCCTCCGGGGATGCCTGTGATATTCCGAAGAAGAAATGTGCCGGTTGGATTATCTGGACATCTGTCATCCGGACGACCGAGAAGCGAGCCGGGAGAGATTTCTGCAAAACCGCGACGGGGCCGCGAGGAAGTACCGTTTGGAAAAACGCTACCTGAGAAAGGACGGTTCGTTTTTCTGGGGGGAATTGTCCGTTTCGACCCTCAAGGACGAGAAAGGGAACACTTCGTACGTCGTAGGCATGATCGTCGATATCACCGATCGCAAGGAACGGGAACGCCAGCTTATGGAGAGCCAGGAAAAGCTCAAGACGATTTACCGCATGGCGAACGTCGGCTTTTCCTTTACGGACACCGCCGGAAAATACCGGTTTGTCAATTCGTGGCTCACGGACCATCTCGGGTATCCGGAGAATGAGCTGCTCGACCTTTCCAGCAAAGATATCACGCATCCGGATGATCGGAAGGCGAGCGAAGAAAAATTCCGGGAACTGGCAAACGGCTCCATCGACGAATACCGTTTGGAAAAACGGTACGTCAGGAAGGACGGGACGCATTTTTGGGCCGACCTCTCCGTGTCCGCCATCAAGGACGAGAAAGGCGAGATCGTCAACATCATCGGGATGGTAACCGACAATTCCCATATCAAGCACGCGGAATCCGAGCTGATTACCGCGAAGAACCAGCTCCGGGCTACCCTGGAGGCGATTCCGGATTACCTGTTCGAAGTGGGATTGGACGGAAAAATCCACAACTATTTTTCCAGATACAAGGGACGGATCGATACCAACGTATCGGAAATGATCGGGAAGAACCTCAGCGACGTCGTTTCGCCGGATGCCGCGGCCGATTGTTTTCTCGCCCTCCGGGAAGCGGATCAGAGCGGTTTTTCGGAGGGGAAGCAAGTATCCGTGTGGCTCCACGACAAGCAATCCTGGTTCGAGCTGTCCGTTTCGAGAAAATCCAACGGGGAAGGATCCGAAAGGAGTTTCGTCGTGTTGGCCAGGAATATCACCGGCAGGAAGCGCATCGAGAGCAACCTGATCGAAAGCAAGAACCGGTACCGGTGACTGGTGGAGCATTCGCCGATAAACATCCACGAAATCGCCCTGGACGGGAAATTGCTGTCCATGAACGCGATGGGGCTGAAAATGATGAAATTCGACAATGAAGAAGATGTCGTCGGATTGCCGTACTCGGAATGGGTCGCCGATGAGGACGTCCCGCGCGTCGGGGAGTTTTTCGAACTCGCCCGTGCGGGATTGCCAAGCCATTTCGAATTCCGGGGAAGCGAACCCGAAATGGGAATGTACAAATCCTGCTTCATCCCCATCAAGAACGGCGCATCCGTCGTGGAAAGGATACTGGGCATGACCGAAGACGTGACGGAGCAAAAGCTCGCGGCCGAAAAAATCCTCAGGATGGCCACGCACGATTCGCTTACCGGACTCCCGAACCGGACCCTCCTGAGCGACCGGCTGGAGCAGGCTATCCGGACTTCCAAACGTACCGGGGATTCCTGTGCCCTGCTGTTCATCGATCTCGACAAGTTCAAGCCCGTGAACGACCGGTACGGGCATAACGTCGGGGATATCCTGTTGCAGAAGGTCGCCGAACGATTGGAATCCATCACCCGGGAAATGGACACGATCGCCCGATTCTGAGGCGACGAGTTCGTCATCGTCTCGCCGGGATTGAAAAATGGCGAAGACGCGGCCCGGATCGCGGAAAAAATCGTTAAGACGCTTTCGCATCCGTTCTACATCAACCGCAAAGAAATCGTCATCGGCGCGAGCGTCGGAGTGTCCATCTATCCGCGAGACGGCACGAATTCCGCCGACCTCATGAAGAAGTGCGATGCCGCCATGTATTTGGCGAAGGATGCCGGAAGGGGGACATTCCGGTAACGCCCGATTATTTGACTTTTCGTTTTCCATAGGTAATTTGGAATGGTAATCTTTTCCAAAGCATGAAAATCGAATCCGATCCGGCGATTCCATTCGGGGATTTCGTCCTCTCGTTTCCCCCGGGCGATCGGGAACCCCCATCTCAAATCCTTTCTCCGCCAACCGCAACCGCCAACCGGAGCGGAGCTGCCGTTCGGGGGATACTCAACGGGAAAGCCATTATTACCCAGGATCGTTTTCTCGGCGGTACGGTATATGGCAAAGCCATTTCAGTAATCCAGAAAACGACCGATTTGACCCCGGATTCCGCGGTCGGGTTGCAAGAATACCCGCACGTGCTCAAACGGTTGAAAATCGGCTGGGGCGATCCGGAGTGCTTCCACATGATCGTGAATTCCCTCGGGATAATGGAATCGGCCCTGGCCGATCCGAAGAACCGGTCGCAACGGGAACGGCAAGGATTCAGCACCGAAGCGATGAACGAAATCGCCGAGCTCCTGGAAAACCATGACGCCAGGTTCTGACTCCCGAAACACTTGTCGGAATCTCCCTCGGACAGCAAGGATCCGTACGGGTTCAGCGGATCGATATAGCCAAGAATGCCTTTTTCCCTCCCCGCCATGCTCGCCTTCTTGATGGAATTGCTTTTGTATTCGGGCCAGTACGGCATGTTTTACCTGCTGTTGAATTTCGTGCACATCGGTTTTTTTACGGCGCTGACCGAGCCTTCCCACCTGGCGCTGCTCGTGACGCTCGTGATCCAGTGCTCGCTGCTTTCCCGGTTCGGGGAAAATCCCAAACGGAGATTTTTGCTGACCTTGCTGCTTCCCGTGGTGTATACCATAGTGGAATTCCTCGAGGCGCCGGCGGGCATTTGGAATATGGGCCACGTGTTTTTCTGGATATTTTCGCTGACTACCGGATCGTTCCACTCCCTGGCCCTTTGGGGGAATACCCGGAATTGGCGGATGGTTTCCGAGTCGGCGATTTCGTTTTCGAACATCGGGGTGTTCGCGTTCACGTATTTTTATTTCGATCTGCTGCACGATTGGGAAATCGCCGGTTTCTCGGGAACCGAGCTTCGGGAAAAGCTTTCCATCGCGAATTTCCCCAGTTCGTTCCAGGTATTTTTGGCCGACCGGGTCCATACGTTTTTTATCGTGGGCATGATCGTCCTGGCGTTCGCCACGGCGTTGGCCCGCTCCCGGATCTTGCACCTTCAGGACCGGGTCACCGAGCTCATGGGCACCTACGTCGACGCTTCGGTGCGCGACAAGATCCTCGATACCAAGACGAAGCGCCTGATTTCCCAGAAAAAAATCGCGACCGTCCTGTTCTGCGATATCCGCGGGTTCACGGCGATGTCCGAACGGACGAGCCCGGAAGAGCTGATCCGGTTTTTGAACGGGTATTTCTCGCTCTGGGACGGAGCGGTCAAGCGGCATGGCGGCTGGATCGACAAGTTCATCGGAGACGCGGTCATGGTGGTCTTCGACACGGGGACCGACTCCGAAAATACCGCGTCCGCCCTGGGGTGCGCCGAAGAGATTTTCCAAAAATTGCCAGGCATCCGGACGGGGATTTTCTCAAAGTGAGCCATCGGCGTGGGGATACACTCGGGCGACGTCATCGCCGGGGATATCGGAAGCGCCACCCGCCGGAACTATACCGTCATCGGGGACACGGTGAACACGGCTTCCCGGCTGGAAGGGCTGTGCAAGGAAAACGGCGCGGAACTGATCGTGAGCGAGACGGTGTACGAAGCTTCGGATCACGCGCTTTTCCCCATGGAATTCCTGGGGGAAACGGCCATCCGGGGCAAGGAGATGCCGATGAGGATATACGGGAGGAAAAACTCTCCATAATTAATTATCCGGAAACGTAATCCCATGAATCCGAAACTTCCTTCGAACTTCCTCGTCTATCTGATTTTGGGGATCGTCATGCTCGGATTTTTCGGGAATTATTATTTCCTCTTCGACCTGTTCTCGCACTTCCAACTGCAGTTGGCCGTAGCGACGTTCGCCTTGATTTTTTGGTACGCGTATCGGAAATACTGGCGGGAATTGGCACTTTCCCTGGCTGTGCTCGCATTTTTCCTGGTCCGGTTGTCCGGGGCGGATTTTTCGGGGATGTATTCGCATGAGCCTATCGGGAATCCCGATCTGATGTTCATGAACACGGAATTCCTGAATTCCGATATCGTTCGGATTACCGATTATATCGACCGGGTACGACCCCAGCGGTTAGCTCTGGTCGAATTGAACCCCGAACTTTTCGAATCGTTGAAACAACAGGGGAAATACCAATACGCCTACTATTATCCGAATTTCGTGCATTCGTTCGGTTTTTTCACGAACGACGAAGTTTTGGAGCAGCGGACGTACATGAGCGGCGATTACCCGATCGGGTACTTCCGTACGAAGGACCGGGATTATTTCGTCGTCCATCCGCTTCCGCCCTTCGATCCGGAGATGTATTCGTCGCAAAAGAAATTCTTTGCCGCCGTCGTTGCGCTCGTATCGAACCAGGAACATTTCATCCTGGTCGGCGATTTCAACTCGACCCCGTATTCTCGGGTGTTCCAGTCGTTTTTTTGAAAATATTTTTATGCGACCGTGTATTCTTGGAATGTTTCCTCGATTCTCACCATCCCGATCGACCACGCGATTTCCAATGCGAAACTCGGGATTTTTCCGGGTGAGGAATTGTCGTCGGACCACATCCCGCTGCTGATTCGATTCTAGAGGATTTCCCCGACCTTTTGGGCCGAGGCATTTCGGAGGCTCTCGCTCCCGGTCATCTCGGGCTTCCGGAACAGCATGCTTTTCTGGTACATGACCCTCCCGTTGGTGCTTTCTCCCGGCTGGGACGGGCAGATTTCGGACTGGACTTCGACGGTCCAACGCCGCTCGGTATAGTACGCTTCGAGTTCTTGGATGCTCGGGTAGAAGAATTCCGGGCCGTGGACGGTCTGGTCGATGAAAAAACTGAAGGCGTTGTAGCCCCCAGGATACGTGAAGGACTGCATGTTTTCGATGACGGTCCAGGCTTCCTCCGGCTTGAGAAAATGCAGGAGCCGAATGCAGACGAATGCCTCGTAGGAATCCGTTAGCTCGTGTTCGGCGGCATGGCTTTTGCTCGCGAGTATCGAGTGGCTGAGCTGGCTTGCCGTGGCTATGAGGTCGTCGATGGCCGCGCCCCAGATATCCTGGACATGCACGGCGAACCCGGATTGCATCAGGGGAATCGCGTTCCTTCCTCGCCCCGCCCCGTACTCGAAAACCGACGCGCCCGGCGGCAGCCTTTCGATCATTTTGCGGACGACGGGATCCATTTGGTTGTTTTTCGGGTCCATGATTTCCCACATCTTGTCGTTGCCCTGGAGATGCAGGCGTTCCATGCGGAGTTCGAAATCGGATTTGTCGGTATGGCGCATTCGGGGATTTGATGTAAGGCCACAAAATACATATTTTTTTACAAAAACCAAAGGCTCTATTCCACCCAATGGGAAAATAAAACCTCAATTTCTTGATTCACAATAGAAAAACTGGCTAAATAGGATTGTACCCCCTAATAAAGCCAGTTTTTCTATGGACAGTATAGCAGTTATTGAGAAAATTCTCAACATTGATGGCAAGAAAAATGCCATCGTGGATTTTACCCAGAAAGCAGGAGGCATCATGGTTTTTACGGTAGCAAGAAAATACCAGCATTGCCCATGTCCGCACTGCGGAAAGAACACTTCCAAGAGGCAGGATCTGAGGACCTACCGCCAGAAGACGAATCTCAAGCACATCAATCTCTCGGACACTCGCATCATCGAGCTTTCCCTGCTCAAACGCTACTTCCGCTGCGAGCGTTGTCGCCGTCAGTTCTTCGAGAAGTTCGAGTTCGAATCCGAACATGGCTTTCATACAAAGGCTTTTGAGGCCTACGTAATTGCCAGCTGGGGATACCTGAGCGGGAACGAGATAGCCCGACTGTCGAAAACCTCGCCGAGAAAGGTGTACGAAATCCTCCAGTCGATCGATCACGCCAAGATCAATGAGACCGGGATAGAGATACTCTCATCCCTCGATGAAATCTACCTCTGAGTCGACGAGCATTCGTTCTCGGGCCATGACATGATCCTCGTAATCACGGAACTGAAGACCAAGAAGCTCATAGCGGTACTCGACGGCATCACCAATGAAAAGCTCGAATCCTGGATCAACAGCCTCCCGATCAAAGTGCAGCTCAAGATCAAGGGGTACGCCACGGACATGAACAAATGTTACCGCAATACCCTCGATGCCATCCTTTCGCATCCTATTCACAGCGTAGACAAATTCCACCTGTTCCAGGAGGCAAACCGGATGGTTGACGATACGCGCATGCTCAATTCCTGGCTGGTAAAGATGAACTTCGTGAAGGCGGACGAAATCGTGTCTTCGGGAAAGATTCCCAAGAAACTGAGCAAAGAGAACATCAAGGAGATGAATGACGCGTCCCTATGATGAAACTCCGAAAAAAGCCAGGCCATGCGCAAATACAAAGAGAAGAGCGAACAGAGGCTCCAGGGCGATCAGGTAAATCCGAAAGACCTCGAGAACTCCAAGGGAGAAAGCATTCCATACAGGGAAATTACCCTGGATTACTTTCTGGAAACCGGATACCGCAAACTCTTCCTGACACGGGAGAAGAACCTCAGCGGAATACAAAGGCTCAGGCTTGGCCAGATCTTCCGGGAATTCGACTACCGGGGATACCTCGCCGAATCCTGGACGATCAAAGAAGACTTCATGGACGCGATCGACGCAAGGGATATGAAGGAAGTAGATCGAATCATCGCCGATTGCGGGACATCCGAACACCATAGGCTCAAACAGTTCGCAAGGACCCTCACCAATTGGTATTCCGGCATACGATGATACTGCGAACACTCGAGCGAAGACTTCAAATTCACCAATGCCCTGACCGAAGGGATAAACAATTCCTGCAAGGTAGCCAAGAGGCAATCCCACGGCTTCAGAAGCAAAGACAACTACCTGAGAAAGATCTTCGTGAAGTGCATCCTGAAGAATGCGAAAAAGAATCTATTCCCATCAATAATTTAACCAAAAAATGAGTAAAAAAATTCCCATTGGGTGGAATAGGGCCAAACCAAAAAAATTCGCCGGAATTTGATTTTCCCCGCATTCGACCTAGTATACCGGTCATCAACCTTCTTCCCCTCATGGCCAAAAAAATCCTCATCGTCGAAGACGACGCGGTCATCTCGACCATGTACGCCACCAAGCTCCGCATGTCCGGGTTCGAAGTCACCGAGGTAGAGAACGGCGCCGACGCGGTCATGTACCTCGACGGGAACGTGCCGGACGCCATCCTGATGGACATGATGATGCCCGTGATGAACGGGTTCGACGCGATTTCCATGATCCGTTCGTATATCCCCGGGGCGAAGGCCGCCAAGATTATCGTTTTCTCCAACCTCGACGGGGACGAGCACCAGAAACGCGCTTTCAAGCTCGGCGCGGACGGGTATATGGTGAAGGCCGAGACGACGCCGGCGAAGGTGGTTGCGTTCTTGGGCGAGTTGCTCGGGGATGGGGAGACGCTCGGATAGCCGAGGGTATTTCTTGGATGAGCGGTATTGGTTTTCTTCAAAATGCCGAGAGGGGGAGTTCGATTTGCATTCCGAAAAAATCCCGCTACACTTGCCCGCACATCCCGAGAGAACGCGAGAGATCAGGCTCGTTTGAAGCGTTCCGGCAACCAACTATAACTGTCCAGTTTCTGGATTTGGAAAATCGGTGCCAATTCCTGCTCCTAATTTTAGGGGACAGATGTTTTGGCGTATGAATTATCATATATCTCAAGCAAAATCCCTTTTCTCAGGAAAGGGATTTTTTTATACATTACCATTTTTTACGATATGAGCGAATACCTGTTTTCTTCCGAATCCGTGTCCGAGGGGCATCCCGACAAAGTCGCGGACCAGATCTCCGATGCCATCCTGGACGCCATCCTAACGCAGGATCCCCGAGCCCGCGTGGCCGCGGAAACCCTCGTCAACACCGGGCTCTGCGTGCTCGCCGGGGAAATCACCACGACCGCGAACGTCGACTACATCGGCATCGCCCGCAAGACCATCACGGACATCGGGTACAATTCTTCCGACCTCTGCTACGACGGGAACACCCTCGCGGTCATGGTCTGTTACGACAAGCAATCTCCTGACATCGCGCAGGGCGTGGACGAAGGCCGGGGGCTCGACCTCGACCAGGGGGCGGGCGACCAGGGGCTCATGTTCGGGTATGCCTGCAATGAGACCGCGACCCTCATGCCGGCGCCGATTTATTACGCGCACCGTATTATGGAGCGTCAGGCGAAGGTGCGGAAGGAAAATATTTTGACGTTTCTTCGTCCTGATGCGAAGAGTCAGATTACGTTCCGGTACGTGGACGGGAAGCCGGTGGATATCGATACTATCGTCGTGTCGACTCAGCATCATCCGGACATTTCGCATGAGAAATTAACCGAGGCGGTGATTGAGACGATTATCAAGCCGGTGGTTCCGGCTGCTATGATTACCGCGAAGACGAAATTCCTCGTGAATCCTACGGGGCGGTTCGTTATCGGCGGGCCGATGGGGGACAGCGGGCTGACGGGGCGGAAGATCATTGTCGACACCTACGGGGGTTCCGCGCCGCACGGCGGGGGAGCGTTCTCGGGGAAGGATCCGTCGAAGGTGGACCGGAGCGCCGCCTACGCGCTGAGGTACGTCGCGAAGAATATCGTGGCGGCCGGACTCGCAGAAAAATGCCTGATACAGGTGGCGTATGCGATAGGCGTGGCACGGCCGGTGTCGCTGATGGTGGATACTTTTGGGACGGGGAAAATCCCGAACGAGAAGATCGAGAAGCTGGTGATGGAACATTTCGATTTGCGGCCGAAGGGGATTGTGAAGATGTTGGATTTATTGGTGCCGAGGTATAAGAAGAGCGCTTCGTATGGGCATTTCGGGAGGGAGGAGGAGATGTTTACGTGGGAGAGGGTGGATAGGGTGGGGGGGTTGAGGGGGGAGGGGTAGGGAGGGATATTTTTGAAAATACACACTCGTACAAACACTTATACGTCGTGTCTCAACATGCCTAACCAAATTTGGTTAGGCATATGCCCAATAGGAATTGTTTTCCTATTGGGCATATCATGATTATGAAATTTTCAAAAACATTCGTGATTTTAACGTAAATAAATATAATCCATATGGATTTAAATCTGAATGGATTATATTTTATCATTAATCATAACCACCATGTTTATAAACAGAAC
>CAIVSN010000186.1 GCA_903908595.1 uncultured bacterium
ATCTTGATAACATGGAAGTAATGAAACTCCTCTTGGAAAACGGGGCCGACGTAAACGCCCGGGACAAGGATGAAAGGACAGCGCTGATGTTTGCAAAAAATGCGGAAATGGCGAAACTCCTCCTGGAAAACGGGGCCGACGTAAACGCCCGGGACAAGGATGAAAGGACAGCGTTGATATGGGTTCGGGATTTAAAAACAATGAAATTTCTCCTTAAATGCGGGGCTCATATCGATTCGGGATTTAAAAACAATGAAATTTCTCCTTAAATGAGGGGCTCCTATGGAGCCTCGGCGGATAGCTTGCGGTTAAAAAGGGCTTGGTAGAAAAAACGGGCACGGTTCGGATCTCCTCCGTTCGCGCTTCGTGCCCCGTGCTCCGGCACGCCCGCCCCGGTACCCGAAACGGATCCCGGATCCCGTCGTTCTGCCGGGATTCCCAATATCCGAGCGCGAAAACCGTCCGTGACGGCAGTTCGGATTTTCCGAAAGACGTTTTTGCATTCCCCTAGAAAGTGGGATATGATTGCCCCCGCGCGAACCGGCCCCGCCGGCCCGCCTATCCCTTATCCAAACGCCCATGCGAAAATCCTTCGTTTACCGGGATGAAAAATCCCACAAGTTCTGGAACATCTCCGAGGACGGAACCTCGTTTACCGTCCGCTACGGAAAAGCCGGGACCGCCGGCCAGGAACAGACCAAGACGTTCGAGAGCCCGGAACGCCGCGCCAAGGAATCGGAAAAGCTTGTTTCCGAAAAGCTGAAAAAATGATACTTGCCCGAAGCTCCGGAACCCGCCGCCGGGAACGCTCCGGAACCTTCTGCCATGAAAGCCCCGGAACCCGCCGCCGGAGAAAGCGATGCCGCGGATGAATTTTTCGCCAAATACGGGAAAGCCGCTCCCATTGATTTGAAAAAGCTGATCGCGTTCGCGTCCTCGTCCTCGTACGATTTTTCCCAAGGCTTCCGTATCCGCTTCCGGGAGGGGCCGCCATTGGAATCCCCGTCGTGAAAAGAAGGCTTTTTCGATTCGTTCATCGAATTCGCGACCGCGAACGGATCGGGCGGCACGTACGCGTTCTGGCTTCGCGATCCGGATCTCGAAAAATGCCCCGTCGTGGCGTTTGGCGGCGAAGGGGGCATCCGGATCGTTGCCGAAAACGTGCGGCAGCTGATCCACCTGCTTACGTATGATGTCAAGGTCTCCGTATATATGGACATGTATAGCGCGTGGTTTTGCAGGCTTTGTGGTTATGACGAAAGCCTGAACCGGCCGGAGTTCCTGAAATGGGCGAAGGATACGTATGGCCTGAAACCGATCGAGGAGACCGAGCGAATCATAAGCGCGGCAGAGAAAAAATTCTGAAAGGAATTCGACGCGTTTCTCTTAAATTATGAGGGGATAAATTATGAGGGACTATACTATATGCATAACAATGACATGGGGTTGATAAAATCGCTCCTGGAAAACGCGGTCGACGTAAATGTCCCGTATAAGTGAAAGACTCCGCTGATGAAGGTTGATAACGTGGAAGTAATGAAACTGCTCCTGGAAAACGGGGCCGACGTGAACGCTCGTGGCAGTGATGGGAAGACTGCGCTGATGCACCATATTACAACTTTGGAAAGAGCGAAACTGCTCTTGGAACGCGGGGCTGACGCGAACGCCCGGGACAATGGCTGACGGACGGCGCTGATGCACGTGTTCAATAAGGAAACAATGAAACTGCTCCTGGAACGCGGGGCTGACGTTAACGCACGGGACAACTATTGAAAGACGCCGCTTATACACCATATTGATGACATGGAAGCAATGAAGCTGCTCCTGGAACGCGGTGCTGACGCGAACGCCAGGGACAATGGCTGATGGACGGCGCTGATGCACGTGTTCAATAAGGAAGCAATGAAACTGCTCTTGGAACGCGGTGCTGACGCGAACGCCCGGGACAACTATTGAAGGACGCCGCTTATACACCATATCAATGACATGGAAGCAATGAAGCTGCTCTTGGAACACGGGGCCGACGCGAACGCCCGGGAAAACTACTGAAGGACGCCGCTGATGTTTGTTAATGATGCGGATGTAGCGAAACTGCTGCTGGAGCACGGAGCTGACGTGAATGCCAAGGACTGGAATTGAAAGACCGCGCTGACGTGGGTTCGGGACGTGGGGACAATAGAATTTCTTCTGGATCACGGAGCTTATGGCGATAAGGATTTCGAATATCGCTACCAAGAACTGAAGAAAAAGAAAGCTCCAGAGGGAAGGCCGGAAGAAAAGAAACAGGCATCCCAAACGCCAGCGAAAGTAGCGAAAACCAAATCGAAAGGGGCGGCCTGTGGGAATGCGAAAACGGGAAATCTCCAGGAAACCCCTGCGAACGGCCTCCAAAAAAACGAATTCATTCCCGTCACGAGGGAAAAATTCATCCGAGCGGTATCGGAAAACGGCTTTCTCTCAACCTACGTGAACGTCGTTGCAGGGGGTTACAAAGAACGGGAAGCAAGCGATTATCAAATCCACGTCGGAGACTTGAACGATGCCGGCACATTGAAATTCGAGGCGCTCAACCTCCTGGTGATAGGCAATATCCGGTCCAAATGCCTGCATCTGGAAAACGATTCCGAATTGGGCTATGACGAGGGGGGAAGCCTGTTTGTCCATGGGGACGTCGATTGCGATTTTTTCTGCAATCATTACGGGAAGTTGACCGTCATCGACGGCAGCCTGCGCGTGAGTGAAATTCTGGACAGTGCCTTTGAAGATTCGGCTTTGATAATCGCGAAAGATTTGAGTGCCGAATATTTGAGTGCCGAAGAAAATTGGCCCGATGTCGGCGGGACCGCGCGGATGGAATACGGAAACGGATGCTGTTCGCCCCTGGGCTATGCGGATGCCGGGAAGGAGAGTATTTCGCCAAAGCATTCCGAAGAAGAATCCTATGAATTCCTGAAAACCAAATATGCCGCGGGCACCCCGGATGGCACAACGGAGATTGGCGAAATAATCGACCGGGCCATGGAATGCGCCCAATAGGAATCGTGTTTCTTGGATCCCTATACCGCGACCATACCTGAGTCTCTCAGCGAATTTGGTTAGGTATAGAGCCCCCGCAATGCTTTCCCCTAAAGCCCCCCAGCCTCCTTCCCCGCATCCATCCCATACAACGCCTTGAGTTCCCGTTCTGATAGCGTAGCGCCCTGCTCCATCGTGTACCCGAGCAATTCCACGCCCCGCCGGACCTGCTCCCGGCTCGTGGATTCCACTTCCACGTAGGTCGGTATTCCTTCGTGGGTGTCGATGTCGAAAATGATTTTCCCGAGCGTATAGCTCTCCCGGTGCTTCCGGGATTGCCCGTAGCGGGCGAACCCGATCGCGAGGAGTATCTGTACCATCGCGTCGTAATCGTCAAAAATGACCTCGTGTTCCTCATTGTGCATGATGCCGGCATCCTGCAGCCTTCTTTTGAACGTCATGAAATTGCCCACGTCGGTCCGGCGCAAACGGATTTTTTCCTTCCGTTCGTTGATGAAAAAATCGGCGAGGATTCCAGTATCGAAAGTTTTGACGGCTCCGAGTTCCAGGAGGATCTGGCGGGTTTTCCCGACGTCGATTTCGAGGAGTTTGATTTCGAGTTCTTGCATGGGGCGGGGGAGTTACGGGCGGTTTTGGATTTCTGAGAAAAGCACTTGTTACGCCAACGGGAGAGCTACGCTTCCTTAGCCGATATATACACACCGAATCACGCGATCCCCAGGACGATTCCCAGCCATACGTACGTCCAGACGAAGACGGGGATGAAAACGAAAACGTCGGCGAATTTTTCCAAGTCGGAGGACGGCCCTACCCGGAAATCCTCGATGATGATCGCGAGCGAGGCGATGGCCAGGAATTGCAGGACGATATCGTTCCACTTGTTCGCGTGGGCGAGATATCCCAAGGCACATGCCAGACTGAGCAAGATGGCGAAAGAAAAGAACGACCCGTACCAGTAGAACGCGCAAAAGCCCATCAGGAAGGAGAGGATGAAGAGCGTTATTTTCGACACTTGGCCGCGTTGGTGCGAGAGGTAGAACAGGAGCGTCGCGAAGGCCGCCGAGCCGACGTACCCGCCCATGAGGACGATGGGGCGGATGCCTCACGCGGTCATGGCCAGTCCGCTCCCGTCGGAATTCACCGTGACGGAATCGACGCTCCCGCCGGTAAGAATGGCGCTCAGGGCGTGGCCGAATTCGTGGAAAAACGTCACGATGAGCTTGACGGGGTACAGTGCCACGTTGCCGAAGGGGACGTAGTTCTTGAGCAAAAAATAGGCGACGCAGAGTCAGATGACGGTCCAGATTCGATCTTTTCGCATAGGGGTACTGCATGAGGGTTACCGTAAACATCGTACGGAACTTCCGAGATTTACAAGGGGCATTTTTTCGAAAAAATCTGTTTTTTCAAGAAAAACCGAGTAAGATAGGTTCTGAAATGCCGTTCATATCCTTTTCCCCAATCTGATCGTATGAAAAAAATTATCAGCTTCGCCTGCTTTGCCATGGCGCTCGTGCCTCTGTATTCTTCGGAAACGTTTGCCGACGTCATGCCGCCCGGTTCGCATTATCTGGACCGTTGCGTGACGATCGTCAACGTGAATGATTTCCCCGACACGTACGTGATCGGGTCCATAACGGGTCCCATGGTTCAGGGGAACGAATTTTACGTCGTCAAATCGGACGAATGCCTGACCATCGGCTATAAGTTCAACAGTTTCAAAATCCTGACGGCAAAGAAGTCCTATGTGGATTCGGTCGGGATCGATGCGATTGATCCTTCGAACCAAAACGTGACTGTCTACAGCGGGAGCATGGTTTCGCCATACGGCGGATATGTGGAAGATTCCAACCCGATCGTGAAGGAGTCGATCGATTATGCCATTTCGTCTATTTCCAATGGCATGTTGAACCTCTACGAATTGAAGCGGGTATCCGAATACAACGATGGGACCCCGAAAAAAACGGAAACGTTTTCCGGATCGACCGCCGGACCGCGTTCGTTTCCGGACGTTCCGTCGACCCAGAAGAACTTCGATGCCATCAGCTACGTCTATAACGCCGGAATCGTGCAGGGGTATTCGGACGGGACGTACCGGCCGAGCGCTCGGATTACCCGCGCGGAATTCACGAAGATTCTCGTAGGTTCCCAGTTTTCCAAAGCGGAAATAGATGATTGCCTCGCTCAGAAAACCGATCCCACCCATTCGGACGTTGGAAAGATCGGTTCCTTTCCGGTGGTCCCGTTCGCTTCCTTTTCCGACGTGCCGGTAGGATACTGGGCGGAAAAATACGTATGCACGGTTCAGCGGAGCGGTATCGCGAAAGGATATCCGGACGGTTCGTACGGACCGGATACGACCATCAGTTTCGTCGAAGCCGCAAAAATCATCATCAACGCTTTCCAGAAGCCGATGGCCGAGGATACCGTTTGGTACCGCCCGTACGTGAATTATCTTTCTGAAAAACGCGCCATCCCCGATACGATCCTATCGTTCGATCAGAAAATCACGCGCGGGGAAATGGCGGAGATCATTTGGAGATTGAAAGAAAATATCACTACGAAAACTTCCAAAACGTATTCGGAATTAGCTCAATAATCCCTGCTAACAGATGACGTACGAACACCGGTTTTTAATGGCGCTCGCGGTGACTTGCCTGATGGAAACCGCGGTGTTGTTCGCGGTTGTCCGAAGGGGGTTCCGAATCGATGCTTCGGTATTGGGAAGCGGAATCCTGGCGTTTTCCGGAGTGTTCGCGTCGTTCGCGACGCTGCCGTATTTGTGGTTTGTCCTGCCGGCGTTTATCAGCCGGTATCTCGTTTTGAGCGTCGTTGGGGAATTGCTCGTGGTGGCGGTGGAAGCGGTCATGTACTGTTTTTTCTTGCGTCTGGGGGCGAGGCGGGCATTGTTGCTTTCTTTTGTTTGCAATGCGGTTTCTTATGGGTTGGGGTTGGTGGTGTTTTCGTAGGGTTCTGAATTTGGGAGAAGGGTTGGCGGTTAGATTTCCCAAAATTATAACGAAACGCTTTTAATTAGCGACGCACCATACGTTTAGCGAACTGGCCATGCTTACGGGTCAAGACGTGGAAGTGCCGATACTCCAATTGTATATGGCCATTCTCATTCAAGCGCCTCCGGAAGACGATGACCACATGCTTCAGAACAATTGGTTCAATTCGGATCCCCATATCGTATTGGGTCAGGTCTGGTACATATTGTACATCTCGGGATTGCTATTCGGAAGCCTCCAAGTTCAGATGCTGGAATATGCTTTTCAGCTATTTAACGAGCTGCAATACGTGCTGGCCGAAGTAGCGCTGTCATCGTTAATCCGGCTGACTATGCTGTCCGATGGCGCCATGTAGATCACGCTCGCCGGTTGGTTGTTGAGATTCGGGGTTCCGGGCGTAACCCTCAATAGGCACTTTTCCTTTCTGTAGGTCGTATTGTAGTCGCTTTTGCATCATGCGGTATGTACGGTATCTTCGAATCCTATGGCCCAGTATCAGCTTCCCAAATTTTGGAAAGTCGGAGTTAACGGCGTACTGAAGTTGATACTCTTGCTGATATCCCCAGTCGCATTCGGAGCGGTCGCGCTATCCCGGAATCTTGCGTAAACGGTTTTGCTTCCATCTCATGCGGTCAACGTGTGCGATATCGAACTGGCGCAGGTCGTCCAATTCGCCGGGCTTGCGGAATTTCCATACGCTACCTGGATAGGCGTACTTCCGGCGGCATCCGTTGGGCATGTTACCGTAAGCGTCACGTTCGTGGAATTCGTATTGGCGGCTCATCCGTTTATCGTGAAGTCTCATCAAGTCGGAGCCGTTACGTCCGCGCAACTTCCCGAGACATTGGACACGTTCGATGTCAGGCTCGCGGGGCCGTTCGTGGTTGTGGAACAGGTATATCCGGTCCTCGTGGCCGCGATCGCGTTGCACGCGGTACCGTGCGGCACTCCCGACCTCGAGAAGTTCCCGGAAGCGTCGGCGGTGACGTTAGTGCCGCAGACGTTTACGGTGGCACCGTTCGCGTTCGCTCCGAAGCTTCCCGAAACGGCATAGGAATTAAACGAGCATATAGAACCGTTCCAAGCGTATCCGGCATTGCACTCGAACGTGCATATTCCCGGAACGGAATTTCTCGTAAAGGTATAGACCGGAAGCCAGGCGGATCCGTTCCAGGTCTGGGTCCAGGTCGTGGCGGTCGAATTGCTCGTGGCATACGTGGCAACGCTTCCGTTGCAGGCGGTGGCCATTTGTGTGTTTGCTGCACATACGGAACTGTTCCATGTGTAATTCGTTTTGCACTCGAACGTGCATACTCCGACAACTCCCGTTCCTTTCGTCCAATTCTGACCAACATTCTGGGTCGTTCCGGAAAGGACTTCGGAATTCGCCGGCATGCTTCCGCCGCAAATATTTGACGCGCAGAGATTGTTGCCCGTGTTCATATATCCGGAATTGCAGCTCACCGAAAGCGTTTCTACCGAATTGACCATATCGAGGCTTCCGTTCAAGCAGGTGATCCTGAGGGTTCCGGTTCCCGAGCCTTGGGAAATCGTCAGGGGTTTGGAAAAGGTTCCGGTTTGTTTGTGGGTGAGCGCAGAAACAGCGTACCCGTTGTAAGCAGCGGAATTACAGGGAATGGCGTCATTAACCGCACCGAGCAATTGGGTGATCAGCACGTCTCCGGTCCCGGTACTTTTGCCTCCTCCGTAAACGTCTCCGCCGAAATAGGCGGTGATGCCGGCAGTATTTATGCTCCGAAGATCCACTCCGGTCCCGGTGTAGGTATCCTGGAGGGGGGCCTTGGTCGCGTCGGTGAGTATCCCTACCTGGTCTCCGGTAACGTAGATGTGTCTATCGGAGTAGTCGGAGGCATACGCGATGCTTATGGGATCAAGAAAGGATAGGACCCTGATGGCGTCGCCGTGCTCGAGGTAGCCCATCAGCTGTACCTTCTTGCGTTTGGAGTCGATGGAATATACGTACGGTCGTCGATCCTTGGGATCTACCGCTACCTTGTCCATCTTGACCTGCCGCATGATGGATTCTCCGAGGTTCCCCTGGTAGGAAATGACGGAGCCTAGTCCGTCGAGTAAGGCTAGGGAGTTCTCCGGTACGGGATAGGTATCGTTTTGAGCTTTAAAAAGTGCGAAAGCCTTGATTACGTTGCTCATATCGGAGATGCGAACGCTGTCCCGGGCTTTGGCGGAATAGTTCTGAATCGACAGGAAGCCGATGGTACCAAGAATAGCAAGTATGGTGATAACGACGACAAGTTCCACTAGGGTAAATCAAGGGAAGTGTTTGTCTCGGGATTTCAGTGTGTGAGAAGCGGGGGAAACTGGTGGGGCTTTGAGATGGCCCGGTTCTTGGGAGAGCCAAGAATTTGGTTTTTGCAAAGTCATATTTGGAAAAGGGTATGGAATGGGCGTAATCAGGGCGGTTTGAACGGCACGGGATATCATATCCTATTTTTCGCAAAATAAAATGAATTGTATCAATGTGTCACTTTAAAAGTTAAGATGTCGCAAAGATAAAAAAATAGAAATGTCGTAAAGTGACGTAAGTCTTTTACTTCCTCGCTCAAATTCTATTCCTATGGCCCAATATCTTCATATGACACAAAAAGAACTCAACCTCAAAAACATTATGGACAAACTCATCTGAGGACACCTTCTTGAGCGAGAAGCAGCCGGTCTGGCCCATAAGAGCGTGCGACAGATCCAACGCATCAAAAAGCGCTACCAGCGGGATGGTGACGCATGACTGGTTCACAAGGGACGAGGGAAGATTTCGAACCATGGCTTGGATACATCGCGCCATGACGAGACCATCTCACTCATCGAAAAACATTACCCGGATCATTCTCACGTTTTACTCCAAGAAAAACTCGAAGAAAAGCACGGCATCGTTTTCTCCATGCTCACCTTGCGCAACGAACTGATCCGAAGGTGACTGCAGGTCGTGAAGAAGCAAAGGAAACTCGATGCCCAGAGAACCATGCGGGAGAGAAAGGAGAACTATGGGGAGATGAATCAATACGACGGAACCTACCACCTCTGGTTCGAAGGCCGGTGAGGCGAGGCTTGCCTCCTGGTTTCGGTGGACGACGCGACCGGGGAGGTGGTGGCAAAGTTCGCTCTCAACGAGGGGATTCCCGCGACGTTTCAGTTTTGGATAGACTACATTCTCATGCATGGAAAACCAAAGTCCGTCTATCTCGATAAATTTGCCACGTACAAGATCAACCACCCGAACGCCACGGATGACAAGGAACTCACCACCCAGTTCGGACGGGCCTGCAAAGAGCTTGGGATAGAGCTTATCTTCGCGAACTCGCCACAGGCAAAGGGAAGGGTGGAACGCATGAACGGAACCCTTCAGGACCGGCTCCTGAAAGAACTGCGGGAAAACGACATAAGCAACATCGACGACGCGAACGCCTTCCTGAAAGAATACCTTCCGAAGTTCAACAGGAAGTTTCGGGTGGAACCGAGAGGGGCATCCGATCTCCACGTCCCCCTGAGAGATGACGAAAAAGAACGATTGCACGAGATATTCTCCGTACATACAGGGCGTAAGGTGCAAAACGATTACACGATCCGATTTGAGACGAAGATCATCCAGTTGTATCGAGACAAGGAAGGGGGATCCCTGGTCTGCAAATGAGAAAAGGTTACGGTCGAGAAGCGCATGGACGGAACGCTTCATGTTACCAACAAAAACAAAAAATACGTCATATCGAAAGAAATGGATTCCCTGCCGAAAAAGTCATGCATGCTCCCGCTCCCTCCGGTGGTAGGCGAAGACGAACGGTCCATTCAGAAACGGTGCATATTGGAGAAGGAAAGGCTGGTATAGGAAGAGTTACGGAGGAAAACCGAAGAGAAACTGAAAAGGGATGCGGAAAGGCATGCAAAAAGCAAGGAGAAGCAGTCCCACTACTGAAAACTGAGGCAATCTGCGGGCATGTCAAAACTTACTTCCCGTGAGCTATGCCCAACATAGTACTAAGCACAAAAGACGACATTTCTATTTTAAAAAGCTTACGACATTTCCATTTTAAATTGACAGAATTTTATCAATGAATCCACGAGCAGCGTCTTACTTTATATGAAAGCGTGAAAAGGAAGGATAATGTGGCATTTCCAAGAAAACAAAAAATACTTGAACCGACACATGGTCTGTTGCAAGTATTTCTTCATTGATTTTTCGGTTTTATAACTTCGGTCTCAAACTATTTCAATCTTTCCGGTAAGTTTTCCGAAGCTAGATGGTGGCGAGGAGTAGAATCGAACTACCGACACAAGGCTTTTCAGGCCTCTGCTCTACCACTGAGCTACCCCGCCAAGGGTGGTAAGTGCGGGTATCTTATGAAAAAGATGCCGTTTCGCAAAACTTTTTTTGAGAATGTGTATTTGAGCCCGATGGTCCGTTCAAAAAATGGGATACTGTCGGATATCCCATTTTTTTAAATTTCATCCCGTAGGGTATTCATTATTTAATTTCAAAACTCTCACCGGTATAGTTCCCTTGGAAAGATGTTATATCGAGTTGGGTAATACGTTTGAGGTTCTTTTTTGTGCTGAGTTCATAGAAATCACGTTCACAATGTTTTTCATCCCTTTCCCCAATTTTTTTTGCTACGGCTCCTTCTTTGTAACCAGGAGCTCCGGGAAAAGGAAGTACCTCGAAAACCGCAACCGTCATGGTGGTACATTCTGGCTTTTCTGAATACGGAGCGCCAAGCCAATCAGTTGAGTTATTATTTTCAATGCTAATCTGCTTAACGGGAACGGAACCATTTCATACTACCGTTTGATTGTAATAGCCATTGGTGATAATTTGCTCGATAGTGACTCAGGACGGGATATCCAAAGTCCATTCGGTCTTGCTATAGGAAGAAAGTACGAGAACGCCGATAGATTTGGTGACTCGTACCGTCACTTTTCCAGGAATAATTTGGGTTCATTGCTCTTTGTATCATTTTCCTTCGTAAATACCGACAACATGCATGGTTTTATTGGCAATTGCCGGAGTCGTGCTTACGATAGCTGGATTTGCTTCGTTTTGACCTTGTTTTTCCATCGCGAGATTCATACTCACATTAAAATTTGGAGAAGCATCAGTTCAGTTTCCTCATTTGATGAGACACATGTATCAGGTTGACTTTCCGATGGATTCCCTACAGGCGGCAGCACATTTTTCCTTGTCTGAAGTTGACCACGTATCCAGTGAATCCGGCAGTAATTGCAGATAATTGCTCTCGTCGGATCCGAATTTGTTATTGCTTACGACGAAACATTTCCCGATCTGTCACGTTTTCTCGTTGCTTACGACTTTTGGCACGATCCACGTACTTCATGATGTCGGAGTGGTCGTCTCTGTATCCGCATCGTCAGACAGCGGGTCATTTTTCTCTTCGTCGATATCTGCCTGTACCTGTACGATATGGTAATCGATCCTACCGATGATCGCATCGATTCTCTTCTTTGTCGCTCCACGGTACGAACGGAGTTTTGTCTTTTTGAGATACTGGCTTTTCAGATTTGCGAGTTTCGTACGGATTACGGTATTCTCATAATCGCTATTTTGCAATTTCGTAACGTATTTGTAAACGAGTTTTTCAGCAGCGTTTGTATAGGAATCGGAGTTTCCAGCGGCAAAAGTTTGGCTTCCCAAAGCTATGGAAATGAAAACCAGAACCAAAATCGTGGCAACCCATTTCCTCATAACAGAAAAATATACCATAAAGCAATAGTTAATAATTATACCTAAGCGAATTTGGTTTTCGTTATTTTATGGCCGTAGATTTGGTCAGGTATAACTGAATAATATGCCAATGCCATCGGTTGCCAACTGCTATTTATATTCCCCATAGACAATACGAGGATTTCTTTGCCAAACCTATATTATACCCAACGGGAATCGGCTTCCCGGTTTTCTCGTCAAGTATTCGGATATCTTTTTACTTTTTCCTTTGGTCACTTGTTGCCGATACACTCCCGAAAGAAGAAAAATACAACCTGTTCCGAATCTGTAACCGTAAAATACCGAAAACCAATTCCTATTGGGCATACATTGTCCAGAGTTACCTGTCAAATGAGGAGGTCTCCAAGCGTTTCTCTGCGGTGCAATTTGTGCTATTTTCCGTAAAAGCTGTCCTTTTTTCGGAATATTTCCCATAAGTAACTGCTCACTGGACCCCCTAGGCGAGCGATTTCCTGAGTTCGTGGTATTTGGCGAAGAAGTCGTCCGGGTGTTTCGCCTTGAGCGACAGCAGGACGGTGGCGAGCACGCCGAAAGCGTCGGCTCACTTCTGTGTCTTG